>DJBQ01000032.1:0-9813 GCA_002430125.1 Rhodobacterales bacterium UBA5972
CCCCCGGACCCCCAGGATATTTTAACCGAAAAGAAATGGAAAACGGACCTCAGATCGCCGCCTTTCGGCTTTCGTCCAGATAAATTTCGCGCAGCCGCGTCGCAAGCGGCCCCGGTTTACCACCGCCAACAGCCACGCCATCAATCTCGACCACCGGCATCACAAACATCGACGCCGATGTGATGAAAGCCTCGTCCGCCGCTTGTGCTTCGGCAATACTGAACGCCCGTTCTTCGACCTCCATCTGGGCCTCGCGCGCAAACCGCAGAACTGCGGCGCGGGTGATCCCGTGCAGGATGTCGTTGGACAGGTTGCGCGTAATGATCCGGTTGCCCTTGACGATATAGGCGTTGTTGCTGGTGCCCTCGGTCACCATCCCGTCTTCGACAAGCCAAGCGTCATCGACCCCGGCCGCCTTGGCCATCATCTTACCCATCGACGGATACAACAACTGCACGGTTTTAATATCCCGTCGTGCCCAGCGCTGATCGGCAATGGAAATGACCCTGATACCGGTTTTTGCCAGCGGAGTAGCGGCCATTCCGGGCTTGCTCTGGGTAAACAGGACAATTGTTGAGGACGTCGTTTTCGGGTCAGGAAATGCGAAATCCCGATCGCCTGATGACCCCCGGGTGATCTGCAGATAGATCATACCTTCGTTGATACCATTCAGCCGCACCAGTTCTCGGTGCACCTCCAACAGATCTTCCATCGAAATCGGGCTGGCCATATCAAGCTCGTTTAACGACCGTTCCAGCCGAACGGCATGACCGGCAAAATCCAACAGCTTGCCGTCCAGCACCGAGGTCACTTCGTAAACCCCGTCAGCCATCAAAAAGCCCCGGTCAAAGATCGACACCTTCGCCTCGGCCTCGGGCAGATATTCCCCGTTCAGATATACGGTACGGCTCATGATGTTATCCCTTTCTTTAACCCCAAAGTGCTGCTTTTGCCGGATGCACGCCCGCCTCATCAAAGTCAAGCGGCGGGTCGCGATCTTCGGCCAGCAACAGCGGTCCGTCGAGATCTGTAAACGCCGCACCCTGCGCCACCAAAACCGCCGGTGCCATCGCCAGCGATGACCCCACCATACAGCCAACCATCACACCGAAACCATATTCTTGTGCAACTGCGCGCAAGGCCAGCGCTTCGGTCAGACCGCCGGTTTTATCGAGCTTGATATTGACCAGATCATATTTACCAACCAGCCCCGCCAGTGACGCGCGGTCATGACAGCTTTCGTCCGCGCAAACCGGCAAGACACGGTCCATATTCAGCAAAGCATCATCCTGACCGGCGGGCAGAGGTTGTTCGACCATCTCGACCCCCAAATCCAACAGAACCGGCGCAAGGGTCTGGTAAAGCTCCGGCGTCCAGCCTTCGTTTGCATCAACAATAATCCGCGCGTCAGGCGCCCCCGCGCGCACCGCCCGAATACGTGTGACATCTTCCGGCCCACCGCCCAGCTTGGTCTTCAACAGCGGCCGAAACGCATATTTTGCCGCCTGTGCCTGCATCGCTTTGGGCGTATCCAGCGACAACGTATAGGCGGTGACCTCAGCCAGCGGGGCCTTCAATCCAGCAAGCTGCCAGACTGGAATGCCGGTTTTCTTGGCCTCCAAGTCCCAAAGCGCGCAATCCACCGCATTACGTGCCGCCCCAGCGGGCAGCGCGTTTTGTAAAGCATCGCGGGCCAGCGGCAACGCCAACCCTTTGATCTGTGCTGCGACACTTTCCAGCGTTTCGCCATACCGCGCATAAGGCACGCATTCACCGCGCCCGACGTAAGCCCCGTCGGTGATTGTCACCGTTAACACGTGCGCTTCGGTGCGCGAACCGCGTGAAATGGTGAAGACCTGCGCCAGACGAAAAACATCGGCTGTTACTGACAATTTCACAGCGTCCCCTCCTGCAACTGAAGTTTACGCATCGGGCGTGATATGACCGGTCAAGGCCGCTTCTGGTTTCTGCCGCGCCGTGATGCCGTCCAACGCATCCACCAAACGCGCCGCACCTTGCCGATAAGGGTCAACCGTCGGCAATCCGATCCGCACCTCGACCTCGGCCATATGCGCCAGCGCATCCGCCTCGTTTAAATGCTGCGTGTTGACTGACACCGCCACCACCTGACAATTCGGATTACCTACCCACGCCAAGGTCAGCGCGGTATCGCGCAACGCTTCAAGGCTTGGTTGCTGGTATTCCGGCAAACCGCGCATATGCGCGCGCGTTGGTTCGGTGCACAGGATCAATGCATCCGGCTGCCCACCATGCACCAGCGCCAGCGTCACCCCCGAATAAGACACATGAAACAGCGACCCCTGCCCTTCGATCAGATCCCAATGATCGTCTGCATTGTCCGGCGTCAAATATTCCACCGCGCCCGCCATGAAATCCGCAATCACCGCATCCAGTGGCACGCCACCACCTGTGATCAAAATCCCCGTCTGCCCGGTTGCCCGAAACGTCGCCCGCATACCGCGCGCATGCATTTCCCGCTCCATCGCAATCGCGGTGTACATCTTGCCGACCGAGCAATCCGTCCCGACCGCCAGACAGCGCTTGCCGCTGCGGATTTTGCCATTAGCAATCGGATACTCGACCGACGGCACCCGCACGTCATGCAACATACCCCCATTGGCATTGGCCGCGGCCACAAGTTCAGGTTCGTCGCGCAAAAGATTGTGCAAGCCGGACGCAAGATCAAAGCCCATCTCAAGCGCCACGATCAGCACCTTTTTCCACGACGCTGAAATATATCCGCCGCGATTGGCCACGCCTATCACCAGAGTTTTCGCCCCCGCCGCCTTGGCTTCGGCCAATGTCAGGTCGGGCAGTTTCACGTCTGCCTTGCAACCCTCCATGCGCAATTGCCCGACCGATGCATCGGGCCGCCAATCTTTGATCCCTTGCGCCACTTTCGCAGACAATGCATCCGGCGCATCGCCCAGAAACAACAAATATGGGGTCTTGATCACGGCGACTTCTCCTTTGGAATCTTTGCTTTCAGCCTTCTATCAGACCGGCTTGGAATGTCTTGGCATTTTTCAGCGAAAATTGCGTGGGTTCGGTAAGAAACCCCTTGGTTCTCGTCAGATGATCGAAAATTATCCGCCACACCGTTGTTTTCGCTTATGCGACCTTCGGCAATCAGAACCAGCTAAGTCAACAGACCAACCGGCGCATTCTGGTCGCGCCAAAAATCAACCGGTGCTTCGGTGACAACCGCGGTCTGGCGCTTGAATTCGTAAATTCGTTCCCCGCCTTCAACTGACGAACACATGACAAGGCACTGATACAACTGTTTGCCGCTGTCATAGATATCCACAAATCCACGAATAAGCGGCGCGGTTTGGGCGTCCAGCGCAAACCCCTGATCCCACAGGCGCAGGATGCTGTGGACATTTTCCCCAACATGCACACGCAGCCGGTTTTTGCGCCCCATGTCCCGCTTGCGGGCAAATTCCAGCCCTTTGCGAACCTCGTCTGGCAGATCGTAAATCATTGTCGGTCCCCTCGTCCCTGAACCAGTGGTCAGCGAAACACCGATTCGGGCAAGTGAAACTTATGTAAAATAGTCAGGTGTTGTGTTCCTCCACCAACTCAACACCGACAACCGGGCGCAATACATGCGGCTTCGCCGGGTCATACAGGGCTGAATCCACAAAATCCTGGGTTTCCGCCATGCCGGGACCGACAAAGACCAACGCGGTTCGGGTGATCTTTTGTTTGCGCACTTTCAGGCGAATATCTCCCAGCGTGCCACGAATAATCATCTGATCCGGCCAGCCAACCCGGTACGCCACCACAACCGGACACCCAGCGCCATAAAGCGGCACCAGTTGCCGTTCAATTTCGCGCATATTTCGGATCGCCAGATGGATCACCAAAGTCGCGCCACTGCGGCCGAAATTCTCCAGCGTTTCACCGGCGGGCATTGATGTCGACTGCATCGACATCCGCGTCAGAACAAGGCTTTGCGCCACTTCCGGCACCGTCAGTTCCTGCCCCATTGCAGCGGCGGCGGCGGCATAGGCCGACACACCGGGGATAATTTCAAACCTAATACCTTCGGCTTTCAGCTTGCGGATCTGTTCGGCAATCGCACCGTAAAGCGACGGATCCCCCGAATGCACCCGCGCCACATCTTCGCCGCGCTGATGCGCTTCAACAATTTCGCGGTGCGTATCGGTCAGCGTCATTGCCGCCGTATCCATCACCCGCGCCCCCTTTGGCGCATAAGCGACAACCGCCTCGGGCACCAGAGAACCCGCAAACAAGCAAACCGGACAATGCTCAATCAGCCGCCGCCCCTTCACAGTGATCAAATCCGGATCACCCGGCCCAGCACCAATAAAATATACAGTCATTTCAACACTTTCATTATCATAGTTTCAAAAATACTCCGGGGTGAATGGCCGCAGGCCAGAGGGGCAGCGCCCCTATCCAGCCTCAGACAAATCCCCGTCAATCCGCCGTGCATACCCCCGCGGCGTATACATCCTTGGCCCCTCGCCCAGCATCGCCAGCCGTGATTGCGACGAACCGACCAGCACCACCGTCAGCATATCAACCTCATCCACCTGCAACTCATCCAACCGGCGATAGCGCACATGTTCCTCAGCCCGGCCAAGCGAACTGGCCAGCATCACTGGCGTATCGGCGGGCCGATGCGCCAGCAAAATATCCCGCGCCTCGGCCAGCAAGGTCCGCCGGCGCATCGACACCGGATTGTAAAATGCGATCACAAAATCACCTTCGGCGGCGGCTTTCAAACGCTTCAGAATATCGGCGCGCGGCGTCAAAAGATCGCTCAGCGAAATCGCACAAAAATCATGCCCAAGCGGCGCGCCCGCCCGCGCTGCCGCCCCTTGTAAGGCCGACACGCCGGGGGTCGAGACCACCTCAACCCGCCGCGCCGCGTCTGAAACCCCCATCTGGTCGGGTCCACGGTCCAGCAATTCAAACACCAAGGCCCCCATCGCATAAATCCCGGCATCACCCGAACAAATCAGCGCCACATTACGCCCCTCGCCAGCCCGTTCCAACGCATACCGGCACCGGTCTTCCTCACCCCCCAACGGGAAGTCCGAGCGTTGCTTGCCAAACGCCAAAGCCCCCAGCAAGTCGATATAAAGCCCGTATCCTACCAATTCCTCGGCCTGGGCCACCAAAGCCGAGGCTTCCGGCGTCCGCCACGAATGTTGCCCCGGCCCAATCCCGATGATCGACAACTTGCCACGCGACCTGCCACGTAGTTCGATGATCGGTTGCGGTGCAACCGCCAAAGCCGCCGTGGCCATTGCTGACTTGATTTTGGGATACGCCAATCCCGCCGACGGCCCCGCCGCTGCCAATGCCGCGTTTTCAGCCACGCCATGCGTGCCGACCTCGGCAAAAACCACGTCCGACGGATTTTCCGTCCGCGCAGTTTCAGCCTCCAGTTCCGCCGCCGTAAAAATCCGCAACGGCACGCCCAGATGCCGCGCCAGCGCCAGAACCGCCGGTTCATCCGCCTTCAGATCAAGGCTGGCCACCGCTCGCAATGCTTTGGGCGCAATCCCGGCCCCGGCCAACAAACCCTCGACCAGTGCGACCAATTCCTCAGGCGGACAGTTGCGCGCGCAACCAACCCCCAGAACCGCCCGCTGTGGCCGGTAAATCAGTGTTGTGTCTCTCGGAGCCGGCCAAGGCTGCATCGTGCAGATCAGATCAACCACGTCACCATCGGCCAAAGGATCGGCGGCTGGCAAATCGTCAAGCCACCCCGCTTTGAACGCCTCATCGCCATCAACATGCGCAGGCGTGCCGTTCAGCATAGCCATCATCGCCGCTTTGGCGTTTTGCAGATTCTCCAGAACCCAACCCGCAGGCGGCTCATCCAACGCAACCCCAAGCGCCACATCACCCGCAGTTGTTACTGCAGCTTTCGCGCCCAAAACTTCGGCAATCTGGCGCGCCAGCCGGTTTGCCCCACGATGACCGCCCAACAGCGGCACGACTACACTGCCATCATCCGGAACCGCAACAACCGGCGGTTCGTTGCGTTTATCCGCAAGCAATGGCGCCACTGCCCGGATCAAAATCCCCGCCGCACAGACCCCGACAATTGGCACGCCTGCTGCAAACAATGTCCGCACATGATCAAGCGCATTTGCAAAGAACGCATCCGCCCGATCAACACGCCCCTCGCGACCATGCACCGCACAGCCCAAGGCCGCCGCCACCTGATGCGCCACAGGTTCGCCCGAACGTGACAGGCAGATTACCACCGGATCTAAAGCCAAGGATCATCCCCTTTTGTCATTAAAATCATTGAAAAATATGGGGCATTTTCAGGTGCATCTGCCAAAGGCATCGACCTCTCGTTCCCCAGCGTGGCGCGTTCGATATAGACCGCGCGCGCGCTCAGTCCAAGCGAGGCCAATACCTGCCTGATCTTTGGCAAATGCCGCCCCACCTTCATAATCGCCACTGCATCAGCCGCCTCGACCTGCGCGCGCATCGCCGCTGCATCCAGCGGGCCCGGTATCACCGTCAGCACGTCATTTCGCGCCGCCAAGGGTCGCCCCAGTGCCGCCGCACAGGCCGTGATCGAGGTAACACCCGGCACCACTTCGCAGTCAAACCGCCCACTCAACCGCGCATGCAGATACATGAACGAGCCGTAAAACATCGGGTCGCCCTCGCACAGAACCACAACATCCTGCCCGGCCTCCAAAGCCTCGGCAATCCGGGCCGCACCCGCGTCATAAGCCGCCTGCGCCGGGGCGCGGTCTACTGTCATCGGCACATCAATTACGATTTCCACGGCGCCCGGTTTCAGGCTGCCCGCCGCAATCGCCCGTGCAAAACTTTCCGCCCCGGCAAGCGCCGGATAGGCCACCACATCCGCCGCCGAGATTAACCGATGCGCCTTGAGCGTCATCAGTTCCGGATCGCCCGGCCCAAGCCCGATGCCATAAAACTTGCCGTTCATCGTTTCACCAAGGCCCATTGCGTCACCGGCATCAAAGGCCGCCAACCATGCAAGCGCCCGATTGGAACCACGCGACTGACCGCGATCTTGACCAGATCACCGCCATATTCCGCGTGCAGCGCCAGCAAAACCGCTTCGCTTTCCAATGTGACTGCATTGACCACCAGCCGCCCCAATGGGCGCAATGCGTCCCAACACGCCGCAAAAACCTCGCGCGACAAGCCACCGCCAATGAAAATCGCATCCGGCGCGTCCAGCCCCGCCAAAGCATCCGGTGCTTCGCCGTCAATGATCTGCAATCCCGGCGCACCCAGTGCCAGCGCATTGGCCGCCGCAAAAACTCGCCGCTCGGCTTTGGGTTCAATCCCAACTGCCCGCGCATAACGCGCGCCGCGCATCCACTCCACCGCGACCGAGCCGCAGCCACAGCCCACATCCCACAACAAGGCACCCCGCATCGGCATCAGTTTCGCCAGCGTCGCCGCCCGTACTTCCTGCTTGGTCATCGTACCGTCATGCTGAAACAGATCATCCGCCAACCCCGGCACGCGCGGCATCAGGGCTGCGTCTGGTGCCGCGATACATTCCACCGCCAGCGTGTTGAAGGCTGGCACAATATGCGCCCAGCTTTGCGCCAATCCGTCAAACCGCGCCTCATCCGGCCCACCCATCGCCGCCAGCACGGTCATCCGGCTGTTGCCATAACCGCGCTTGGTCAAAAAGCCTGCGATTTGCGCCGGCGTTTGTGCACCCGTCGTCAGGATCAGCAACCGCTGCATCGGCTGAATAAACGCGATCATCTGCTCGACCGGGCGGCCATGCACCGTCAGCGTTTCAAGATCGGCCATGCTCCAGCCCATCCGCGCTGCGGCCAATTGAAACGCACCAACCTGCGGATGATAGGTGATCTCAGCCGGATCAATCGCCCGCCCGATCCGTGCGCCCACCGAAAACCACAAAGGATCCCCGGTTGCCAGCACCACAACCCGCTTGCCTTTGAACCCCAACAGCGTTGAAATCAACGCATCAAACGGCGAAGGCCAAGCCACCCGCTGGGCTGCCACAGCCGCCGCCAAAACATGATGCCGATCCCCCCCGACAATCACCTCGGCGGCCTCAACCACAGCCCGCGTCGCAGGCGTCAGCCCGTCTAAACCATCTTCACCGATACCGATGATATGCAGCCAAGGCGCGCTCATCCCCATACCATCATAGTTTCAAAAATACTCATTCCCGCTCCTCCGGCAGCCCGGCCGCCAAGGCGTTCACTGCAGCCGAGGCCATGGCCGATCCACCGCGTCGCCCGCGCAATGCCACAAATTCACAGCCCCGCGCATTTGCCGCCAGCGCCGCCTTGCTTTCGGCAGCCCCGACAAACCCCACCGGAAATCCCAGAATAACCGCCGGTTTCGGCCAGCCCTGATCAAGCAATTCCAGCAGATGAAACAGTGCCGTCGGCGCATTGCCAATCGCCACCACCGCGCCTTCGATCCGGTCGCGCCACAACTCCACCGCCGCCGCTGACCGCGTATTGCCAATCGCCGCCGCCCGCGCCGGCACGCGCGGATCGTTCAGCGTCACCAGCACGTCGTTTCCCGCAGGCAGATAGCGCCGGATAACCCCAGCCGCCGCCATTTCGCAATCGCATATTACCGGCGCACCGGCCAGCAATGCCGCGCGGCCAGCCGTAATAGCACCCGGCGAAAACGCCAGCCGGTCCGCCACTTCAACCATACCGCAGGCATGGATCAACCGCACCGCCATTGACGCCATGCCAACGTCAAACCGTTCCAGCCGCGCCTCGCTGCGCACTGTCGCGAACGACTGCCGGTAAATCGCTTTCGGGTCATGTTCATAACGTATTTTGTGGCCGATACGCGCCGCCGGAGGCGAAAGATCAAGCATGCCTGCCCCCAACATTACCGCCTCCTCGCGGCAAACCTCTGGTGGCATTTTCGCAGGTGCCGCCATCAAGGCCGCCAGTTCCCCCGCCCTATCCAGCCGCGCGATCGTCTCGGCAAACGCCCGCACTTGTCCTGCGTCTTTCACCGCCTCGTCCGGATGCGGAGGAACCAGCGACGGATAAATCTCGGCCAATACATGCCCACCCAGATCATGGGCTTCAAACGGCCAGACCCGCACATCCAGATCACGGCGCAATCCTTCAAGTAACGCAATCCCGGTCAAAGCCTGCCCCCCGACCGAGCCGGCCCCATTCAGCTTCCAAACCTCCTGCGCCCCACGCGCAATCGTTTCAGCATGGCGCTTTTGGGCAGGCCATTTCACGCCGTAACCCTGCGGGCGCAAGCGCGGCAGCCCAACAATATCCCGCTTCATCCCATTGCCCCAAAACGGCCCGTCACCGCCCATTTTGGCGTTCAACGCAGCCGCCGCATCAAACCGGTTATTGCCATTGCCATCGCCCTCGGAAACCACATCCGCAATCAATGCCCATAACCCGCGCCAATCATCCTGCCCGGTCAGTGCTCTGGCCGTGCCGGAAGGATAGCCGAAGGCAAAATCAAACCCAGCCAGCACCCGCCCCTGTGCGGTCGCCAGAATGTCGCGTATCCGCACCATCGCCGCCAGCCGTGTCGCCGGGTTTTCAAGAGTCACCCGCCCGCTCTGTGGCAACCACGCCAGCCATATGGAATCAGCCCCCGTCTTGCGGGTTCCGGCGGCAGACCAATCCACCATCAGATAACCGTCAAACAACGCCTTGGTCATTTCTTGCGCGCGCTTTCCGGCCCAAGCGGATGTTTTGCATGTGGATAAGGCTGGTGCGAGTGATCATGATCGTGGTGATGATGGTCATGGCTATGCGCGTGGTCGTG
>DJBQ01000032.1:9998-12389 GCA_002430125.1 Rhodobacterales bacterium UBA5972
TGGTCGTGATGGTGCCCATGCCCATGCCCGTGATCCGCGACTTCCAACCGGCATTCCCCAGTGCAAAAGGTATCGCATAAATCACAATCCGCCACGTTCGAGCCCGGCGCCGCAGCACCCTGCCCCTCGACATGATGGTGATGGCTTTCCTGCGGCAGGCCAACTTCGGCCTCAAACCCCAGAACCTGCACCCGGTATTTGCACATCGCACAGTTGGGCGGTGGCAGCTCGCCAACCTGCTCTGTCACCCGTTCCGCAAAAGTTTCCAGCACCTTGTCGTGATCGTTCAGATATCCGGCCTTCACAAACTGTATATCCGGATGCGCCGCCGCCACCTGATCGGTAAAGCCGTAAATCCGGTCAATCAAAATCCCGGTAAACAGGAAGTATGGAAACACGATGACCCGCTTATACCCCAGCCGCGCCACATGTTCCAAACACGGCTCGACCAGCGGAAAAGTCACGCCGGAATAACCGGTTTCGCACCAGCCAAACCCCATGCCTTCCCACAACATCCGCGCGATCTTGCTGACATTGGAGTTCGCGTCAGGGTCAGATGCGCCGCGTCCGATCACCACCAAGGCCGTCTCGTGCATCGGCAGTTCGCCATGCGTGGCATTGGCGCGGTCAACCGCTTCCTGAATGCGCGCGCCTGCTGCCGCGATCATCTTGGGGTCAACGCCAAGCTCGCGGCCATAAGACACGTCAATGCCGTGCTTGGCGGCGTAAGTGTTCAAAACCGTCGGAATATCGTTCTTGGAATGCATCGCTGCAAACAACATCCCCGGCACCGCCAAAATCCGGTCGCAGCCCGCGTCGCGCAAACGGTCAAGCCCGTCGCGGATTACCGGATTGGCAAACTCCAGATAGCCGTAATCGACCATCCAATCGCTGGGCAGTAACGCCGGCAGCCGCTGCGCCAAAACCGCAAATTCATCCACTGCTGCCTGACTTCGCGAGCCATGGCCGCAAATCATCACACCTATCTTTGACATATTCCACCTCCGTTCCAAATATCCAGAGGCAACAGGGCCACCGGCCCATCGACGATGCTGCCCCTGTGATCCCCGTTTGGGTCGATCACGATTGCAGCGCACCTCTCCGGCCCCATCTGGGGCTTCGTCCCGGTCCTTAGAAACCGAAACGCCCCGAAACGCAATCCGGGAATCGCCGCCCTTTAGATCATCGCCGACACTGCCTTCCATTTCTTTTCGGTAAAAATATCCCGGGAGCGCGAGGGCAGCGCCCTCGCCCGCGCCAGCGGTCTTCACGCCATTGTCACCATAACGGAAACAATCTTATTCAAATTGGGGTATTTATTCCAAATCTAAAACCGTTAGGTGTAAGGCACCAAAACAAGGACGGGTTAAATGGGCCAATTGGTCAACGGAAAATGGACAAACGAATGGTATGACACCAAAGCCTCGGGCGGGGCTTTCGTGCGTAGCACATCGAGCTTTCGCAACTGGATCACCGCCGATGGCAGTGCCGGGCCATCCGGCACTGGCGGCTTCAAGGCAGAAAGCGGGCGCTATCATCTTTATGTTTCCTATGCGTGCCCCTGGGCGCATCGCACCCTGATCTTTCGGCACATCAAAGGCCTGGCCGATTATATCAGCGTTGACGTGGTGCATCCTGACATGCTGACCGATGGCTGGACCTTTCAAACCGATGACAAAGGCGCCACTGGCGACAGGCTGTTTCACTCTGCGTTCCTGCGCGATATCTATACCCGCGCTGACCCTGGCGTTTCTGGCCGTGTGACTGTGCCGATCCTGTGGGACAAACAGCAAAACACCATCGTCTCCAACGAAAGTTCGGAAATCATCCGGATGCTGAATTCCGCCTTCAACGGGCTGACCGGCAACAATTCGGATTTCTGGCCGACCGATCTGCAAACCGCGATGGAACCGGTAAACGCCCGCATCTATGACACCTTTAACAACGGCGTTTACAAATGCGGCTTTGCCACCACGCAGGCAGCTTACGACGCGGTGTCTGTTGCGCTTTTTGACACGCTTGACTGGCTGGAAACCCGGCTGTCAGAAAACCGCTACCTGATGGGCGACCGCCTGACCGAGGCCGACTGGCGGCTTTTCCCAACCCTCGTGCGGTTTGATCCGGTCTATCACACGCATTTCAAGTGCAATCGCAAATGGCTGCGCGAATATCCCAACCTCTGGGCCTATACGCGCGAGCTTTATCAATGGCCGGGTGTGGCTGAAACCGTCAATATGGATCACATCATCCGGCATTATCATTACAGCCACGAAACCATAAACCCCTACCGGATCATTCCTATCAATCCGGTCATTGATTTTATGGAACCACACGGACGGGGCTGATCGACAGCACCCCGTAATGCGCCACCAGTGCCGCCAGATCATCCGA
>DJBQ01000032.1:12547-12895 GCA_002430125.1 Rhodobacterales bacterium UBA5972
CCGCCAGATCATCCGGCGGCACGCCGGTGGGCAGAAAAGCGCAGGCATTGGGCACATGTGCAAAGATCGAACCGTCAGAGAAAAAGCTGCCACTGGTCACAAAAATCACCCGGGCACGCGGCGCGCGATAGCTGGCAAAATCGGCAATCGCCAAGGCGCTGCCATTTGTCAGGGTCAAATTCACCACCAGTATATCCGGCGATTGCCGTTGAATATGCGCGATAGCCGCGGGTTGATCGGCCACCAGATCAACCGATTGACCTTGCCGTTCCAGATGCCGCTTCCAGATTGTCCCAAGTGCGGCATTGCTCTCGACAATCAGAACTCGCATCATGCACACCTCAAAAC
>DJBQ01000032.1:13053-17068 GCA_002430125.1 Rhodobacterales bacterium UBA5972
CATGAGGTGCTTGGGAGTTACGTTAATTTTTCGTTAACGCGCCCGCAAAGACACCGGAAAACCGCCGCCGATCACCTTTGCCATTGCGCCACTTACCAAAATCCGCTTGAACATCGGCGCATCCAGTGAACGAGGCCACCGCGTGACCATATCGACATCAACAACCATCACCATCTGCGACACCTGCAAGCGCCCGGATTGGGCCGACCGGGGAGCCCAAGAAAGCGATGGCGAAGTGTTGGCCGACCTGATCGAAGCCGCCGCCAAAGGCGTTACCGGCGTCAAAACCCGCAGGCACGCCTGCCTGATGGGTTGCGGTAAAGGCTGCAATCTGGCCATTCAGGCGCACGGCAAGCTGACCTATGTGATGGGCGGGTTTGATCCAGCCACCGACAGTGCCGCCGATATCGTCGAATACGCGCGTCTGCACCAGCAAACCGAAACCGGCCAAGTGCCGTTCCGCAGTTGGCCACAGGGCGTCAAAGGCCATTTCGTCAGTCGCCTGCCAGTGCTGGACGGACCCCCGGAATGAGCCGGGCACCCACCCGCGATCATGGCGGTGGCCTTGATGCCGCCCTCGCCGAATATGGCGGCGCACGTGGCGATTGGCTTGACTTGTCAACCGGCATCAACCCCACCCCCTATCAACTGCCGGCCCTTGAACCTAGCACATGGACCGACCTGCCCGACGCCAAGGCGCAGGCCGCGCTTGAAACCGCAGCCCGCAGCTTTTGGCAGGTGCCAAACAGGGCAGAAATTCTTGCCGCCAACGGCGCATCTGCCCTGATTGCAATGATGCCACACCTCGCCTCGGGCCAAACCGTTTCGATCCCCAGCCCCACCTATAACGAACACGCCGCCGCGTTTGCCGCGCAAGGCTGGTCAGTGCTGCCGCACCTTGCACCCGCCGACGTTCTTGTCCTTGTCCATCCCAACAACCCGGACGGAAAATTATGGCGCGCGGGCAACATTGATCCATCGGCTTATCGCTTGGTTGTCATCGACGAAAGCTTTTGCGATGTGACGCCCACCCATTCCCTGTGCAACCTTGCCCATCATGACAACGTGGTGATCCTGAAAAGCTTTGGCAAGTTCTGGGGTCTTGCCGGGGTGCGGCTTGGCTTTGCGATATCAGCGCCCGCCATCCACGCGCGCCTGAAAAGCCTGTGCGGCCCATGGCCGGTTTCCGGCGCTGCCTTAGCCATTGGTGCCGCCGCTTTGAACGACGATATTTGGGCCAGCGTAACCCGCGACCGGCTTGCCGCCGCCAGCGCCCGCCTCGATGCAATTGCAACTGCGGCCGGATGGCAGACAGTTGGCGGCACCGATCTTTTCCGCCTTTATGAAACGCCCGACGCCGCCGCCGCGCAAAACCATCTGGCGAAAGCCAAAATCCTCAGCCGGATTTTTCCCTATTCAAAAACCTGGATCCGCCTTGGCCTTCCCGGCAGCGATCAGGCATTTTCCCGACTGCAAGCCGCCCTGAAATCGCAATGACAAGCCATCTTGCCCTGCTAATTATCGCGCTCTTGCTGGACGCCGTGATCGGTGATCCAAATTGGCTGTGGTCACGCCTGCCCCACCCTGCCGCGCTGATGGGTAAAGCCATCGCTTCCCTTGAAAAGCGCCTCAACCAAGGCACCAAACGTCGCGCCAAGGGCATCGTCGCACTCACGATTTTACTGACCGCCCTCCTCGCTCTATCCCTTGCGATAACTGCGTTACCCTATGCCGGGGTTATCGAAATTCTTTTGGCCGCAATCCTGCTGGCCCAAAACAGTTTGATGCGCCACGTCTCGGCAGTCGCTCGTGGCCTCGAGCAAGGGCTCGAACAAGGCCGCGCCGCTGTTGCCATGATCGTTGGGCGCGACACACGTACCCTCACCCAATCCGGCACCGCCCGTTCCGCCATCGAAAGCGCTGCCGAGAATTTCTCGGATGGTCTGGTCGCCCCTGCCTTTTGGTTCCTGCTGCTCGGCCTGCCGGGCATCGTCCTTTATAAAGCCGTCAACACCGCCGACAGCATGATCGGCTATCGCACCGAACGCTACGCCGATTTCGGCTGGGCAGCTGCCCGGCTTGACGACGTACTAAACTGGATCCCGGCCCGCCTGACCGGCCTGTTGATCTGCGGCGTCCACCGCTCAGGGCACGCCTTCAAAATCATGCGCCGCGACGCGCCCCTGCACCGCTCGCCCAATGCCGGCTGGCCCGAGGCAGCAACCGCCGGCGTTCTGGATGTGGCGATCTCCGGGCCAAGGATGTACGGTGGTGAAATGACCGATGATCCCTTCGTCAACCCCAAAGGCCGCCACTATCTGAACGCGCGCGATATTGATCTGGCCGTTGCCGCCTTATGGCGCAGTTGGGCCGGATTGCTCGGCCTTTTGCTGCTCGCACTGGCCGCCATCAAACTGGTGGCCCAATGGTGACCCGCATCTATGCCGTCGGCGATATCCACGGCCACCTCACCCGCCTGCAAGATATCCACCAGCGCATCGCCACCGATCAGGCACAGCATGGCGATCACGACGCGCCGGTAATCCATGTCGGTGATCTGGTTGATCGCGGGCCCGACAGCAAGGGCGTGATTGACCACCTGATAAACGGCATCGCAAACGGCGAAAACTGGACCGTGCTGAAAGGCAACCACGACCGCCTTCTGCAAAAGTTTGTCGAGGATATAGACTGGTGCGATCCGGTTCTCAGACCCGATTACACGTGGCTGCACCCGCGCATGGGCGGCTGGACGACGCTCAATTCATACGGTGTCGAAGGCCCCCCCGACATGCCGCTGCCCCGGCTTCAGGCGCTTGTTCGCCAAAATCTGCCACAAGCGCATCACCGCTTTCTGGCCGACATGCCGCTCTATCACCAGACCGACAAGGTGCTGTTCGTGCACGCTGGCATCCGCCCCGGCATACCACTTGCCGACCAGACCGAGGACGACCTGATCTGGATTCGCCAAGCCTTCCACGACTATATGGAGCCCTTTGAGGCGCTTATCATCCACGGCCACACCGTGATCGACGCCGTGACCCATTACGGCAACCGCATCAACATCGACACCGGCGCTGCCTATGGCCACGACCTCTCGGCCATCGTGATCGAGGGTGGTCAGGTCTGGATACTAGACCCCGAAGGCCGCCGCGCCCTGCCTAATCCCGCCGGATGATACCAGTGATCGCCGCAGCGCCTAGGGCGGTGATGAACCAGCCAGAAATCTTGATGAACCACGTCGCCCAATAGGCCACGAACCCGATCGAGGCGGCCCCTTTTGCCGTTGTCGCTGACCATGTGCTTTCCTGTCCGAAATCAATCAGCGGTATGAACACATCCGCCGCAAAGGCCAGCGCACTAAACCGCTCATAATGCAGCCCCGCATCCGTTTGCAGCCAATGCTGCGCAGACATGTCCGGTGCCGCCGCCATGCTGGCCTGCCATCCGTCAGATACCAGAACAACAGCCGCCGAGGGAACCATTCCGCCAAAGTTATAGGTCGCCATATAAAACAAGGTTGCCACGGTGATCACACCAATCGCCCAATAGGCCGCCCGCTGCGGCGCATAGCCAAAGCCAACGACCACGCGCAGAAGCCATGTCCATATCGGGATCAGGTTGATCCGAAACCACAACCAACCAACTTGGTTGCACAAATCAGAGTGATCCGCCGGGGCGGGCTTCGCATCGCGCTTGGCACGCAGGTCTTGACGAAGTTTGATATTTTCCTGCAACTGATACGCCGCCAGCTTGGTTTCCTTTTCAAGCAACACTTGCCGCCTGTCCGAATGATGCCCCATCTCGCCCAGAACCTTGGCCAGTTGTTCGTAAGGTTGCGGAAAGAATACACCGTTCCATGTGTCGCCGCGTGACAACCAGTCAAGCCGGGTTTTTGCATCAGTCGGCGTGACACCCCCCGAAATCCGCTCATAGGTAAAACCGTCCAGAACGACGCGCCCACCCAAAGGCCAACTTGACATATCGTCGACCAAATCGCCAACCGAGGCCGCATTCA
>DJBQ01000032.1:17295-21819 GCA_002430125.1 Rhodobacterales bacterium UBA5972
TCGAACCGGCCATTGCGACAGGTCAACTGCCCGCCAATCACCGCTCCGGACAGGCTGACTTCCCCCGTTGCGTGAAAGCCGTCGCTCAGAAAGACAGCGCCCGTCACCCTAACCGCTTGCGCATTCAGCGCGTGGCCTGACGCATTGTCAAACCGGCCGCTGGAGCAGTCCAACGATCCGCCAATCACCGCCTCGGACAAGCTGACCTCTCCCGTTGCGTGAAAGCCGTCGCGCAGAAAGACAGCGCCCGTCACCCTAACCGCTTGCGCATTCAGCGCGTGGCCTGACGCATTGTCAAACCGTCCATTGGAACACTCCAACTGCCCGCCAATCACCGCCCCGGACAGGCTGACCTTCCCCGTTGCGTGAAATTTACTCCTCAGGAAAACATCACCTTGGATGTTCGCCCTTTGAAGATCAAGCCCCGGAAGGAAACTGCCTTGGAACGACACAAGCGGCGCTTCAAGTTGCTGCGCCTGCACCGCATTTTCAAACCGGCACCTATGCAGACCAATCCGATGCTTTGCCGTGGCATAGCGCAGGTCCAGCGCCCCGCTGACATAGGCCCCGACCAGATGAACTCCGCTTTCATCCACCCGGCAGTCATCACACCCACCAAGGATCAGATAGCGCAGCACCTCGGCCCGCACGGTTCGCGCGCCGCTGGGGCCAGCCGGGCGTTCGCCATCGCCCAACACCGTCGGCACCCCTGCCCGACAATTCTCCAGCAGCTTTTCCTCGGCCGCTGTCGGCTCAATTATATCCGAAAATTCCCTGATCCTTGCCATCTGAAATCCTGTCGTTTCAATGGCGCTACTGTGCGGTGTCACCCGCCCGTTTGGCAAGCCTCAACTGACGGGCGAGTTTTCGCCCTCAAGCCCCCGCAAGTTCCTTCTTGTGCAGCCAATCCGCATGTTTCGGCGCGCGTTTGGTTTGCGACCATTCCTCCAGCATATCCCATTTCACCGCCGCTGCCCGTGCCACCATCGCAGCACTATCGGGGTCGTTATAGGCCAGTTCGATCCGGTGCCCGCTTGGATCAAAGAAATAGATCGAATGGAAGACCGAGTGGTCGGTGACCCCCAAAACCTCGACCCCGTTTGCCTCAAGATGCTCTTTATATTCCACCAGTGTATCGCGGTCTTTTACCAGAAACGCCAGATGCTGCACCCAGACCGGTGTGTTTTCATCACGCCCCATTTCAGGCTTGGTTGGCAGTTCAAAAAACGCCAGAACATTACCGTTACCGGCATCCAGAAACACATGCATGTAAGGATCAGGTTCGTGGGTTGACGGCACATGGTTTTCCGCAAAAGCCAGCGTGAAATCCATGTTCAGCATCTTGCCATACCACTCCACAGTTTCCTTCGCATCCCGGCAGCGATAGGCAACATGTTGAATTTGTTCAATTTTCATCGGACATACCTTTTCTGTTTTCCCGATTAGGGAAAGTTGCAATTGTCCCTCTTTGGTCGTGAAACGGTATCAGCCCCTGCCGGCAGAAACCGCTTTTTGCATCGCGTCGCTTAAGACCAGACGGTCGCCAATGTGATTGGCCAACAGCAGGATCAAACGCGCGTTAATCGCGTCACTTTCGGCCTTGCTGCGCCCCTCGTGCAGCGCCAAAAGCTCGGCGTAGAAATCATCGGCACCGGCGATATTCGGGGTGGTGTTCAGGGTCATATCTGTCTCCTTACCCGCGCCCGGTGGCGGTTCTGAGGGCGGCAATTACCGCGTCTTTATCAAAGCTGGTCCAGCGTGCCGCGACATGCTGGTCAGGGCGCATCAAATAGACAGCCTGACGTGCACCCCCAAGATATCGGCGGGCGAATTCCGGCGATTCACTGGCGTCAATCCTCAGGCTCTCAATCGCGATTCCGCCGTCTTCCAAACCGTCAGGAATGTCCACTCCAATGGCCAATAACTGGAACTTATCCCCAAGTCGTTCCAGTAACCAACTCGCCTTTAAGGGGGCGTCAAGCGCTGTGGATCCGGGGCGCAGATTGACCGGTAATTCAACCGCATCCGGCCCATTCAAGGTGCTTCCATCATAGGTACAAGGCACCGAAAGACGCCCCGAATTAACCAGCGGGCGGGCGAATGGATAAACCTCGGCCAGATCAAGAACCGCGTCGCGGAATATCCGGCTGGTGTCAGATTTCGGCGTGATAAAATCCGTCGAGCGGCTGGAATTCAGGATGTTTTCATCCGCCCCATACACCCGTTCCTGATTGTACGTATCCAACAGACTGTCAGGCGCAAGACCGGCCATAACCAGTTGCAGCTTCCACGCAAGGTTATCGGTATCCTGCAACCCGCTATTGGCACCACGCGCGCCAAACGGCGAAACCTGATGCGCAGCGTCCCCGGCAAACAGCACGCGACCGTGGCGAAACGCTTCCATCCGGCGGCATTGGAAGGTGTAAATCGACACCCATTCCAGCTCGAATTTCGCATCCTCACCTAACATCGCTTTCAGGCGCGGGATCACGTTTTCAGGCTTCATTTCCTTTTCTTTGTCGACATCCCAACCCAGTTGCAGATCGATCCGCCAGACATTATCGGGTTGCTTATGCAACAAGGCTGACTGGCCGCGATTGAACGGTGGGTCAAACCAAAACCAGCGTTCTGACGGGAAATCCGCCTCCATGATTGTATCGGCGATCAGGAAATTGTCCTCGAACACCCGGCCGATGAAATCAAGGCCCAGCATGCGGCGCGTCGGTGAATTGGCACCGTCACACGCGATCACCCAGTCGGCATCGATGTTATATGGCCCCTCGGGTGTGTCGATTTCCAAGGTCACGTGGTCGTCATGTTTGCCGATTGCCGACACTTTATTTTTGCCGCGCAGATCAATCGGTTTGCCCTCTGCCTGTAGCTCGCGAAGGCGGCTCAGAAGGTATTCTTCGAAGTAATATTGCTGCAGGTTAATGAAAGCGGGGCGGTGATGTCCCTTGTCGGGCATCAAATCGAAATTGAAAATCTCGCGCGTGTCAAAAAACACCTTGCCGGTGTCCCACAGCACCCCCTTATCCACCAACGCATCACCGCATCCCAGCCTGTCGGTGATTTCCAACGCCCGTTTCGCGAAACAAATCGCGCGGCTGCCAAACGACACTTTGTCATTATCATCCACGACGACGACCGGCACGCCATGTTGGGCCAGATCAATCGCTGCCCCCAGACCGATCGGCCCGGCACCAATGATAACAACCGGGTGGCGTACCAGGTGCAATGCATCCTGATCCCTTGAGCGCTGATAAGGATAAAGTGGTGTTTCAAATATTTTTGACATTCGGATCCCGTCAGTGGTTGTCAGACTCGGCGTTTGGAACGTTTATATCAAATATCGTTGCATTTGCAACGGTTTTTGGCGCGGGCGGGATTATCGGGGTTTCTGACGCCTGGTATTCAAGATACCTGCGCCGGAATGCGGCCCAAACCGCAAAGACAAGGCCCATTACAACCAGCCAAACAATATCCATTGGCGCCATGCGCGCCCCGTTGGTTGTGATTTCTGCGGTTACGATTTCCGTGCATCACCATCCGCATGTTGCCAAATACGGCAATGTCCGTACGCATGGTTTACCGATCCCTAACGCTGCTGACCTAAACCACAAGCGAACGTTCAAACATGGTTCGGCCCCGCACATCACGGTAAACACTCCGAGGGGCCAGCCGGAAACCTACAGATCGACAGGTACGGGGCGCAAGCCTCATTTCGGCCTATGAACCATATCGGCGGGCCCGCCTTCTATCTATTCCATATACGAGAATGACGCTTTCCCCTACCGCTGGTTTCAGCGTGTGGGGCGAAAGACGTTCCAAAAACCGACTGGCGGTTTTTCAGACGCGCAGCGCATCCATTGTGATTTTCTTGACACCACATTCGTCCCAACGCTTTTGCATGTGTTCATAATCCTCGTTGTCAAACGAGGCCGTCGCGTCGGTAATTACAAAGACATCAAAGCCTTCCTCGATACCGTCAATGGCGGAAAACCCGACGCAATATTCTGTGGCGATCCCTGTCAGGAAAATACGCGTAAACCCGTTTTGGCGCAGGTAACCGGCCATGCCCGTGGGGGTCTTACGGTCATTTTCAAAGAATGTAGAATATGAATCAATTTCAACATTCGTCCCTTTGCGAATGATGGCTTTTGCCTGGGATGTATCAAGGTCAGAATGGAATTCCGCGCCCGGCGTGCCGGCAACACAATGCGCCGGCCACAGGATTTGTTCACCGTAGGGCATCATTGTTGTCTCGAACGGCATCTTGCCTTTGTGCGATGTGTAAAAGGATTTGTGGCCAACCGGATGCCAATCCTGACTGATAACCACATTGTCGAATTGGGTCATAAGGCTGTTGATCGGCGAAACAATTGCATCAGCGTTTTGCACAGCCAAGGCACCGCCCGCGCAAAAGTCTTTTTGCACATCAATGACGACCAGAACATCCGTTTTGCCCAGTTTGATCTTCTCGGCCATGTGTAAGCATCCCCTGCCAAACCCGGTTAATTTTCA
>DJBQ01000032.1:22111-28863 GCA_002430125.1 Rhodobacterales bacterium UBA5972
GGGGTGTCGATGCCGCGGGCCTCGTCAAAGGCGCGGGCGACGTTGAAGGGCAGGCAATGCTCGTAGATCGCGTAGTCGCCGAATTTGGTGTCGCAGACCTCGCGCACCGCGTCCCATGCATCTTTTAAGGTGCCGTTGCGCGCAGCGACGCGAGCGGCGGGGCGGTAAGTGCTTTCTACGAAATCGCGGGTGGCTTCGATCCCGGCATTGACCATGCTCTTGCCGACAAGTGCATCGCCACGGCCCGGCGCGATGGCATCCACGTCAAACGAGGCGATGTTATCCAGCGTGTTACCCCAGTCGCCGAAATGCCCGTCGCCGCAATAACAGGCCGAGTGATATTCAACGATATCGCCAGTGAACATCACGTTTTCATCGGGCACATGGATCACGATATCGCCGGCCGTATGGGCGCGGCCCAGATGCATCAGATTGATCTGGCGGTTGCCCAGATAGACGGTCATATCGTCGGAAAATGTTGTGGTGGGCCAGGTCAGACCGGGAATGCTTTCATAGCCTTCAAACAGACGCGGGAAGCGTTGGAATTCGCTGTCCCAGTCTTCCTGACCGCGTTCAACCACCATCGCACGGGCGGTTTCACCCATGATGATCTGGCTCGCCCCAAAGGCCGACGCGCCAAGAACGCGCACCGCATGGTAATGGGTCAGAACCACGTGGCTGATCGGCTTGTCGGTCACGGTACGCACGCATTCGATGACTTTGTTGGCCAATCGAGGGGTGGCCTGCGCTTCGACAATCATCACGCTGTCGTCGCCGATGATTACGCCGGAATTGGGATCACCTTCGGCGGTAAAAGCCCAAAGGTCTTTGCCAACTTCGGTGAAGCTGATCTTCTTTTCGGTCATGTCGTTTTGGGATGCGAATTTCTTGGTCATCAGGTGCTCCGTTGTCCCGGATTTACTCCGGGACCTCTTGGTTTCCAGGGGGCCCCGGATCAAGTCCGGGGCTGCGTTAATTATTTCGTCCAGTCAGGTTCGGTAACGGCAGGCAGGATTTTTCCCGCGCATTCGCCAAAACCAACGCGAAAACCGTCGCCTTGGGCAAAGCCTGACAATGTCGCAGTATCACCGTCTTCGAGGAAATTTCGGGTCTCGCCCGAGGCCAGCGTTATCGGCTCTTTGCCGCCCCATGACAGTTCCAGCATACTACCGCGCTGGTCTTTTTCGGCGCCTGAAATGGTACCTGACCCCAGCAAGTCGCCGACATTCATTTCACAGCCGCCAACCGCGTGGTGGCACAATTGCTGCGCGGCGGAATAGTACATTTCCTTGTAATTCGTGCGCGACAGAACCTGAGGTTCGCTGGCACCCTGGGTTTGCAGACTGAATTCAAGGTTGATGTCGTAAAGCATCGGCTTGGGTTCGCGCAGATAAGGCAACAGTTCGAATTCGCGGGCAGGCGTCGAGGTGCGGAACGGCTCAAGTGCGGCACGGGTGACGATCCATGGGCTGATCGTGCTGGCGAAAACCTTGGCCTGAAACGGCCCAAGTGGCTGGTATTCCCACGCCTGAATATCGCGCGCCGACCAGTCGTTCAGGATCACATAACCAAAGATCATCTCGTCGGCTTGCGACACAGTCACCGGCTGGCCCATTTCATTGCCGGCACCGACGATTACGCCCATTTCCAGCTCGATATCCAGCCGTTTGCAGGGTCCGAAATACGGCACATCTGCGGTTGGCGGTTTAAGCTGGCCCAGCGGGCGGCGGATTTCGGTGCCGCTGACAACCACGGTCGAGGCGCGGCCGTTATAGCCGATGGGAATATGCAGCCAATTTGGTGGCAGCGCGTTTTCCGCGCCGCGAAACATCGTGCCGACATTGGTGGCGTGGTGGCGACCAGCGTAAAAGTCGGTATATTCGGTGACCACAATCGGCAGGTGCATTTGCGCGTCGGACTGCTTGACCAAGGCCGCCGCGCACAGCTTTGCATTGCCGCTGAGGGCTTTGCTGCCACCTTCGGCCAGAAGGTCCGTCAACTTGGCCCGCAGACGCGCCCAGGCGTCTTGGCCGAGGTCCATAAACTCGTTCCAGAACGGCAGGTCAAACACCGGATCATCACCGGTCGAGATCACGCCTTTGTCTTCCAACATCGACAGATCAAGGATCATATCGCCAATTGCCACGCCACAACGCGGGTCTTCGCCTTTGGTCGAGAAGACCCCGTAAGGCAGGTTGTTCAGCGGGAAATTGGTCGTCGCACTATTGGCGCTTTGGACCCATGATTTTTTCAATGGCATAATTATTCCTTGGTCAGCAGGCCCCGGATCAGGTCCGGGGCTGCGTTGGTTTACTTGGTTCCGGGCGTGCCGTCGAACTTCTTTTTCAGGTCATCCCAGCAATCAACGTAATCGTCCTGCAAAGGTGCCTCGTTCACGGCGAACGGGGTCAGGTGCTGCGGGAAACGGGTTTCAAACATGAAGGCCATGGTTTCCGCCAATTTGACTGGCACCATCGGCTCGTTGCTGGCCTTTTCAAAGGCGTTATAGTCTGGGCCGTGTGGGAGCATCATGTTGTGCAGGGACATGCCGCCGGGAACAAACCCTTTGGGTTTGGCGTCGTACTGGCCGTGAATATTACCCATGAATTCGGACATGATGTTCTTGTGATACCACGGCGGGCGAAAGGTATTTTCTTGCGGCAGCCAGCGATCTTTGAACAAAACGAAGTCGATATTGGCGGTGCCTTCCTGACCGGACGGCGCTGTCAGAACGGTGAAAATCGACGGATCGGGATGATCAAACAGCACCGCCCCGACGGGCGCGTATGTTCTGAGGTCGTATTTGCAAGGCGCGTAATTGCCGTGCCATGCCACGATATCAAGTGGTGAATGGTCGATGAACGTCTCGTGAAACTGGCCGCACCATTTGATCACAACCCGGCTGGGCGCATCGCGGTCTTCAAACGCCGCGATCGGGGTTTTGAAGTCGCGGGGATTGGCAAGGCAGTTCGCACCGATCGGGCCACGGCTGGGCAAATCGAATTTCGCGCCATAGTTTTCGCAGACAAAGCCGCGTGCGGGGCCATCCAGCAGCGTGACTTTGTAGACCAGACCGCGCGGGATGATGGCGATCTCCTTGGGTTCAATGTCGATAATGCCAAGTTCGGTTGTGAACCGCATCCGGCCCTGTTGCGGCACCACCAACAGTTCGCTGTCGGCGGAATAGAAATACTCGTCTTCCATATCGGTGGTGACAAGAAAGCTGTGGCTGGCCATGCCAACCTGGGTGTTCACATCCCCCGCCGTGGTCATCGTGCGCATGCCGGTGATCCAGGTCAGCGGCGCATCCGTCATGGGGATCGGATCCCAGCGGTTTTGCACCAGCGACTGGATATCGGGATCAATCGCCGGGGCGGATTTCCAGTAAGGCACCTCGGTGCGTTTAAACCGGGCGACATGCTTAACCGACGGGCGGATGCGGTAACACCATGTGCGTTCATTCTCGCCACGGGGGGCCGTGAAAGCGGTGCCGGACAGTTGTTCGGCATAAAGGCCGTAGGCGCATTTCTGTGGGCTGTTCTGCCCTTGCGGCAGCGCGCCCGGCAGCGCCTCGGTTTCAAAGTCATTGCCAAAACCCGGCATATAGCCCGGCGTTGTTCCATAGGCCGTTTGCCCCTGAACCATCTGATGTGGTTGAGATTGCTTGTCCATCACGTCCCTCTTGTCGCAGCCCTGTTCGTTTGGCAGTGCCTCACTATATCGTTGCAAATGCAACGATGTCAAGATGCAGAGGCTAATTCCGATTGGCTATTGGCGGTTTGAAATCAGCCTGATCTTACACCATCGGCCAGCGCGTCAGCAACCGCCGTGCCGCAGGTTATTGTGTTGGCTTTGCCGCCAAGATCGGCAGTTCTATAGGCAGGATCGGCCAGAACCACCTCGATCGCCGCGACGATTGCGGCGGCGGCATCAAGCTGGCCGAGATGTTCCAGCATCATCGCCCCCGCCCAGATTTGACCGATTGGGTTGGCGATTCCTTTGCCAGCGATATCAGGGGCCGATCCATGCACCGGTTCAAACAGCGACGGAAACCGCCGTTCGGGATTGATGTTGCCGGATGGTGCGATACCGATTGTACCGGTACAGGCGGGCCCAAGGTCAGACAGGATATCGCCAAACAGGTTAGAGGCGACGACCACGTCAAACCAATCCGGATGCAGCACGAAATTGGCCGCCAGAATATCAATGTGGTACTTATCGACGCGAATTTCGGGATAGCTTTGCGCCATCAACGCGACCCGTTCATCCCAGTAAGGCATGGTGATCGCGATGCCATTTGACTTGGTTGCCGAGGTCAGATGCTTGCCGCGCTTGGCGGCCAGATCGAAGGCGTATTTCAGGATGCGGTCAACGCCAACCCGGCTCATTACGGTTTCCTGAATGACAACCTCGCGCGGCGTGCCTTCAAACATCCGCCCACCAACCGAGGAATATTCGCCCTCGGTATTTTCGCGTACGATCATCATGTCGATATCACCGGCTTTACGCCCCGCCAGCGGCAGCGGCACGCCGGGCATGGCGCGGGCCGGACGCAGGTTAACATATTGGTCAAACTCGCGGCGAAACTTGATCAGGGATTCCCACAGCGAGATGTGGTCAGGCAAAACTGCAGGCCAGCCAACCGCGCCGAAAAATATCGCATCCGCCCCGCCCAACCGCGCCTGCCAGTCATCCGGCATCATCTGGCCGTGTTGCAGATAATAATCGGCGCTGGAAAAATCGTGATGGGCGAAATCAAAGCCCAGATCAAACCGCTTGGCGGCGACGTTCAGCACACGCAGCCCTTCGGGGACCACTTCTTTGCCAATCCCGTCGCCGGGAATGACTGCGATTTTGAAGGTGTTGGTCATCGGATTTGGTCCTTTGTTGCGGCTTTGATATGATTGACGCAAATGCCCGGCAAAGAAAAGCGCGCTTTCGCTTGAAACCCGGTCTGTTCCGTGGCCATATTAAATCGTCTCAAACGCAACGAAAGGCTTGGGCCTTGGCGAATTTTGTTCTGGATGATTTTCTGGCCTATCAGTTGGCGGTTCTGGCAAATCGGGTCAGCGACGGGTTCTCCAAACGCTACCGGGCAAAATTCGGCATCACCGTGCCGGAATGGCGGGTGGTCGCGCATCTTTCCCAAGGCGAGAAAGTGTCGATCCGCGAGATTTACAAAAAGGTCGAGATCGACAAATCCAAAGCCAGCCGGGCCGCAGCGCGTTTGGTCGAGGCCGGATATGTCAGCAAGAAGGTCAATCCCGATGATCGGCGGCTGGTCGAGCTGTCACTGACCAAAAAGGGCCGCGATATGATGGCGGAAATCGAACCGATGGCGGATGCGTTTCAGGCCGAGGTTCTGGAATGTCTGCCGCGCGAGCAACGGCAGGCGTTTGCCGCCGCCCTTAAAACCATGATGGAGAAATGCCAATGAGCATCACGTTATACGACTACTGGCGTTCGTCGGCGGCTTACCGGTTGCGGATCACGCTGAACCATATGGGTCTGGATTACGACGCGATCCCGGTTGATCTACTGACCGGCGCCAATCGCGGGGCTGAAAACCTGGCTCGTAATCCACAGGGGTTGGTGCCGACGCTGGTGATAGACGATCACACGTTCACGCAATCTCTGGCGATCATCGAATACCTGAATGAAACACGGCATGGTGATTTGTTGCCTGCAACCGCACTTGGCCGGGCGCGGGTGCGGGCGATATCCTATGCGATTGCGATGGAAATTCACGCGGTCTGCAACCTGTCTGTGGCCAAATTCGCGACTGATAATTCCGGCGGTGGGATCACGATGAAAGACTGGATGCAGATGTTCATTGCCAAAGGTCTTGCGGCTGTGGAACGGATGCTGGACGCCCCACAAACCGGGCGGTTCTGTCATGGCGACCGCATGTCGATTGCCGATATCTGCCTTGTGCCGCAGATTTTTAACGCGCAGCGATGGGAGGTAGATACCAGTGCTATGCCGAGGATCAACCGGATCATCGCAGTGCTTGAGTCGATCAAGGCTGTTGCCGACGCGCATCCGGATATGCATCAACCGGCTTAGGGTTTACTGCACCTCAACCACGGCGGCTTGGGACCGCCCAGCGCCGTCGATCACCGACAGGCGCAGGAATCCGGCCCCCCGCATCGGCAGTTCGGCTTGCCGTTCGCGGGTGGCAATCAACATCGGCACCCCATCGGCGATCCATGTGAAGGGCGGCGTACCACCCCGGACTTTCACCACCAGCGGGGTTGCCTGACTGCTGTTAAGCCCCAGATCGACCTTTGCGCCGTTGGGTGGAAAGGCGATCTCGGGCGGATTATTGGCTTCAAACCCGGCATTGGGGCCGCGAAACCGTTTAAGTTGCTGGGGAAGCTGGGCGTTTGACACGATCAAAGTGGCCGGAGGCGGTGGCGGCAGTGCATCAAGCGACGGCTTCAGGCGGCTGAACGCATCAAACAGCAAGGGTGCCGCCAGTTCGGCCCCCATCATTCCCGGCACGGATGCACCATCCGGGCGGCCAACCCAAACCCCGATCACATGCTTGCCGTCAAAACCTATCGCCCAGGCATCGCGATACCCGTACGAGGTGCCGGTTTTATAGGCCAGATTGTTACGCAGGCTGAGGTTTGGCCCCTTCACGCCGGTCAGGATATCGCTGACCTGCCACGCACTTTCAGGTGACATCAGCGGTTTTAATGCCGCTATGCGCACCAGCGGCAGTGTATATTTGTCCGTCGTCAGAGTTT
>DJBQ01000025.1 GCA_002430125.1 Rhodobacterales bacterium UBA5972
ATAGGCGCTGACGTCAGACAGAAATCGTGGGTTCCAAATGTTGGAATCAATCCACTAGGGTTTTTTAAAGCCAGCCCGTGCCTGACCGCTGCCTGTCAGGTTTGTGGCGGTCGAGGCCACGGTTTCCACTTGCTGGAACATGCCGTTCGACGCTTCCATAGAGGTAATCAAATCCCGCAGGGGTCGCCCAAGCGAGGCCCCTAAGGCGACACGTTGATTGTTCCACTCGGCCTTTGCAGATACGACCGAGGCAATACGCGGAACGCCGTTTTCCACCACAAAGATCGGCGCACCTGAAGCGCCAAAATTCACCGTGCACGACAAAACCAGAACCTCGGGGTTCTTGCCCAGAACCCGGCAAGTTTCTTCAAGCGACGGCGCGTCGGCGCGATCCTTGGCGTAACTGACAACCTGCACCTGTTGGCCAATACTTGGCCGGTTGGCCCAGCCAAAAGGCACGATACGCGCGTTCTTGATCGGGTGATCCAGTTCAATCAAGGCGATGTCTGAGGCAACACGATCCAGCCGCTTTGCGTTGTCGTATTCGTAATTCTTGTTGATGATAACGCGCTTGGCATTGCGTTGTGCGGCAGCGCGGCCATCGCGCCAACCTGCCAGAAATTCGATCTTTTCAGCCGCGATCCGCTTACCCGTGCGCTTGTCAAACATGCAATGCGCCGCCGTCAGAACCAGCTTTGGCGAAATCAGCGCGCCCGTGCAAAAGCCAATACCGGCCATGTTAACCCGGCCAACCGCCTCCCAGGCACGCGCCTGATCCGCTGTTTGCAATCCAACCAAAGGGTTGGTGTCTTTCGCCCCGGCAAAAGCCGGAAACAGCCCGATCACGAGCACAAGCAGAATACTTAAGCGCATCCTTAAACCTCAGGTCAGCGCCCCCAAGACGCAAACTGTCGGTCTGGTGCGGCGAAACTAAGGCCGCATTGTGTGGATATTTAAGCAAAGGCTAAAAATGTTAAGCTCACACAAATGAATTGGCCTGAGGTATTGAGGGCCGGTGAGTCCGGGTGCCGACGGTCAGCGAGATTGTCCGTATGTGTCGCTCATGGAGTAGAGGGGGGCTTGGTGTGAAATAGCCAACTAATGGCGGCAGTGCGGACCGTGCTGTCATTCCCCTAGAAAAATTCTAGTCGCCAAATCTATCCGGTGATAGGCTAAAACTATAGCAGCGCAGAAAAAAACAGTCAAAACTCCCAATTGCCGCTTCTGATCTTCACATCACGAAAATGCGCAATAGGAGTGGGGAGAGCGCATCGGCAAAGGTATCCTGGTCGGCGGGTTTGCGGAGTATGATTGTAAAGATTGAGCATTTACCCACCGGCTTGACGATCGATGGGGAAATCCCAGTGGAAAACTACACAAGAAAAGAGATGCGGCTCGCACAACAGAAACTGAAAAATGACCTTATTGCTCGCATAACGGTGCAGATTGCTCGTGCGCTACGGTTGCCACGAAACTAAGCACAGTCAATGCCTAAGTCGCTGTTGGTGGCACACCAGAACATTGCCAAAAAGGGCTCAAAGCTGCCAACCGTAAAAGAGAAACCAAGCATCGATAGATATAAAAAACCCGGTCAATTCAGCCTCCGGGAGTACATCTCAAAGCATCGCCCGTGGCTTGGGCCCACCTGTCGCCCAGTCCAACAGCTCGACCGTATGCACAACCGGTACCCCCACGGCGTCGCCGATTTGCATCATACAGCCGATATTCCCTGCCGCGATGACCTGCGGCGAAGTGGCGATCAACGTGTCAACTTTCCGGGCCTTCAACTGGCCCGAGATTTCGGGTTGCAACAGGTTATATGTCCCCGCCGACCCACAGCACAAATGCGCATCCTGGGGTTCAACCACCTGAAATCCGGCCTGTTTCAGCAAGGTTTTTGGATGCGTCTTGATCTGTTGGCCGTGCTGCAAAGAACAGGCGGCATGATAGGCCACGCGCAGGTTGCCATTTCCCTTTGGCAGATCAAGGTCGATCAGAACCTCGGAAATATCGCGCGCCAAAGCTGCGATCTTTGCGGCCTCTGCCGCCAGCGGTTCGTTACGAAACATATGGCCGTAATCCTTGACCGTGGTGCCGCAGCCCGACGTGTTGATGACAATCGCGTCCAGCCCCTCGCCGTCAATCTCGGCCATCCAGGCATTGATGTTTTTGGCGGCGGTCCTGTGGCTTTCACTGGTTTTGCCCATGTGATGCGTCAGTGCACCGCAACACCCTGCCCCTTTGGCGACAACCACCTCGCAGCCGTGCCGCCTGAGAATCCTGATCGTTGCGTCGTTGATATCGGTGTTCAGCGCCTTTTGCGCACACCCTGTCATCAAGGCCACCCGCTTGCGGCGCGGTCCGATTGCCGCAAAAACCTGTGCGTCGTCATTGCGGCTGACTGGTGGCAGGGATTTCGGGGCGAACTCGACCAAAGCCCGCAGCTTGGCGGGTAGAAGCCCCTTGAAAGGCCGCGCGATCCACGCACCAAGGATGGCCAGCCGGAACCGGTACGGATACGGCAATATCTGCGCCAACACCCAGCGCAGCGCCCGGTCTCCCAGCGGCCTTTGATAGGTGTTTTCAATATGTTCACGTGCCAGATCAACCAGATGCATGTAATGCACACCCGACGGACAGGTGGACATGCAGGCCAGACAGGACAGGCACCGATCCACATGCTTGACGGTCTGCGCGTCGGCAGCACGACCTTGTTCCAGCATATCCTTGATCAGATATATACGCCCGCGCGGGCTGTCCAACTCGTCGCCTAAAACCTGATAGGTCGGGCACGTCGCGGTGCAAAATCCGCAATGCACACACGAACGCAGGATGTCGTTGGCCCGCTGGATGCCAGGGTCGCGCAGTTGCTCTGGGGTGAAACTCGTCTGCATCTTGGGCTATCCCATAAGTCCTGAATTCAATATCCCGCGCGGATCGAATTTCGCCCGCAATCCAGCAGCAATCTGATCAATAACCGGCCCTTCTGAGCCAAACACGCCAAATTGCTGTTTCACGCTGTCAGGTGCACGTTCAATCCGCGCGTGACCTTTCAGGCCGGTCATATGCGCGCGCGCATCCGTGCCTTCGGGCAACAAGGCCCGGACCAGCCCACCGCCCCAGTCATAGATCACCTGTCCGCCCAAGGACCGAAGGCGGCCGCCGATTTCAGGTCCGTCCGAGGGTTTGACCGATATGCGCCAGACATCACCCGGTACGTCGTGAAAGGCCTTAAGGTCGCGGACTTCTTGCCAAAGTTGGCTTGCCTGCGATTGATCCGTTTCGATCTGACACGCGCCAAAACCGGATAGGGCAGCGCACAATGCCTTGGCGCGATACGACACCGAGTCGTTAAATCCTTCAAGCCGGATTATCGTCAGACCAGCGGCAAAATGTGCTGCACCTGTGACATCGAAAGGCGAACCCAAGGCCGAGCTTAAAGCGGCAATCGCCGTTTGATCCTCCAGCCCCTCAAGTAGAACAACCGCTTGCGTTTCGGCCACCGGTAAAACTTTCAGCGACACTTCACTGATCGCACCCAGCGTACCGAATGACCCGGCCATCAGCTTTACCAGATCATAGCCGGTGACATTCTTCATCACCCGCCCGCCGTTTTTCAGGATAGTTCCCGTCCCATCGACAAACCGCACCCCCAACAGAAAATCGCGACAAGCGCCTGACTGAATGCGCCGCGGTCCTGAAATATTGGCGGCAACAACCCCACCGATGGTTGATGCGCCCTTGGTGCCAAGCAGGCCACGGTGATCCATCGGCTCAAACGCAAGCCGTTGATTTTCGCCGGCCAGCAAAGCGTCAATCTCTGCCAGCGGCGTGCCGGCCCCTACAACCAGGGTCAAAGCGCCGGGTTCGTAAAGGTGCACGCCTGTCAGACCCGTCATGTCCAGAACCGTCCCATCCACCGGATTGCCCAGCGGGCGAGTTCCACCGCCGGTTATCCGCAAAGGGCCGTTGGTGGCTGCAATGGCCTCGGCCAATTCGATTTCGTCTTTGGGCTTTATCATCATTGTTCCAAAAATACTCCGGGGGAGAGGCCAACCGGGCCGGGGGCAAAGCCTCCTAAGCGGCGCGGCGGGTTTCGGTGGTTTTCAGTGGAAAAACCTTGGCGGGGTTCAGCAGCCAAGCGGGATCAAACACGTCCTTCACCGCCAGTTGCGCGTCAATATCTGCGGCGGTGTACTGTGTCAGCATCAGATCGCGTTTTTCCACGCCAACGCCGTGTTCGCCGGTCAGGCAGCCCCCTACTTCGACGCAGAGTTTCAGGATATCCGCCCCCATCGCCTCGCACAGTTCCAAATCCCCCGGCTTGTTGGCGTCAAACAGGATCAGCGGGTGCATATTGCCGTCGCCTGCGTGAAAGACGTTGCCAACGTCCAACCCATATTGACGCGACAATTCACCGATGCGGCGCAAAACGAATGGCAGTTGGGTAACCGGGATGGTTCCGTCCAGACACATGTAATCATTGATCTGCCCCATCGCCCCAAACGCCGCCTTGCGGCCCGCCCAGATCCGTGCGCTTTCGTCGGGCGATTTGCTTTCGCGGACTTCCACCGGATTGTGGGCCGCTGAAATCGCGATGATCTTGGCCAGCTGGCTGTCAATTTCGGCACCCGAGCCTTCGACTTCGATAATCAGCAAGGCCTCGACATCGGGATAACCGGCATGGGCAAACGCCTCGGTGGCGCGGATGCAGGGGCGGTCCATGAATTCGATGGCCACCGGCAGCACTCCGGCTTTGATAATATCGGAGACGCAGGCGCCTGCTGCCTCGTTGGTGTCAAACCCCATCAGAACTGGCCGCGCGCCTTCGGGCTTGTGCAGGATGCGCAGGGTGGCTTCGGTTACGACGCCCAACTGGCCTTCTGATCCGCAAACCACGCCCAGTAAATCAAGACCTGCCGCATCCAGATGCGCGCCGCCCAGTTCGATCACCGTGCCGTCCATCAACACCATGGTGACGCCCAACAGATTGTTGGTGGTAACGCCGTATTTCAGGCAATGGGCGCCACCTGAGTTCATCGCGACATTTCCGGCGATGGCGCAGGCCAACTGGCTGGACGGGTCGGGGGCGTAGAAGAAATCCATCTCTTCCACGGCGCCCGTGACGCTTAGGTTTGTGCGCCCGGATTGCACCCGGATAAAGCGGTTGTCATAGTCGGTTTCCAGCACGCGATTCAGCCGCGACACCCCAAGGATCACGCAATCGGCGGTGGGTAAAGCCCCGCCAGCCAACGAAGTGCCGGACCCGCGCGGCACCACGGGCACACCTTCTTCGAAGCAGATTTTCAGCACGGCGGCGACTTGTTCAGTGGAGGTCGGCAGTACCGCGACCATCGGCGGGCAGCGATAGGCGGTTAAAGCGTCGCATTCATAGGCGCGGGTTTCAACCGGTTCGAATATCACCGCCTCGGCTGGCAAGACCGCCTGAAGGCGCTGCACAATCTGGTATTTACGGCCAAGGATTGCAGCATTCGGGACAGGCATTTCCATGGGCGCACCTTTTCGCGTTAATTGGTATAACAATATTACCAATTATGCAGTATATACAATCCATTTTTGAAAGCGAGACTTAAACCGGCGGTTAACGGCCTTCGCGCCGCCACGCCAGCAGGATCAAACCGGTCGCAAGCAGCAGAAACAGCAAGGCCGAGGCCAGCGGTTGCAGTCGGATATCTGCGGTCACATAAGCGCCGCGCGGTGTTAGGCCAATCCAACCGCGCCCGGTGGCGACGCGGCCTTGGCGAACCAGTCGAATGTCAGGCACACCTTCTTGCAGGCGCAAAACGCCGCCAGCGGTTCCAGCCACAAATGGCCCCGCCAATTCAGCCGTGGAAATCGCGTTTTCAAATTCTTTGGGCGCCGCCGGGCCAAGCGCGACTACGGCGTCAATATCGCCTTCTTTTAATCGGTAAAGACCGTTCTCGATACCTTTGAAACCGGACACATACCGCCCCGGCGAAATCTCTTGCATGACGGCTTCTGTCGTGACCCCGTCCGGGCCTTCGATCACCAGCTTGCGGGGGGCATCGGTTAACGAACGCCGGGTGACCGTCACGTCGCGACCAAGGGCAGTGGCGCGCAGGGCTTCTTCTTCCAGTTCGGGCTCTTTCATCATCCAATGCGCCAGACGCCGCAGCAATTCCTGTTGCGGGCCACCGCCTTCGTAGCCACGGCTCCACAGCCACGCCTGATCTGACGCCAACAGCGCAATCCGCCCCTTGCCGACACGATCAAGCACCAATAACGGGCGGCCTTCGGGGCCTGTCATCACCGTATTTCCCGAGGTTTTTTCCATATCCAGCATCCGCATCCAGCGCCCCCAGCCCGGCGTGCCATCTGCGTTGCGCGCGCGCGGCGCAAAGTTTTCAAGGCCTTCAGTGACCGGATGCCGTCGCCCCAAATCCGAGATTTCAGGCACATATCCCAGTTCAAAAACACCGCCCGTTGGTTTCGCTGGCAGAACCCGCGCCAAGGGCGAGCGATAAAGGCTTTCGGCCCCGGCAAAAGCCGGACCTGTGGCGACCAGAACAGCCCCGCCTTTTTCGACGTACTGCCCGACGTTTTCCAGATAGCCCGACGGCAAAATCCCGCGACGGCGATAACGGTCAAAGATGATCAGGTCAAATTCGTCAATCTTGTCGAGAAACAATTCGCGGGTGGGAAAAGCGATCAGCGACAGCTCGGTGACCGGCACGCCGTCCTGTTTACCGGGCGGGCGCAGGATGGTGAAATGCACCAGATCAACGGCGCTGTCAGATTTCAGCAAATTGCGCCATGTGCGTTCACCCGCATACGGTTCGCCTGACACCAGCAAGACCCGCAACCGGTCACGCACCCCGTTAATCGCCACGACAGCCGCGTTGTTGCGGTCGGTCAGTTCGCCGTCAATTTTAGGCACACGAAACTGCAAGACGTTCTGGCCACCATGTGCAAGGTTCAACGGCAGTTCCAACTCGACACCTGTCTTGACGCGGAAGGTCTGTTCCTCGCCGCCATCGACGCTGATGACGATATCGGTTTCCGGCCTGACATCGGCAGGCACCGCGCCCTGATCTTCGATCAACAGTTTCAGCGTGACAGGTTCACCCATGATCGCAAAAGCCGGGGCGTTGGTGATCAAAAGCCGACGGTCCCAATCGGTTGTCTGTCCGGTCAGCAGCAGATGCGCGGGTGCCGGAAATTCAGGGGCAAGTGCCATGTCATGTACCTGACCGTCGCTGATGATGATTGCGCCCGCGATACGTGATTGCGCGACCTCGGCAGCAGCACCCGACAGAGCAGACATCACCAGACTGCCCGCATCGCTGCCGTTTGGTGCGTCGTTGACCGTGACGATTTTGGCCTCAAAACCTTCAAGTGCGGCCAGTTGCTGTTCGACCTTTGCCAGCGCTTTGGCGGTTTGATCGGGGCGCTGGGCAACCTGTTGGCTTGAGGTTTTATCGACCACAACCAGCACGATATCCGACAGCGGCGTGCGGTCTTCGTGGCGCAGAGATGGGTTGGCCAGCGCGAACAGGATCGCCGCTGCCCCCAAAGCACGCAGCCACCAACCGTTCAGCCCGCGCCACAGCGCGAGGGCGACGAACAGCGCTGATAACACCGCCAACAGCGCCAAAACCGGCCAAATCAACAAGGGGTCAAAGATGATGTCTGTCACCGTCTTATTGCCCCAACCGTTCAAGTAAGGCCGGCACATGCACCTGATCGGATTTGTAATTTCCGGTCAGCGCATACATCACCAGATTGACACCGAACCGAAAGGCGATTTCGCGCTGGCGGTCACCGGCATAACCGCGCCCGACCGGGTAAAGCGGTTGCCCATCGCGGTTTATCGCCCAGGCCGAGGCCCAGTCGTTACCGCCGATCACCACTGGTGACACCCCGTCATTCAGGTTGCGAAATGGCATGCCGTCAATCTTGACTGCATCTTTAGGCGCGGCTTCAACCCAAACATCGCTGCGCGAATGCCGGCCCGGAAAATCCTGTAACAGGTAAAAACTGCGGGTTAAGACGTGATCCAGCGGGACGGGTTCCAGTGCCGGAATGTCCAAGGGGGCTGCCAATTGCTGCAACCGACGCCCGCTGGACGTGCTGCCCAAGCCGCCAAGATTGGCGTCGCGGGTATCAAACAGGATCATGCCGCCCGACTGCAGATATGTGTTCAGCTTTTGATATACCGCATCCGAGGGGATCGGCTGGCTGTCGGTGATCGGCCAATAGATGATCGGAAAGAACGCCAGCTCGTCAGTTTCCAGATTGATGGCGATCGGATCATCGGGTTCGATCGCGGTGCGCTGGCTGAGAGTGGCCGACAGCCCAAACAAGCCAGCCTCGGAGGTGGCATCAACCTTGCTGTCACCGGTGATGATATAAGCCAGAACGGTTTCGTGCGTGGCGCGCAGGGCAAGTTCATCCTGTGCATGGCTTTCGGGCGGCGCGCCAAGCACGATCATTGCGGCCAACAAGCCTGTGGTAACAACGCCACCCCTTGGCCCCCATAAACGGCCGCTTAGCCACAGGGTTGCCAACACATCCAGCATCATCAGCACCAGTGCCACCGCCAAAAGCACGGCTTTTAATGGCTGTTCGGCGACAGCGGCCATGGTTTCAACCGTAACAGAATTGGGCCACGCGGCAGGTGCCAAACGCCGGTCAGGCGTCAGAACGTTGATGGCGACCTGCCGTTCACCATTTCCATATATGCCGGGCAAAAGATCAGAGCTGACGATGGCCTCGGCCAGACGCTCGCCCTCGATACCCTGCAGATCATCGCCTTTGCGCAGATCACCAAAGCCGTTCATCACCTCTTGGGGTTGCCATATCTGCCCGGCCAGTTCGGCTTTGGTTGGGGCTGTGGTGCGGGTTGAAACAGCCAGACGTTCCAGCATTTCGACGAACAAACCAGACAGCGGCAGGTTAGACCATTCGGCATTTGCGGTGACGTGGAACAGAATGACCTGCCCATCGCCCAGCTGTTTTCGGGTGACCAGCGGCGTGCCGTCCTGCAACGATGCGATGGTGCGGTCGGCAAGAAACGGATCAGGCTGAGCGACCACCTGCGAGGTGACGGCAACATCAGCAGGTATCGTCAGGCCAAAAAAAGGCGAGCCTTCGGGGAAGGGCCGCAATTGCTTGGGCGCACCCCATGACATAGCACCACCGACATTGCGCCCACCAGCCCGCAGGCGCACCGGCAGCAAGGCATCGTCTTCGGTTTTGGTCAGGCTTTCAGCGGCCAGTCTTGGCCCGGCAAAACGCACCAGCAGACCGCCTGCCTCGACCCATTTGGTCAGGTTTTCGGCTTCAAACTGGTTCAGCTTGGCGATATCGGCCAGAATGACCACATCGGGGTCGGCCAGCAGGCTTTCGCGCACCGGGGCCTCGATCAATTCAGCACTGGGGGCCAGGGCTTTGCGCAGATAATGCAGCGGTGTGATAAGTTCCTGACCTTCACGCGGGCGGCCACCGGCAAACAGTGCCACCTTGCGGCGTTTCAATGCGTCATCAGCCAGCGACGTCGCCCCGGCCGAGCGGATACCGGCAATCGAAAAGCGTTTCAGACGGTTGCGCAATTCGGCGGGCAGATCAAATTCAACCCCGGCGGTCAGGTCATTCAGGCCAAAATTCGCGTCAAAACTGGCCAGCAGCCGCTCGATCCCCGAAGGGTCAGGGCCAAAGGCGTCAATCCGGACAGTTTGTTCAGTACCACCAAGGGCGCGCAGGGCGGTCATGACGATTTTACCGTCATTGAGTTGCGGCGGGCCAAGGGCAACCAGTGAATTTCCGGTCTCAATGACGCGAAGCTTGCCTTTGTTTTTGAAGGCGGCAACCAAAGCATCGCG
>DJBQ01000050.1 GCA_002430125.1 Rhodobacterales bacterium UBA5972
GCGAACCCCGCGCGCATGGCCGCTATAAATCGCAAGGGCAGGGGCGGGATGCCGCCGAGAATATGGCGGCGGCCTCGTTTATCACCATCGACGCGCGTGGCAGTTCCTTACAGGCAACCTGCCCTGAAGCGTTTGACGAGTTGCAATCTTATGCTGAAATCAGCCGTGTTGGCTGTCAGGATGCGCTGCAACTGGAATTCACCATTGAAAACGGTCGCGCCTGGTTGCTGGATGCGGCCCCCGCAGAACGGTCAATTCGTGCTGCGGTCAGAATCTCGGTTGATTTGGCGCATGAAGGCGTGATCAGTCGCGAGGCAGCGGTTTTGGGGGTCGAGCCTTTGAACCTGCAACAATTGCTGCACCCACATATTGACGATAAATCGCCGCGTGATGCTTTTGCCAAAGGGTTGCCGGCAAGTCCGGGGGCTGCGTCCGGGCGGATCGCGTTTTCGGCCACGGCGGCAGCGGCTTTTGCGGCGCGTGAAGAGGCCTGCATTCTGGTGCGCCCGGAAACCAGCCCCGAGGATATTCGCGGCATGCATTCGGCCAAAGGTGTGTTGACAGAACGCGGTGGTATGACCAGTCATGCGGCGGTTCTGGCACGCGGGCTTGGCCTGCCTTGTGTGGTTGGCGCCGCCGGTGCCAAACTCAATATGCGTGACAAGACCCTGACGGCGCGCGATGGCCGGGTTTTCCGCGAAGGCGATCTGATTACGGTTGACGGTACCAACGGCGAGGCGCTGGTTGGCGAAGTTAAGATGGTCGAACCTGATCTGGATGCCGCATTTTCGACGTTGATGGAATGGGCGGATGACTATCGCGATATTGGCATCCGGGCCAACGCGGATACCCCGGCGGATGCGCGGATTGCCCGCAAGTTCGGGGTTGATGGTATCGGGCTGTGCCGCACCGAACATATGTTCTTTGAAGAAGACCGCCTGACAGTGATGCGCGAAATGATCTTTGCGGATGGTGAAAGCAAACGCCGTGCCGCACTTGATCGCCTGTTGCCTATGCAGCGCAGTGATTTCACCGAGCTTTTTGAGATCATGCATGGCCTGCCGGTCTGTATCCGGCTGCTTGACCCACCTTTGCATGAATTCCTGCCACATTCGCGAGAAGCCATGCAGGAACTGGCCGATGCGATGGATTTGCCTGTCAGCCAAGTGATTGCGCGGGCCGAAAGTCTGGCCGAGTTCAACCCGATGTTGGGGATGCGTGGTGTCCGGTTGGGCATCACTTTGCCGGAAATCTATGAAATGCAGGCGCGGGCGATTTTTGAAGCGACGGTTGCGGCCAGCCGTAAAGGTGACGCGGTGGTGCCTGAAATTATGATCCCGCTGGTGTCGGCCCGACGCGAGGTTGAACTCGTAAAGGCGCAGGTCGATGCTGTGGCGACCGCGGTGCAAAACGAAACTGGCGTCAAGTTTACCTATCGGCTTGGGGTGATGGTTGAAACCCCGCGTGCAGCACTGCGAGCCGGGGAGTTTTCGCAAATTTCGTCGTTTATCAGTTTTGGCACCAACGATCTGACGCAAATGACCTATGGCCTCAGTCGCGATGACGCCGGGCGGTTCATGAACGCCTACGTCAACCTGAATGTCTTTCCCGAAGACCCGTTTCATACCCTGGACATCGACGGGGTTGGCGAGTTGATTTTGCTTGCCGCACAGCGCGGGCGAAAGATTAACGGGGCTTTGACGTTGTCGATTTGCGGCGAACATGGCGGCGATCCGGCCTCGATTGATTTCAGTCGCGAAGCCGGACTTGATTATGTTTCCTGTTCGCCGTTTCGGGTGCCGGTGGCCCGCGTTGCGGCTGCGCAGTCGGCAATCCGGTCGATAAAGGCCAAGCAACCAGTGACGAAAGTCGACTGAGCATTCTGGATTTGCATCAGAAAATATCTCAAAAACTTAAGTCACTTTTTAACTGATAAGGTCGATCGTTTCCAAAATGGCAACAAACCGTTGCCAGTTTGGAACAAAAATAGCACTGGACAAATCTTCAAACCTATCTATTCCCAACTGAGGGGCACCTTTTGGACGACGGGTGACGTTGGGGGAATTTCTAATTCGAGGTGGGGCTTATGAGAGTTTTTCGGGCCATAACAGCGATATTTGCGACTTTTACGTTTGCGTCAGCGTCTTTCGCGGCCGACGTAACTGTGAGCAGTTCCAACAACATAGATCAAAATTTCAGCGTTCAGCTGGTCACAATGCTGGGGGCCGAAGTATCGGCGTTGCGCAATGCGTCAACTGCGCGACTCAATGAATTGGCCGCTTCAGCACCGAACCGTGTAAAACGCGGCTGGCTGTTTGGTCGCCGTCAAACCGGAACGTCGGACGGCTTTGCGTATAGCCGCGAAAGCCTAAGCCGAATGCCCAAAGCCAGTGGCGGTGCTGATTGGAAATGCCTAACCGAGGCGCTGTATTTCGAGGCGCGCGGCGAAAGCGTCAAAGGTCAATTCGCGGTTGCCGAGGTGATCTTGAACCGTGTCGATAGTTCTACTTACCCGACGACGGTTTGTGCTGTGGTAAAGCAGGGATCGGGCGGAAATGTTACTGCCTGCCAGTTTTCCTATAAGTGTGACGGCAAACCCGAGGTCTTTTCTGAACGCGAGGCATTTCTCGCTGTGAGCAAGGTTGCCCGGCTGATGCTGGATGGCGAGCCGCGGATATTAACCCAAGGTGCCACCTATTACCATTCGACCGCCGCCAACCCCAGTTGGGCGCGAAAGTTCACGCTGACTGTGCAGATCGGGGTGCATAAGTTTTACCGCAACAATCGCGAGCTTTCCGCGCTGATGGCAGCACCTTCAGTTTTCTGACGCCGGACCGTGCCATTTTATGTAATCCTGTGTGATGTAAAATCGCCCGCAAAACTGGGCTTTCGGGTCGAACCCTAAGCCGCCTCCGGTGTGTTGATACTGCCGGTTTAACAGATTTTTGCGGTGACCCGGGGATCCCATCCACCCAGCGACCACCGTTTCGGCTAAACTGGCATAACTATGGGCCGGGATTGGTTTCCCGCTTTGGCTCTTGAATTTGCAGGTGGCGGCATTGGTGATTGTGAAAGCGCCAGCCGGGAAATTATATCGTTCGAAACCGGCAATGTTTTCAGCGCCGGCACCGATGCGCAAACCAGTCGAGCGCAGGCGGATTGCCATGCTCTGCATCCCGGAAACCGTCGACTTATGGCTAAGCTTGGCGTGTTTCGCCATCCATTGACTGTGGGTCGCGGCGACGGTGGTCAGTTTTGGATGCAGCGCAAGGGGTTTGGTCCCGGCCTTGCAGCGTACAAAGCTGGCTGCCAATTGCAGGGCTTGCGAAAACTGTGCCTGATTGATGCCCGTTGTCGGGATGGCTTTACGCATCGCGCTTGAATAACTTGGCGCCGTGCAAGCTGCCAACGCTTGGCCTGTGGGGATCGCTAATACCCCTATAGTCGCTGCCAGCAGTGTCAGTTTTCTCATTCTAACCTCGTAACCCAAAGAAATTATCTGAAAAGATGTCTTACTTGGCCGGTTTGAGTCGAGCAATATTTCGCTGGCATACAGCAAGGCGTCGGAATTCCGCCTTGCCGGATGGCGGTTGTCCCTATAGTTGGACCACGGGAAACGGCCTGAAGGCGCGGGGTGAAGCATGACAGACGAAACCAGCCTGGCGTTTGAGTTGCCGCATGTCCGTTCCCTGGCGACCAGGAGCGGCGATCCATTAGACCGCATATCGGTGCGCGATTACACGCGCGACGTGGAAATCGGCGCGTTTCAATCGGAACGCGGCGTGACCCAGCGCATTCGTTTCAACGTCGTTGTCGAGGTTTCGCGTCATGCTGCGGCGCGGTCTGACGATGTTGATATCGTCCTGTCTTACGACACAATCATCGAGGCGATCGAGGAACAATTGGCCGCTGAGCGGATTAACCTGCTGGAAACGCTGGCGGAACGCATTGCGGATCGGGTTTTGGACAATCGCAAAGCGGTGCGCGCGTTTGTGCGGATCGAAAAGCTGGATCGTATTCCCGGCACCTTGGGCGTCGAAATTGCACGCAATCGTATTGAAGGCGGCGATGTTGTGCGCCCGCTGGGTGAACGGCCCCGGCAGATGCCGCAAGCCGTGCATCCGATGGTGGTTTTTCTGCCGAATTCGGTGCTGTTTTCCGATGCCCTCGGCAGTTGGCTCGATGCGATCAGTGCGCATGACATGCCGGCGATTATTTGCGTCGAGCAGGCGCGGGAAGTGACGCCGCAAGCGGACGTGGCAGCGGCCAACCGGCGGATTGCGTTGCTGAGTATTGAACAAAATGCCTGGGTTTTGGCCGGCAAAGACAAAAGATGTGTTGTGGTGAACAGCCGGACCGAGCTTGATTGGGCTACCAAGCACGATCAGCTTTCGGTTTGGGCGCCGTCAAAACTGGTGCTTGACGCGGCGGGCGAGCATAAAACCAAGGACACCTCGGCCATTGGGCTGGCCGGGTGGCTGGCCGCTGAAATTTCGGCCGAGGCGTTGGTGGTTCTAGGGAAGCACCAGACGGCAAAAACGGGCGTTGACGTGCGGGTCGTGCAAAAGCCCTCTGAGCTTTGATGAGCCAAGCACAAGACGCCTATTATCGTCCGATCGCGCAAACTGACGCGGCTGTTCCGAACGGAGCGGCATTTCTGGCTGGCGGGCCTGTTTGGTTTAGCCATGCACAGCGGCTGTCGCGCAGTGAGCAGGCGGAACTGGTGCAGGCGCAGGATATTCCGGCGGCTGTTCTGTTGAACCTGACGGCGCAACGTGGCCCAATTTGCGAGGTCTCGCTGGATCAACCCCGTTTGATGGGCGTTCTGAATGTAACACCTGACAGTTTTTCCGATGGTGGACGGTTTGCAGATGCCGCAGGTGCTATCGCGCAGGCACAAAGCCTGATTGCAGCGGGTGCTGACTTTCTGGATATCGGTGGCGAGTCGACCCGTCCTGGGTCGGATGCGGTTTTGCAAGCAGAAGAAGCCGCGCGCATTCTGCCGGTGATAAAAGCACTTGCTCAGGCAGGCGTGATTTGTCCGGTTTCGGTGGATACCCGCAAAGCTGACGTCGCCGCCAGGGCATTGGCGGCTGGGGCTGGGATGATCAACGATGTCTCGGCCCTGGAATTTGATCCTGACATGGCGGAAACCCTGCGCGATGCGCATGTACCGGTCTGCCTGATGCATGCTTTGGGCGATCCGAAAACCATGCAAGACAACCCGGTCTACGACAATGTTTTGCTGGATGTTTACGACTATCTTGCCGAAAGGGTCGCCTATTGCGAGGCTTTTGGCATTCCGCGCAGTCGTATCGTGGTCGATCCGGGGATCGGGTTTGGCAAAAAGAACAGTCATAATCTGGCGCTGATCAAGGGGCTGTCGCTGTTTCACGGGCTTGGTTGTGCGGTTTTGCTGGGCGTTTCGCGCAAAAAGTTCATCGGCACCATTGGCGGCGAACCGCAGGCCGACAAACGCGCGCCAGGGTCGATTGCCTTGGGGCTGGAAGCTGTCAGGCAAGGGGTTCAGTTGCTGCGCGTTCATGATATAAGCGAGACAAAGCAGGCGCTGGCCCTGTGGCAGGCATCGCGATAACGCGAGCACAAAAAAGGTTGGACCATGAGCAGAAACCTGTTTGGCACAGACGGCGTGCGCGGTCGCGCCAACACATATCCGATGACTGCCGAGGTTGCGATGCAACTGGGTGCCGCCGCTGGGCGATATTTTGGCAAAGATAAGCAGGAACACCGGGTGGTGATCGGCAAAGACACCCGCCGGTCGGGCTATATGCTGGAAAACGCGCTGACGGCCGGGTTAACATCGACGGGGATGAACGTGTTTTTGCTCGGCCCGGTGCCGACACCGGCGGTCGGATTGCTGACGCATTCGATGCGGGCCGATCTTGGGGTGATGATCTCGGCGTCGCATAACCCGCATCAAGATAACGGCATCAAGTTTTTCGGTCCCGACGGCTATAAATTATCTGACGAGGCTGAAGCCGAGATCGAGCGTTTGTTGAACACCGGTGTTGAATTGAGCAAACCCGAAAATATCGGCCGTGTCACCCGGATTGATGACGGGCGAGGGCGATATGTTGAATATGCCAAAACGACCTTTCCTTATCGCGGTCGGCTTGACGGGATGAAGGTGGTTGTCGATTGCGCCAATGGCGCGGCATATAAGGCGGCGCCGGATGTTTTGTGGGAATTAGGCGCCGAGGTTATCCCGATCGGGGTGTCGCCCAATGGGTTCAACATCAATGACGGTTGTGGGTCAACCGATACGGCCCGCGCGTCGGCGGCGGTTCTGGAACATGGGGCCGATGTTGGCATCTGCCTTGATGGCGACGCGGACCGGGTGATGATTTTGGATGAAACCGGAAAAGTCGCAGATGGCGATCAGATAATGGGGCTCATCGCGTCAAGATGGGCGCATGAAGGGCGGCTGGCGGGCGGTACTTTGGTCACCACGGTAATGTCAAATCTGGGGTTGGAAAGGTTTCTGGCCAGCAAAAACATCAAGATGCGCCGCACAAGTGTCGGGGATCGTTATGTGGTCGAAGCGATGCGTGCGGGCGGTTTCAACTTGGGCGGTGAACAATCCGGCCATATCGTCATGACCGATTTCGCAACCACCGGTGACGGGTTGATCGCCGGATTGCAGTTTCTGGCCGCCATGGTTGAAACCGGCAAAAAGGCCAGCGAATTGACGCGGGTGTTCGAACCGTGCCCACAGATTTTAATGAATGTGCGGTTCAGCGCCCAAAAAGACCCGATGTTAGATGCCGCGGTTATCTTGGCGATCCAAAAGGCCGAGACGCGCCTGAAAGACAAGGGTCGTCTGTTGATCCGCAAATCCGGCACGGAACCGTTGTTACGGGTTATGGGCGAATGCGAAGATGAAACGCTATTGGCTACGACCATCGACAGTATTCTGGTGGCAGTTAAACGGGCGGTCTAATCTTTTTCGTTGACGAAATAACCTGATTTCGGCAGCCTGAAGTTGTCTTTATCAGGAGGACTCCATGTCTATTTTAGGCCGCACCGCTTTGACGGTGTTGTTCTTAGCGATGGTTACACCGACATTTGCCGCCGGTATGACGGTGAAACTCTTGGCCCCATGGAACGGTAAAAAAGTACCGGCCGGGCAGCAATGTGTGCTGGATGGCGGCAAAGGATCGACGCCGCCGATGCAGGTTTCCGACCTGCCCGAAGGCACAGTTTCTGTTGTGGTTGCGTTTAACGACAAATCCTATCCGCCGCTGTCAAGCAATGGCGGTCACGGTACAATTGGCTTCGCGGTCAAAGGGACTTCGGCGAAATTACCGGCGGTGCCGGGGATGACCAAGTCCCTTGGCCATGGGGCGGTCGTGGTCAAAAAGGCGCGCAGTACCGGAAACTATGCCTCGCCAGGATATCTGCCGCCGTGCTCGGGTGGACGCGGCAACCGGTATTCGGCGGATGTGACGGCGCGGGATGCCGCTGGCAAGGTTTTGGCAAAAGTGTCGATCGATATCGGACGATATTAAGTCTCTGCACAGCGTTGTGGGCGCGAAAATTTGTGCAAATACTCGTAAAACTTTAGGCAACTTCTGAACGGTTGATTGCCGGGGTTTTGGAAATCCTTTTAAGATCAATTGATTGTTCGAAACTATTTTTGCGCCTGTCCTAAAGTCAGCTTTTCGCTGAGCGGGATGCAGCTATGCAAAATCATCGGTTGTTTCTGTCGGTTAAATGCCCAAATACTGCAGTGCAGCACGAACGCTGCAATGCAGCATTACAGGAATACCCCGATGGCAATGCCAATCACACTGAACACCAAACCGTTTTCGACAGGGTTTGAAGCCGTTCAAAACTTCATTTCCCGCGAGATCGCGGCCTTCAATCTTACCAGTGCACGGGTGCGCGCGTTCCGCGAAACCAAAACGCAACTAGAAGCCTTAAGCAACCGCGATTTGGCGGATATCGGAATTTCCCGCTGTGCGATCCAGGGGATTGCGCGCGATGAAGCAATGAAAGTGACCTTGAAATGAGCACGCTTGATCTGAACACAGCCCGCGCCTCGCAAGCCTTCCCGTTTATTGCCGATCTGTTTGGCAGATTCAAAACCAGTATGGCAAACAGCTTTTACCGGCACCAAACTGCCCGGTTGATTTCGGTGATGAACCAGATGACCGATGCGCAATTGGTGGCGATCAATGTTGAACGTGCTGGTATCCCGGCGCATGTCGGCAGGATTTTACCGCGCACATAAGCGAACGGAATTCAGCGCCGGCTTTCCTCCCATTGCTGGTGTTGAACATAGAAACGGCCCGGATTCTCCCCCGGGCCGTTTCGCTTTTACGCAGGCTCTCCCTCCTGCGCAGAAAGTATTATCCGGTGTTCTTTAGCACCCGGGCGCCGGAAAACCAAGGCTTTCCGGCCAGAGAGTGTCCTTAGTTCTTGGCTTTATCGACCATCCGGCCTGCGGAAATCCACGGCATCATGCCGCGCAGGGTTTCGCCGACTTTTTCGATTTGGTGTTCGTCGTTGATCCGGCGGGTCGCTTTGAAGAACGGCTGGCCAACCGCATTTTCCTGCATGAAGTCACGCACGAATTTACCGGTCTGAATGTCGGTCAGGATGTCTTTCATCCGGGCTTTCGTCTCGGCATATGGCAGCACGCGGGGGCCAGAGACATATTCGCCGTATTCTGCCGTGTTACTGATCGAATAGTTCATGTTGGCGATGCCGCCTTCATAGATCAGATCGACGATCAGTTTCACTTCGTGCAGGCATTCAAAATAGGCCATTTCCGGTTCGTAACCCGCCTCGACCAGAGTTTCAAAACCCATACGGATCAGTTCAACCAGACCGCCGCACAGAACCGCTTGTTCGCCGAACAGGTCGGTTTCGCATTCTTGACGGAAGTTGGTCTCAATTATGCCGGAGCGGCCGCCGCCAATGCCCGAGCAGTAAGACAGGCCGATTTCCATGGCTTTGCCAGAGGCGTCGTTATGGACGGCCACAAGGCAGGGCACACCGCCGCCTTTGGTGAACTCGCCGCGCACGGTGTGGCCGGGGCCTTTGGGGGCCATCATGATGATATCGATGCCGGGTTTGGCTTCGATCAGGCCGAAATGGATGTTCAGGCCGTGGGCAAAGGCAATAGCGGCACCGTCGCGGATATTGTCATGCACGTA
>DJBQ01000021.1:0-437 GCA_002430125.1 Rhodobacterales bacterium UBA5972
AAGCGATCCCCCATCGTGCCGTATCTGGCCCCAAGGTCTTTGCGGTCCCACCGCAACAGATCGGTAAAGGTACGGATGCCGTCACGTTCCAAAGTGGTCTGAAAGGCTTTGCCAACGCCCCAAATCAGCCCGACAGGTTTCCCCCGCAAAAAGGCGTCAGTCTCGTCCTTGCCGATCACCGAAAATCCACGCGGTTTGTCGATGTCTGACGCGATCTTCGCCAGAAACTTGTTGTGGCTAAGGCCGATAGAACCTGAGATGCCGAGTTCCACCTCCATCCGTTTGACCAGTCGCGCCAGTTGCAGCGCGGCGGGCGCGTGGTGCAGGCGTTCAGTGCCGGTCAGATCCAAAAAGGCCTCGTCCAGCGACAAGGGTTCGATTGCGGGGGTCATTTCCTTCATCATCTCGCGGATTTGCCTGGAGACTTCGACATAGAC
>DJBQ01000021.1:594-7004 GCA_002430125.1 Rhodobacterales bacterium UBA5972
ATCGGCATGGCCGAGCGCACGCCTTTGATCCGGGCAATGTAACAGCAGGTGGACACTACACCGCGATGCGCGCCGCCAACGATGACGGCCTGATTGCGGAGTTCGGGATTGTCGCGCTTTTCCACGCTGGCGTAAAACGCGTCGCAATCCATATGGGCGATGGTCAGGCTGAACAGTTCAGCGTGCGCCAACACCCGCGGCGAACGGCAATTCGGGCAGCGCGGAGCTGGTGCGATCTCGGTCAGGCAGTCGCGGCAAAGGGCGGGCATTTGGCACCGGATGAACGGGTTGCTGGTGGCGCCAGTCTAAGTGCTGGGAGGGGTGCGGCCAAGCAGGGTTTTCACCGTTTCGATACTTTCGCCTTTGATCAGCCAGGAAATGCCAAAAGCCACGACGGCGATCGATTCAAACCAGAACATCCAGTTGGGCAAGGGAAAGTCATTTTGGGTTTGGCGGACATAAAGTTTCAACAGAGCAATTGCGACAAGGCTGACAAAGATCGCAATGCCGCAAGCACGGTAATACTTGACGCGTCCAGCCTTGACGGTACTGAGGCCGATGTCTGGGTCGTAACGCGGGAACTTGAAAAAGGAGAAGACGCCAAGGCCAAACAGAAATACTGCGGCCGAGGTGAAATGTATCTTGGCAAGATTGGACACCGGGCAAGCCAGCAGCGCCTGACCAGTGTCTGACACACACAGCGGATCGGTCGGAAACAGTGCGACCGCGATGGCGGCGGCGCCGGTGATCCACCCGAGTGTGCGGTCAGAGATTTTTTCGTCATATTGAGGTTTGTAACCGCGATACGAGATCAGAAAGACCCCGATAGCGCAGAGCGAGCCAACGAAAAAGTCGCCCATGCTGGTGTAATAGAAATGACTGATCGAAGGCTCGATGCCGCCTTTGAGGAAAATCATCCCGGTCAGGGCCAAAATGGTCGGAACGCCCAGACCGATGATGCCCACCGCTTTGCGCAGGGCGAGATAGGAAATGGTGATGCTTTCTTCCTCGGTTTTTTGCGGTGTCATGGTGTGTCCGGTCTGGTTGCTGAGTCTGGGGACAGATTACCATAGATTGCAGGGAACGCAAAGGAGGCCCCTGTGGGGCCACGCCTTTTAGGCCCTGCGGGCCGGATTTGAGTATTTTTGAAACTATGATGGGCCGGGTGGAATTAGCGGGCTGGCGTGGCGTTTGTGATATGGGCGCGGCGTATTTCGGCGATGATCGCTTGCGCCACCTGTTTTGGGTTTTCGGCGCGGGTGACCGGGCGGCCAACAACGATGTGGTCAGCACCGCTTTTTATCGCCTGCGCCGGCGTTGCGATTCGTTTTTGGTCGTTTGTATCGTTGCCGAGCAAACGCACGCCGGGGGTGACAATCAGTTTGCCGTCACTTTCTGGCAGGGCGCGGATCATTGCTGCCTCGAGTGGGGAGGCGATGACGCCGTCGGCACCAGCCGCGAAGGCGTTACAGGCGCGTTCGACCACCAGATCGCGAATGTCGCCTTGTTTGATCAGTGCGCCGTCAAGATCATCGCGATCAAGCGAGGTTAGGATTGTGACGGCGAGGATTTTGGTTGGCTTGTCGCCGCGGCCTTCGGCGGCGGCGCGAACGACGTAGGGGTCGCCGTGGACAGTCAGGAAGTCGAATTCATATTGCGCAAGGCCGCGCACTGCGCTTTCGACGGTGGCGCCGATATCAAACAGCTTCATATCCAGGAAAACCCGTTTGCCGGCCTGTTTCAGCTCGTCCGCAAGCGCCAGGCCGCCGCCGGTTAGCATGCCAAGGCCGATTTTATAAAACGACACGCTGTCGCCCAGTTGTTCGGCCAGAGCCAGACCGTCAAGGGCGTTTGGCACATCAAGGGCCACGATCAGTCGGTCGTCGGATTTGGTCATTCTGGGCTCCGGGCTTGGGTTCGGCCCGTCATAGTCCTGCGGCGTTTAAGTGGCAAGCGGGGTGCCGGGGAACATCCGCCTGAGGTCAGGTGCTTCGGTGCAATACATATGCACCCAGATATAGGCGTGCTGAAACAAGGCCACGACCAGCGCGTTCCATGACCCGAACAGCAGCGCGATACCCCAGAGGCCAAGGAACACCACCCCGTACATGCCATTGGCGGTGAATTTGAACAGGCCTTTATCAACCATCGGCATCGCCAGATATTCGTCGCGGAAGTGATCGCCGCCAAGGGCGCGGGGCAGGGTGAAATAGGTCAGGACGGAATGCATGCCATAAGCTGCCACGGCGATAAGAGCCACGCCAAGACCGATTTCAATGTTGCGGTAATCGGTCAGGCCGGGGCCGGCATCGGCCCAGCCAACCATGATCATGCTAAGCGGGCGGGCGATCAGCAGCGGCATGAACAGGGCGGCCCAGACTTTCATGTCTTTATCGCCAAACAGGCGGGTCATCAGGTTTTTGTGCAGTTGCAGGCGGAAAATTCCGGCGACCAGTACTTGGTGGATCAACGCCAGCAGGATGCTGACCTGCGCCCAACAAACGGGGCTGAGGCCCAAAAGCGTTGCGGTGCCTTCGGGTGATTTCAGCAATGCGCAGGCTCCGGCGGTCATCAGGATGGCAATCGCCGCGTGCTGTGGCTGGCCCTCGATAATGTCGCCCCATGTTGATTTGGCGCGGATTTCGGCAAGTGTTGTCATGATACCCTCAGTCGGTTCGGCAAATTCTAGCACGGCTTTGATCTGGATCAAAGGATTGGTGAAGTTTTCGGCGAGGCGGTGGCATCGGTGGGGTTGTCATGATGGGATCGGCTTCCCATTTCTGCTGCAAAGGCCTGCATCCTGATGCGCCGATTTCGGGCGTCAAATCCGGCAGGTGCTGTATAGAGGAGAGACAAATGAACCTTGAAAAGTTCACCGAACGGTCGCGCGGTTTCATTCAGGCCGCCCAAACAATCGCGATGCGTGAGAGCCATCAACGGATTGTGCCCGAACACCTGCTGAAAGCCCTGATGGATGACAGTGAAGGGCTGGCGGCCAATCTGATTTCGGCTGCCGGTGGCGATGCCAAAGCGGTGAAAACTGCGGCCGATCTGGCAGTAAGTAAAATCGCCAAGGTTAGTGGTGGCGATGACCAGATTTATGTCGATACTCTGACGGCCAAGGTTATGGACGAGGCGGAAACCGTTGCCAAAAAGGCCGGTGACAGTTTTGTGCCGGTTGAACGGATTCTGACGGCCTTGTGCATCGTAAAATCGGTTGCGCAGGCCGCGTTGAAAGACGGCGGTGTAACAGCGCAGGCGTTGAACAGCGCGATCAATGACGTGCGTAAGGGGCGCAAGGCTGACAGTGCCAGTGCCGAAGACACGTATGAAGCGTTGAAGAAATATGCCCGCGATCTGACCGAAGCTGCGCGTGACGGCAAGATTGACCCGATCATCGGGCGGGATGAAGAAATCCGCAGGACGATGCAGGTTCTGTCGCGGCGCACCAAGAACAACCCGGTTTTGATCGGCGAACCCGGCGTGGGTAAAACCGCCATTGCCGAGGGGCTGGCATTGCGTATCGTCAATGGCGATGTGCCGGAAAGTCTGGCCAACAAAAAGCTGATGGCGCTGGATATGGGCGCGCTGATTGCCGGTGCGAAATATCGCGGCGAGTTTGAGGAGCGTCTGAAATCGATCCTGAACGAGGTTACGGCGGCAAACGGCGAAATCATTCTGTTCATTGACGAAATGCACACGCTGGTTGGTGCTGGGAAATCCGAAGGTGCGATGGATGCGGCCAACCTGATTAAACCGGCGCTGGCGCGGGGTGAATTGCATTGTATCGGGGCGACCACGCTGGATGAATACCGCAAGNNAGACAGACAGACAGACAGGCAGGCAGCACACTTTGCATTCACGCTCGTCAGGTGCACACCCTCGTCGGTGCAGGCAGCACAGGGGGCAGTATGGACGCGTCTAACATGCTCAAACCAGCCCTCGCCCGCGGTGCCATGCACTTTGTGGGCGCCACCACGCTGGACGAGTACCGCACCAACATCGAGAAAGACGGGGCCCTGGCTCGCCGCTTCCAGTCCGTGTACGTCCAAGAGCCGACCGTGGACGACACCATCGCGATTCTGCGCGGCATCAAGGAAAAATACGAGCTGCACCACGGTATCCGGATTTCTGATAGTGCGTTGGTGGCGGCGGCGACGTTGTCGCACCGCTATATCACAGATCGGTTTTTGCCGGATAAGGCCATCGACCTGATGGACGAAGCTGCCAGCCGGTTGCGGATGGAAGTCGACAGCAAGCCCGAAGCTTTGGACGCGATTGACCGCGAGCTGTTGCAAAAGCAGATCGAGGCTGAGGCGTTGAAAAAGGAAACTGACGCTGCCTCGAAAGACCGCTTGGCCAAGTTGCAAAAGGATCTGGCGGATCTGCAGGAGAAATCCAGCCAAATGACCGCCCAGTGGCAGGCAGAGCGCGACAAGCTTGCCGGTGCGCGTGACATCAAGGAATTGCTGGATCGCGCCCGAAATGATTTTGAAACTGCGCGTCGTGCCGGTGATTTGGCCAAGATGGGCGAGCTGCAATATGGGGTGATCCCCGGGCTTGAGAAAAAGCTGGGCGAGGCGGAAAGTGCTGAAGACGACGTGATGGTCGAGGAGGCGGTTGGCCCCGAACAGATTGCCGGGGTGGTTGAGCGTTGGACCGGCATTCCGGTAGACAAAATGCTGGAAGGCGAGCGCGATAAACTGCTGGCGATGGAAGACCAGCTTGGCAAACGGGTGATCGGGCAGGCGGCAGCGGTGAAGGCCGTTTCCAACGCTGTACGGCGTGCGCGGGCTGGGTTGAATGACCCGCACCGCCCGCAGGGGTCGTTCCTGTTCCTTGGACCAACCGGGGTCGGCAAGACCGAACTGACCAAAGCACTTGCCGAATTTCTGTTTGATGACGACACCGCTATGGTGCGGATTGATATGTCGGAGTTTATGGAAAAACACGCGGTTTCCCGTCTGATCGGCGCGCCTCCGGGCTATGTCGGGTATGATGAAGGCGGCGTTCTGACCGAAGCTGTGCGGCGCAGGCCCTATCAGGTGGTGCTGTTTGACGAGGTCGAAAAGGCGCATCCGGATGTGTTTAACGTGCTGCTTCAGGTGCTGGACGACGGGGTTCTGACCGACGGGCAGGGCCGCAAGGTGGATTTCAAGCAGACGCTGATTATCCTGACCAGCAACCTTGGCTCGCAGGCGTTAAGCCTGTTGCCGGATGGGTCCGATGCGTCGTCCGTCCGCGAAGAGGTGATGGACGCCGTGCGGGCGCATTTCCGCCCCGAGTTCCTGAACCGTTTAGACGAGATTGTGCTGTTTGACCGCCTCAGCCGTGCCAATATGGACGGGATCGTGGATATCCAACTGGCAATCCTTGATAAGCGGCTTGGCGGGCGGAAAATCCATCTGGATGTGGACGAAGCCGCGCAAACCTGGTTGGCCAATCAGGGCTATGACCCGGTTTATGGCGCAAGGCCACTGAAACGCGTGATCCAAAAGGCGTTGCAGAATCCATTGGCTGAATTGCTGCTGAGCGGCAAGGTGCTGGATGGGGCCGAGGTCGAGGTTTCGGCCGATGACGTGGGGCTTGTGATCAATGGCATCAGCAATGCAGACCATGCGCCGGAGGGCGTTCGGCTCAACTGACGGCGCAGCAACTGGCCCGTTCCGGTTAATCCGGGATGGGCTATGCCTTTGGCAGGCAGCGTGGCTGCAATTGAGCGTCTCACAAGCATGTGACTCGACATAACCAACCGGTTGGTTAGGTATGGCTGCATGAAACGTGAAGACACCAGAAACCACATCTTGGACACTGCCCTAGATCTGTTTTGGCAGCAAAGCTATCACGGGGTGAACATGAACGCCCTTAGTCGGGCGGCGGGCCTGAACAAGGCGACGGTTTACCAGTATTTCGCGTCGAAAGAAGAGTTGGCGGTAGCGGCCGTGCAGCGCGCGGCTGAACTGTCCGAAGACTATATATACGCATCAACCTTCGCTGAAACCGCCGACCCATTGGGCCGCCTGAACGGCATCTATACCAAGGTTTACGATATGCACGCCTCGATGCATCGGTCCGAGGGGCGCTGCCGGGGGTGTCCTTTCGTGAATATCGGGGTTGAATTGGCCACCACAACTGAGGAAATCCGCATCGGGGTGGGCCGGGCCTTTGCCCGCTTTACCAAATATTACCAGGCAATTGCCGATGAACTTCCCGCCGCGGGCGACAAATCTGACCTTGGGGCTAGTTTGATGGCGAATATGAACGGCTGCCTTGTTGCCTCAAAAATCGAAAACCGCCCCGAGGCAATTCTGGACGGACAGGCCCGAGCCTTGCGCATCGTTGGGCTATAAGAATTTGCGCCAAAACTAACCAACCGGTTTGTTAGTCGGCCAACTCAACCAACTGAGGAG
>DJBQ01000157.1:0-9172 GCA_002430125.1 Rhodobacterales bacterium UBA5972
GTTTGTCGAGCCATTCGCCAATCTTCGGGTCCGTCGTGCGGGCATGGACGACGTTTTCCATCGCACCCGACCATTCGCTGCGTTGCAAAGCAGCGCCTTTGGGCATCATGGTTTCCTGATCCCAGCCCAGCAATCCGGAAACCTGCGAAAGCGCGGTGGTTTCGCGCACATGCGCCATCAGCGCGGTATAGATGTCTTGCATAGCGTTACCTTAATGATTGTTGCGCAGGGTACATTGCCGCGAATCGCGTTCGAAGAATCAGCGTGATCACCACAATCGCCCCGATTTGATGGGTGATAGCGATATGCACCTGTGCGGCGTAAAGTACGGTGGCAATCCCCAGCACGGCTTGCAGGAACACAGCGGCCATTACCATGTCAAAGGCTTGCTTGGTCGCCCGCAGCGGACTTTTACGGCTTTGCCACCATGCGAAACCGGCCAACAGAAACACCAGATAGCCCAGCATCCGGTGATCAAACTGCACCAAGGCGGGGTTTTCGAAGAAGTTGGTCCAGAGAGGGCTGTAGTCAAAGCTTTCCGAGGGCAGAAATTCACCGTTCATCCACGGCCAATCAATATAGCCGCGCCCGGCGTCGATACCTGCCACCAAAGCACCCAGCAATATTTGCAGGAACGCCGCCAGACCAAGCCAGGTCGCCAGTCGCGCGAGCCCGCCTTCGCGATTGCGCCGCGCTTGCATCAGATCGCCGTCACCGCGTTTCAGCAGCATACTGTACCAGACGATCAGGCCCATGATGATAAACGCCAGTCCCAGATGAATTGCCAACCGGTAACTGGCCACGTCAACCATCCGCCCGGTCAGGCCACTTGAAACCATCCACCAGCCAATTGCCCCCTGTAGCCCGCCAAGTGCGCCGATCAAAACCAAACGTCCGGTCCAGCCGGTCGGGATTTGGCGGCGGGCCAGGAACCAAAGGAAACCAACGGCCCAAACCAAGCCAATCACCCGCCCTAACTGCCGGTGCGCCCATTCCCACCAATAAATCGACTTAAACTCGGCCACTGTCATCGCGCTGTTTTGCAGCCTGAATTCAGGGGTTTGCTGGTATTTTGTGAAAGCTTCATTCCATGCAGCTTCGCTTAACGGTGGAGCTGCACCTGTCACCGGTTTCCATTCGGTGATCGACAGGCCGCTATCGGTTAACCTCGTCAGACCGCCCACAACGATCATCACCGCGACCAAGGCCAACAAAACATGCAGCCAAATCCTGATCCTGCGCCTTGAGCGATTTTTGTCGCCGTCGATCAGGCTGGTTTTAGGAATATTTGCCTGCGGTCCATCCGCGGCAACATCTTCGAATATATTGCGTTTCTCAGCCATTTCGCCAGATCCTGATTAGCCTTTGTCGCGTTTGAAATATCGCCTTGGCGCAACGTGGTCCACCCGAATGCAGCAATTCTTGAGAGAATCCACCTTTCAGGCTAATATGGCGCATCTATTCCCAAGTCATTTTTCGAGGTCACAATGTTCTATGCAAACCTGAACCACAATCCCGATAAAAAACGCATTGCTGATCGGTTGAAATTACTGAAGGCCAAATTGGCAGCCGAAGTGCCTGCCAAATCGCCGACCGAAACCCTGTTGGCCACCTGGAACATCCGAGAGTTTGACGCGCCGTCTTATGGGCAACGTTCGCAGGAATGTCTGTTCTATATTGCCGAGATTATCTCGCATTTTGATATTATTGCAGTGCAGGAAGTGCGCGAGGATCTGGATGCGCTGAAATCTGTTGTCCGTATTCTTGGAGACAGCAATTGGGATTATCTGGTGTCGGATGTTTCCGAAGGCACGCCGGGCAATCGTGAGCGGATGGCGTTTATATATGACAAACGCTCGATTTCATTCTCGTCTATGGCCGGTGAAATTGTGGTGCCGCCGATCGAGGTTAAGGAGGGCAACAAACTGATCCGGTACGACCCCAGTATGCAGCTTTACCGCACGCCCTATATCAGCGTTTTTCGGGCTGGCTGGTCGCATCTGGTTCTATGTACGGTGCATATTCTTTACGGCGATGACGAGGCAGACAACCCCAAACGCGCCAAGGAGATCGAGGTTTTGGCGCAGATTTTGGGCAAACGCGCACGTGAGCGGCGAGATTATTCCAACCTGATCCTGCTGGGGGATTTCAACATCTATGGCGCCGGCGACATCACGATGAAAGCCCTGACCGATGCCGGGTTTTACATTGATCCCAGTTTGCAGGCTTTGCCGGAAACCAATACCGGCAAGAAAAAACGCAAATACGATCAGATTGCGATTCATCCAGTGAAAAAGCGGATGGAACTGACTGGGAAGGCCGGTGTGTTCAACTATTTTGACACGGTTTACACGGATGCGGATGAACCGATTTATGTGCCGCAAATGGGCGAAGCTTACGACACGATATCGTCAGGCGAGCCGCGTGAAAATGAATCGACCTATTACCAGACCTATTGGCGCACCTTTCAGATGTCAGATCACCTCCCGATGTGGGTGCAGCTGCGCACCGATTTTTCGGCAGAATATCTGGACGAATTGGCGGCGGATTAACGGGTTTTCGTCAAAGCGCGTAAAATGCCGTGCATCGTGCGCACGTCGGCATCGGTCAGCGGCATCCGACTGAACATATTGCGCAATGTCTGTGCCATCGGGGCGGCTTTGTGATCAGGCCAAAAGAAGCCCTTTTCGTCCAGCCGTTCAAAGTAATGCTGAAAAAGCTTTTCAATCTCGACCCCGGTGGCCATTTTGGCGTTCTGCATCCGCAGAAATTCGGGCGGAACGTCCTGGGTCTGCCGCCGCCATTCGTACGCTGTCAGCAAGACACATTGCGCGAGATTGAGGGACCCAAAGGCCGGATTGACCGGCACCGAGATCAGGGCATTGGCGCGAATGACATCCTCGTTCTCAAGGCCGGCACGTTCGGGGCCAAACATCACGGCAATTTTTTGGCCGGCTGCGATCATCGCCCGTGCTTGCTCCATCGCGCGTTCCGGGCTGACAACGGGTTTGGTCAGATCACGGTTGCGCGCGGTTGTGGCAAACACATAGTTCATATCAACAAGGGCTGCGGGGGTATCGGCGACAACTTCAACATGATCCAGAACCTGCCCGGCCCCCGTGGCCATCGCGACAGCGCGCGGATTGGGCCAGCCGTCGCGCGGATCAACCAGACGCAACCGATCAAGGCCGAAATTCCACATTGCGCGCGCCGCAGCCCCGATGTTTTCGCCCATTTGCGGGCGCACCAGCACGAAAACCGGTTGCGGCCCGGTCCAACCCTGATCCTGCGAGTGATCTGTCCCTGACATCGGTGGCCTCTCCCCTTTGGGCTGCGGGCGTGATACCTTTGCGCCACCCCAGACGCAAGGAGATGGCGATGGCATATGACGAAGGGCTGGCGCAGGTGTTGCGCGATGATCTGGCCGATCAGGTCGGTATCGTTGAGAAAAAGACGTTCGGCGGCATCGCTTTCATGCAGTGGGGTAATATGCTGTGTGGTGTGCACAAAGACGGCGGGATGTTTCGGGTTGGCAAGGACAACGAGGCCGCCGCGCTGACCATTGAAGGGGCCGGGCCGATACAATTCACCGGACGCAAAATGGGCGGGATGATTGATCTTAGTGATGAAGGCATGGAAAACGACGATGCGCGCGGGCAATTGGTGGCACTTGCAAAACATTTCATCAGCACCTTGCCTGCCAAGTAGCATTGGTTGATAAAGCCGGTTAAGAGCGGACAAAACGCAGGAGTCCCACATGGCCAACGTATCTAAACCGCAGATCTATCTGATTTCGCCACCGCAGTTTGATCTGAGCGGATATGGGGATGTTTTGGCCGAGATTCTGGATTCGCAAGCCGTTGCCTGTATGCGCCTGTCGCTGGCCAGCAAGGACGAGGATACAATCGCCCGGTCCGCCGATCACCTGCGCGAGATTTGCCATGCCCGCGATGTGGCACTGGTCGTTGAGGACCATTTCCGCCTTGTGGAGCGATTGGGTCTGGACGGCTGCCATTTAAGTGACGGACCACGACTGTTGCGGGACGTGCGCAAAGACCTTGGCCAGGAAGCAATTATCGGCTGTTATTGTGGAACCTCAAAACATTCGGGTCTGTCGGCAGGCGAAATCGGGGCGGACTATGTTACATTTGGCCCAGTCTCAACCTCGGCGCTTGGCGATGGCAGCGTGGTTGATCTTGATCTGTTTGCATGGTGGAGCGAGATGATCGAAGTGCCGGTCGTTGCCGAAGGTGGATTGACCGTAGAGCTGGTGCGCCAACTTGCGCCGGTAACAGATTTTCTGGCAATCGGGGCCGAGATTTGGGCAAGTGACACTCCACTTGCCGCGATGAAGGCGATTTTGGCGCCTTTGTAACCATTTCTGAGGGCCGAATTGTTAAGCGCCCCGTTCCGCCAACCCTTCCCTGACAGCATCTTCGCAATGGCGTGCCAAAGATTTACGATCTTTGAAATCAGAAACCGCCACGGGTGGATGAAACAAAATCTCGACCCGTCCGGTTCGTTTTGCGGCCAAAGATTTCAGAAAATGCGGGAAAAACGCCATGTCGCCCCACCAGCCGTAATATCGCGGATCAGCGCCTTTTGGGGCAAAGTAATTCACGCTAACCGGTTGAATCCACATTGTGCTGACCAGATGTTTTTCAAAGAATGCTGCGAATAAGGTCGATTTGAAGGGCAGAACACTGATGCTGTCGGTGCTTGTGCCTTCGGGGAAAAACAGCAATCGGTCGCCAGTGATCAGCCGCTTTTCAAACTGGGTTTTCTGGACTTTGGCGTGACTGGCGCGGCGTTCAATAAACACGGTTCCGGTCGAGCGCGCGATCAGGCCGATTGCCGGCCATTTATCCACCTCGGCTTTTGACACGAAAAACACCCGTTGGGCGGAATTTAATGTGAAGATATCCAGCCACGAAGCGTGATTGGCCACAACCGCGCCGCGGTGGCGCATCGGTTTGCCTTTGGTGGTGACGGGAATGCCCAGAATGAACAACGATCCCTTGCACGCCAGTTGCACGACAAATGGCGACACGATGCGTTTGCGAAACGGAAACTCTAACAGCCGCGTCACGGCCAAAACCACCATCAACCCGTAAATGACCACGGCAATGCCACTCAACCGGAAAAACACCAGCGCCCAGCCGATTGGGTCTATTGGTTCGATTTCGACGGTTTCGGTCGGATCCCATTTCATGCAGAGCGACCTTCGACACGGCGGGTATAGGCCTGTTTGTGTCGCTCGGACATCTTGGCGGTATCCATCAAAAGGCAGACGTCTGTAGTGTTAAAACTTTGGTCAATAAAGGCGCCATCGCCTATTGCACCACCCAAACGCAAATAGGCTTTGATCAGTCTGGGGGTTTGCGCCAACGCCACATCGCGATCAATCATGTCAGGCGCGATGATATCAAGCCTTTGATAGTTACCATTCAACGCCCGGACCCGATTTTCCGGGGCCGCCAGATGGTGATGATGCAGGTAAGATAAAGACTGCGCAATCGTGTCGATATCGGTTCCATGGTAACTGGCGACGCCAAACATCACGTCAATTTTGTGTTTGATGACGTAATCCGCCAAAGCGTTCCACAGCAGATACATCCCCGCGCCGCCGCGAATTTTCGGGTCGATACACGAGCGGCCCAGTTCAAGCAGATTACGGCCAGACTTCAGCAACGGCGACAGATCGTATTCCGCGGCCGAATAAAATCCGGGGCCAGCACGTGCGACGGCCCCGCGCAACAACCGGTAAACGCCGACAACATGGTCCAGACTCGCCGGATCCCGACCGCGGTCAATCAGTAAAAGATGATCGTAAACATTATCAAACGCATCCGACTCAATTTTCTGGTCGTGATCAACCGTTGGACCTGTCGCACCAAGTTCGGTCACAAAAACGCGATACCGCAACCGTTGTGCCGCAATCAGTTCTGCTTCGGTATCCGCGAGCTTCAGTGCAAAATTTCGATCAGCTGAGGTCATGTTAATGTCAGGCGATACCGATTTAGGGGTGAAAATCAGAGGATGTGTAAGCTTGCAGCAGTCGAAAGGCAATTGGTGTAAAGAACGAAACTTTGACTTGAATTACTGCTTATAGTTGAGTTATATACTTCATGTTACCCCCCCTGATGGCATCACTATTCTTAAAACGGTTGCCACTGTCAAAAAGGACAGAACGTGTATCAAGATCGCCAGGACCTGACCGCTTTGATTGGATCACGGATTTGTCACGATTTGATCAGCCCTCTTGGGGCGATCAGCAATGGGCTCGAGCTTTTGGTAATGTCAGGCCTTGCCCAGACGCCGGAAATGGACCTGATCGCCCAAAGCATTGAAAACGCAAACTCAAAAATCCGATTCTTTCGGGTGGCCTATGGCAAGGCTTCAAAAGGGGCGACATTGGCACGGGGCGAAATCGCCTCGATTTTGGACGACTATTTTCGCGGCGCCAGATTAAGCGTCGTGTGGCATCCGATGCATGAATTGCAGCGTCGCGAGGTGAAGCTTGCCTTTTTGGCCATTCAATGTCTGGAATCCTCGCTGCCCTACGGGGGTGATATCGATATCGTCGTCGAAAACGGGCGGTGGACGCTAAGTGGGCGTGGCGAAAAGCTGGCGACAAACCTTGAACACTGGGCGCTGATCGAAGGTAAAGACATGGAGCAGGATCTGGGTGCCGCCTATGTGCATTTTGGTATGCTGGCCTCTTTGACCGAGTGGCGCAAACCGGCAGTGACTGTGGACTTCTCCGAGAAATCGGTTGTTGTGCGAATGTGACTGCGCGATCTAAATTTTTACGCCTTGCCGACCGGCCAGATCGACAAAATACTGCCACGCCACCCTGCCCGACCGCGCACCGCGGGTTTGCTGCCATTCTATCGCCTCGGCCCGCAAGGTTTCATCAGTGATCACAATGCCATAAGCCGTGCAATAGCCGCGGATCATCGCAAGATACTGAACCTGATCACACGGATGGAACCCCAGCCACAGGCCAAAACGATCCGACAAGGAAACCTTTTCCTCGACCGCTTCGGACGGGCTGATCGCGGTTGATCGTTCGTTTTCGATCATATCGCGGGGCATAAGATGGCGGCGGTTGGATGTGGCATAGAAAACCACGTTTTCCGGGCGCCCCTCGATTCCGCCATCAAGCACGGCTTTCAGCGACTTATAATGGCTGTCGTCATTGCCAAAGGACAAGTCATCGCAAAACAGCAGGAACCGCTGGTCGCTGGCGCGCAGAATGTTCAAAAGCCGCCCGATCGACGGTAGATCTTCGCGCTGAACCTCGACCAGTTTCAGGCTGCCGACGGTGGCGACAACCTCGGCATGGGCTGCCTTTACCAAGGACGATTTACCCATCCCGCGCGAGCCCCACAACAACACATTGTTCGCAGGCAAACCACGGGCAAACTGGCGGGTGTTTTCCAACAAGATATCCCGGGCCCGGTCAATACCGATCAGCAGGCCGATTTCGACCCGGTTGATGACCGGCACCGGATCCAACCGATCCGGGCTGACGTGCCAGACAAATCCATCGGCTTGGCTGAAATCAGGGGCCGCCAGCGATTTTGGACTGATCCGCTCGAGCGCTGCGGCGATCCGTTTCAGAGCCTTCTTGCTCATGCTTTTGGTGTCTCGTTGGCATCCGTATCGGCGGCGTCATCGACCTCGTCTTCGTCATCCTCAAACCACAGGCCTTCAGCCCGCAATTTCTCCTCGCGCTTTTTTTCAACGCGGGCGACCAACTGTATCGAAACTTCGTAAAGCCCGTAAACCACGATGAACAGAATAACCTGCGAAACAACATCCGGCGGCGTGGCGATCGCCGCAACGATCAAAATGGCGACAACCGCGTATTTTCGGACACTGCGCAAACCGCTCGCTGAAACCAGCCCGGCCTTGCCCATCAATGTCAACAAAACCGGCAGCTGAAAACACAAGCCAAAGGCAACGATGAATTTGATTGTCAGGTTCAGATATTCCTGAGCCGAGCCCTGAAAGGCAATCGCCGCAACACCCGTACCAGCGCCCTTGCCAGTCAGAACCGAACCCGGCTGCTGGAAATCCAGGAAAAACGAAAACGCCAGGGGTGTGATCACATAGTACGCAAATGCCGCGCCCAGAAAAAACATCACCGGTGATGCAATAAGAAAGGGCAGAAAAGCGTTCTTTTCCTTCTTGTAGAGTCCAGGCGCCACAAAGCGCCACAGCTGGAATCCAATATAAGGGAAAGACAGGATTAACCCACCAAGCAAAGATATTGAAATCGCGACAAAAAATCCTTCTTGCAGCTTAATCAGGATCAGTCCGCAGCTTTCATGCCCGCGCGTTAACATCGCTTCGCATAATGGCTTTGTGAGAAAGTTGAAAATCGGATTCCAGACAGTGAAGGAAATCACCATACCAATGACGAACGCAACCACCGAATGAATCAGCCTGTTGCGCAGCTCGGCCAAGTGTTCGATCAGCGGCGCGCTGGAGCCTTCGACCTCGTCACTGCTCATGTTTTAGCCTTTGTTGCCGGCTTTTTCGCAGGCGGTTTTTTGGCAGCGGCTGCGGCTTTCGCTGGTGCTGCGGCCTTGGTTTCAGGCGCGGGTTTCTTGGCGACTGGCGCTTTTGCGGCCGGTTTTTTCACTGCCGGTTTTTTCACAGCAGCAGCCTTTTCGGTTTTTGCAACCGCCGCGCCTTTCAGTTCCTTCACTTTAGCGTCAGACGCCGCGCGTTCTGTTGCGCGTTTTTCCGCCAGTGCTTTGGTGTTTTCGCCCATTTCATCGCGGGCTTTGCGATCCGCCCAAATCTTGTCACGCGCCGCATCCGGATCAAAAGCATCACCAGACAGGCCCTTTACCGCATCCGCCACCGAATTCAGGCCAAGATTTTTCGCCGACGTGACATTTTTAATATCCTTAGCGATATCGGCAACGCCGGCCTCGTCAGCCGCTGCCTCCATTGATCGTTGGAATTCACGCGCCATTCCGCGTGCCTTGGCGGTAAACTGCCCAAGCCTGCGGAACATTCCGGGTAAATCTTTCGGACCAACCACGATCAACGCCACAACGCCGATCAGCAGCAGTTCAGTCCAGCCAATATCAAACATGAGCGAAGTGCCCCGCGGTTGGTTGGATCAGGATTTCGGGTCTTTCGCCTCGGGCGC
>DJBQ01000157.1:9333-9741 GCA_002430125.1 Rhodobacterales bacterium UBA5972
GAAACACCCTTTTTGAACGATGTGATTCCCTTGCCGACTTCGCCCATTAACGAGGAAATCTTGCCGCGCCCGAAAAGCACCAGCACGACCACGGCGATCATCAAAATCCCCGGCAATCCGATGTTGTTCAGCATTTTAGTCTCCCTTTAACAAAGGCGCGGCATTGACCAGGCCTTTATATGCGTTCCAGCCTGCTATTTATGTGCTTTGCCCGCAAGTTCAAAGCCCCATTCTGTAAAAAGGTCTTAATTGTTGGGAAGAATCCAGTAAACTTTTGAGAAAGTCAAATCTTTCGCCGGATATCTGCCGCCTTAACCGCAATTACACAGCGGCGCGGCTGATTGTACAACTCATTAATATCCGAAAAAAAGATCAGTGGCGCGGTTGACGGGGCTCGAACCCGCGACC
>DJBQ01000157.1:9934-11172 GCA_002430125.1 Rhodobacterales bacterium UBA5972
CTAACCAACTGAGCTACAACCGCCATCTGATCTTGCGCCACCCCAGTTGGGTCCGGCGTGAGGGGGGTTTTAGGGCCGCATAGCAAGGGCGTCAAGCGGTTTGGCATCCAAATCCCGTTTTTCTGCACGGTGGATTTTTACCCAGTTGATATGCCGCTTTCGTCGCACAGGAAATGCCCCTGCGCCCGGCACCAAAAAGGATCGCTGGACAGCCTTTGCTTGGTCGCCTATCCAAATCACACACCAGATGTCAGGCGGCAGAATGACCAAAACAAACGCAGTTCTGCTGATCCTTCTGGGCGGCACATTCATGAGCTTTGTCGGACTGATCATGCGACTGATCACCGAGGCCGGTGGCTTTCAGATTTTGGCCTATAGATCGATCAGTCTAGCAGCTGTTGTAGCGACAGTCGCTTGTTTGAAACGCCGGAGCGGCTTTATAGGCTTACTGAAAACGCTGGATTTACATGATGTTGCAATGGGGGCTGCCCTGTCGATCGCGTTTATGACCTATGTTTTTGCGATGCTGACAACGTCGGTCGCGTCCACCCTGTTCATCCTGACATCGACACCGTTTTTGTCCGCCATCATCGGATGGATCTGGATTGGAGAGCGCCCGCGCCTTGTTACTTGGCTGGCGATTATCGCTGGGACCTTTGGGGTTGCATTGATGATCAAGGACGGCATTGATCTGGGCCGTAACCTTGGCAACATGTTGGCTTTGGTCTCGGCAGTGATGTTCGCCTTGATGTTGGTTCTGGCCCGCCGGTCGCAAAAAACCGACGTTTTGGGCGGTACTTTTCTGGGCGGTGTTTTTGCCGGACTCCTCGGATTTACGCTGGCACTTGCGACTGGCGAGGGATTACTGGTGAGTGGACATGACTTGGCCCTGACCCTGTTCATGGGGGCCTTTACCATCGGTATAGGCATCGCCCTGGTCACCATTGGCACGCCCTTTGTGCCTGCCGCCGAAGTCAGCCTGCTGGTGCTGATCGAAAGCGTTCTTGGGCCAGTCTGGGTTTGGGTTTTCCTGAACGAGGCAATGACCCGCAGCGAATTGACCGGTGGTGCAATTGTGCTTGCGGCCGTGGTCCTGCTGGCGCTTACATCCCGGCGCGCAGCTTTGCGAACGTAAGCAGTGATATTTGAACTTGCGGGAATATGGTGGGTCGTGACGGGCTCGAACCGCCGACATCTTCGGTGTAAACGAAGCGCTCTACCAACTGAGCTAACGACCC
>DJBQ01000157.1:11328-11519 GCA_002430125.1 Rhodobacterales bacterium UBA5972
TCTACCAACTGAGCTAACGACCCGGACGCGCATCTCTTACCCTCGGGGCAGCAGGAAGTGCAAGTGAAAATCTGCGTTTCTTTGGATATCTGTCTAGTCCTTGAGAACCAAAGAACTTTCGCTTTCATTCGCGTCTGTTTGAGCCATCTATTCCAACCAAACCCCGGCGAGTGTCAACGCCGGACTAAAAC
>DJBQ01000136.1:0-1774 GCA_002430125.1 Rhodobacterales bacterium UBA5972
CGCTCTTCCGATCTCCTATGCGTTCGTTATCTGCATCCCATAACGGCTTGTCTTCCTGCACCACGGCGCGGCAGCGGGTCCCGTAAATTTCCACCTCGATTACTGTGCCCGGCACCGCCAGATCAGCCCTGAGCATCCCTAAGGCAATCGAGGCATTCACCCGATAACCCCAACCGCCTGACGTAGTTTCGCCAACCACTTTTCCGTCGTACCAAAGGGTTGACATGTAGGGCGCGTCGCAATCCCGGGCCTCGACCAGCAGGGTGACAAACCGTTTTGACACGCCGCGCTGTTTTTCCGCCATCAAAGCCGCTTTGCCGGGGAAATCCTGTTCCTTGTCAAGCTTTACAAACCGGTCAAGCCCGCCTTCCAACAGCGAATAATCGGTTGAAAGATCACCCTTCCACGCACGATACCCTTTTTCCAGCCGCAATGAATTCAGCGCCCACATGCCAAACGGCTTGGCCCCGCCTTCGATCAGTTTGTGATAGATCGGCGCGACATGTTCGTTATGGGCATGGATCTCCCAACCCAGTTCGCCCGCAAAAGAAACCCGCGCCAGCGCGCATTCATGCAGCCCGATATGGGCGCGTTGGATCGACAGCCACGGCAGGGTCAGATCGGCATCCGTCATACTGGCCAGCAGATCACGGGATTTCGGGCCGGTGACAATCAGCGTATCAAAATCCCTGGTGTGATCGGTCAGGTGCAGACCTTCGGGCAGGTGGTTTTTCAGATGCTCGAAATCATGCCATTGGGCGGTGCCTGCGGTGATCAAAGTGAAGAAATCGGCCGAATGATGCATCACTGACATTTCGGTCAATATCCGGCCGCGCTTGTCCGGAAAATAGGCAAGGTTCATCCGCCCGACCCGTGGTAAGCCGCCGGAAATCATCGTGCGCAGCCAATCGGCCGCCCCGTGGCCGGTCAGGTTAAAGCGGGCAAACCCCGGCAGGTCCAGAACCCCAACGCCGTCGCGTACGGCTTCGCATTCCTGCCGGATACGATCCGCCCACGGGCCTTGCCGCGCCCATGTCTGGGTGCTTGCCTCGGACGTATCGTCACCATCTTGCGCGAACCAATTGGCTCGTTCCCAGCCGTTAAAAGCGCCCATCTGGCCACCTGCTTTGACGACTTCGGCATGGATCGGGGAATGCTTGCGGTCACTGCCAGCCGGCCAGCGGTGCCAAGGGAAATGCATCGCGTATTCGTGGCCGTAAACCTGTTTACCGTTGTCGATACAGTATTGCTGATCGGTGTAATCTGTATAGCGGCGCGGATCGCACGACCACATATCCCATTCGGTCACGCCTTCGGTGATCCATTCGGCCAGAACCTTACCAGCCCCGCCACCTTGGGCGATACCAAAGGTAAAGACGCAAGCCTCAAACGCATTGGGTACGCCGGGCATCGGGCCAACCAGCGGGTTGCCGTCGGGCGCGTAAGGGATCGGGCCGTTGATGACCTTGGAAATCCCGGCTTTGCCCAGCAACGGAACCCGCGCCATAGCGTCTTCGATATGCCACTCGATCCGCTCCAGATCGTCGGGGTATAATTGAAAGCTGAAATCGTCGGGCATCGGATCGTCAGGCGTGACCCAATGGGCCTTGCAATTGCCTTCGTAGGGACCAAGGTTCAGGCCGAATTTTTCCTGCCGCAGATAATACGAGCTGTCGACATCGCGCAGCAGCGGCAGCTTGGTTTTGCCGGTCTCTTTGCACCAGGCTTCGATCTCGGGGATCTCGTCGGTCAGCAAATATTGATGGCTCATAAA
>DJBQ01000136.1:1857-4393 GCA_002430125.1 Rhodobacterales bacterium UBA5972
TATTGATGGCTCATAACCATCATCGGTACAGTGCGCCCGCCGTAGGGCTTGAACCATTCGCCAACCCGTTGGGCATAGTAACCCGCAGCGTTGACCACAAATTCGCAGCGGATATCGCCCTTTTCAGTATGCACGATCCATTCGCCGTTTTCACGGCTGACGCCGGTTGCCGGGCAAAATCGCATGATTTTCGCACCCATATCGCGCGCACCCTTGGCCAAGGCCTGGGTCAACTGCGCCGGGTCAATATCCCCATCTGCCGGGTCAAAAAGCGCGCCTTGCAGATCGTGGGTTTCAAGGAAGGGATAGCGGTCCTTGGTCTCTACGGGTGACAGGATTTCAAGGTTCATGCCCTGATGCAGCCCCATGCCCTTGGCCCGCTGAAATTCTTGCATCCGTTCCTTGGAATGTGCCAGACGGATCGACCCGGTGACGTGATAGTTCATCGGATAATCAACGGCAGCCCCCAACCCGGAATAAAGCTCGGTTGAATAGCGCTGCATGTTCATGATCGACCAGCTTGTCGAAAATGTCGGCACATTGCCGGCCGCGTGCCACGTACTGCCAGCGGTCAGTTCGTTCTTTTCCAGCAGAACGCAATCGGTCCAGCCAGCCTTGGCCAGATGATAAAGCGACGAGGTGCCGATAACCCCGCCCCCGATGATGACGACCCGCGCTGTCGTTGGAAAATCTGACATTTTTACCTCTTCAGTCCAAAACCAGACGGGCCGCAAGCCCGCCAAAAACCAGTGCTGTAAGTTTGTTCATCAAGCCCATGCGGGCACGCAGGACGTTGCCGAAAATTCCTGCCGCCACACCATAAGCCGACGTGATGATTATGCCGGTTGTGCTGAACATAACCCCAAGGATCAGGATTTGTTGCCACACAGGGCCAATCGCGGGATCGGTAAATTGCGGCAGGAACGCCAGAATGAACAGCGCGACTTTGGGGTTAAGCGCGCTTGTCAAAAATCCACGTGCCACGGCGCGGCCAAGCCCCGAAACCCCACGCCCTTGTGACAAATCGGTGCTGGCTATCCAGCTTTTAAACGCCAGATAAGCCAGATAAGCGGCCCCCAAATACCGGATCGCATCGTAAGCATGCGGAATGGTCAAAGCCAATGCCGACACACCAATTGCGGCCAATGCAATGTGAAACAGGCTGCCAATGCTGATGCCAAATGCTGCCGATACGCCTGCGCGCCACCCACCGGATATACCGCAGGCCGAGGCGAAAACCACGTCAGCCCCCGGCGTCAGGTTCAAAAGCACGCCCGCGCCTATGAAGGTGGCAATCGTGATCGGGTCCATGGCCAGCAGCGTTTCGATCATAACGACACCTCGGGGCCTTGCGCGCCATATTCTGACTCGGCCAATTTGGTGTCATCTATATCGTAATAATCGCCCTTGTCGTCGACGCAAATATGGCTTGTCAAACGCGAACCCGTAAGCCCGTCAACGGCCCCGGCTTCAACCGAAACTTCGCCATCAACATCGCGAAACCAAAGGCTTGAACCGCAACGGGTGCAAAACCCGCGCATGGCGCCTTTGGGGGTTTCATAGGTCCCAAGTGTTTCGAGGACCACATAGTCGATGTCGCCTTCAATGTCAAAGGACGCAGCAAAATGCCCTGAGGCGCGGCGACATTGCGAACAATGACAAGCGGTGATGTCACCCACGGGCCCCGGCAACGTGAACCGAACCCCGCCGCACAGACATGACGCTACAACGCGCATCACAAGTCACCGTCAAGCTGCGGCACACCATCGGTGATGTCGTAATAATCGCCCTTGTCGGCCACGAATATATGATGCGTCGTGGTCAGTCCGGTTGGCTGGTCAAACGATCCCATCGAGATCGCCATCCGCCCTTGCGCCACCGGCTTCCAGAACAGGGTCCCGCCGCATTGCCCGCAAAACCCGCGTTCAGCGGCGTCTGATGAGCGATACCATTTCAGCCCTTCCTGTCGGCTGAAGGTCACGGCGGCAATGGCAGTGCCAGTCGCGGCCCAGTAATGCCCGGTCATCTTGCGGCATTGGCTGCAATGGCACGAAGTTACATCGCGCAAAGGCCCTTCAACGGTGAAGGCAACAGCGCCACACAGGCACGATCCGTTCAGCATCAGAACCTCGCCAACTGCGGCAGACCGTCGGTGATGTCATAGTAATCACCTTTGTCTGCCACGAATATATGCGTGCCTGCGGTCAATCCGGTTGGGTTGTTGAAGGCGCCCGCCGCGATCGAGGTCGCACCTTCGCCGTCCATTTCCCAAAACAGGCTGCTGCCACAGGCGTCGCAAAACCCGCGTCGCGCGTGATCTGAGGATCGAAACCAAGTCAGGCCTGCGTCGTTTGTCAGCGTCATCTGGTCGGTTGGAACTTGGGTTGCCGCCCAGAAATGGCCGCTGGTTTTGCGGCATTGGCTGCAATGACAAAACATTACCGGGCGCACATCGCCGTTCACTTCAAAAGCCACGGCACCACACAGGCAGGATCCTTGACGTGTCATTCTTCGGCTCCTCAATAGACCGGCGGGG
>DJBQ01000136.1:4539-19843 GCA_002430125.1 Rhodobacterales bacterium UBA5972
GGGGCGATCACCCAGATCGCCACGGCGGGTTCGGAATAAGGGTTGGCCCATTGATAGGCCTCGCCCCGGATGCGAAAGCTGTCGCCGGCATTCAGGGTAAAGTCCCGCCCGCCGATCATCATGTCAAGTTGCCCCGACACCAGATATCCGACTTCTTGGGTCGGACGGCTGTTGGGGGTTTTCAGGCGGGCGCCGGGTTCAAAGATCGAATGCACAACCTCGAAATCATCGGTCAGATCGGGCGACAGCATTTCCTCGATCAGACCCGCCTGATCTGTCCCGATCCGCCGCCGCGCGCCTTGACGCACTACGTAACCCTGTTCATCAGCAGCAGCATTGGCTTGCCCGAAAAACAGCGATAACGGCACGGCGAACACATGGGCAAAGGCGCGCAAATCATCAATCGAGGGCTTGGAAAGATCGCGTTCTACCTGACTGATCCAGCCGACCGAGCGCCCCAGCGTTTCCGCCAATGCGACCAACGTAATCCCGCGCGCCTTCCTAAGCGCGCGCAGATCGGCCCCGAGGCTTTGGCTGGTCATATCTCGGTGTTGCAGCATCGCGCGCGGGTTTCCATGAAATTTTGACTGATAATTTCATGACAGGGATTCGCCACGCTGGCAAGGCGGTTTGCGACAGGGATGTCGTAAACCGCCTGGTTGCATCTTGGTTTGGCCGCAAGGATAGTGCGGACAACTGCTTTAAGGACTGGACCGACGTGACACATCCCTTTGCGCCTTCGAGTGAACTTGCCGACAGCTTGTTGCCGTTTTCCGTGCCGCCAACAAGTGATGGGTCTCATGACCTTAGCCATCTGATGCGCGTCTGGAAGGCAGCGTTTCAAATTCAGGCGACAGAGGGTGGAAATGTGGAAATTCTGGGGGCAGCAGTTCTGTTGCATGATTGCGTTGCGATAGAAAAATCCGACCCGCGTCGCGCAGAAGCCTCGGCCTTGGCGGCGGATCGGGCCGCCGGGGTTTTGCGCGATCTAAACTGGCCAGCGGGCGATATTGCAGCGGTTTGTCACGCGATTATCTGCCACAGCTTTTCAGCGGGGCAGGCACCGCAAACGATTGAGGCGAAAATCCTGCAAGATGCGGATCGGTTGGACGCAATCGGCGCGATTGGTGCAGCCCGGTGTTTTTACACGGCCGGTCGGATGGGGTCTGGCCTTTATGACCCCAATGATCCCGGTGCGGCCCAGCGCCCGCTTGATGACCGGGCTTTTGCGCTGGACCATTTCAAAGCCAAGTTGCTGACCCTGTCGCAAGGGTTTCAAACCGCAACCGGAGCTGATTTAGCGCAGCAACGCCATGACCGTTTGCAACGGTTTCTGGATGATTTCCTGTCCGAGATTTAACCGAACTGGCGGACTCGACTCTGGCATCGTGGCTGTATAATTTGTGAACAAACAGAGAACATATTATCCATGACCCACCGCCGCATTCTGTCTGTCTGGTTTCCCCGCCTCGCTGCCGAGCGGGTTTTGCGGCTTGAGCGGGGCACCATCACTGGTCCGTTTGCGGTGATTTCAATCGACAACAATACTGAAACGCTGGCCAGCCTGTCCACCGAAGCCGAGGCCGAGGGGTTGCGGGTTGGTCAGCCTTTGCGCGATGCCCGCGCCTTTTGCCCGGAATTGCTGACCCGCCCGGCCAACCTTCCTGCGGAAACCACCTATCTGACGATGCTCAGACGGTGGGCGGGGAAATTCTCGCCGCTTGTGGCACCCGAACCGCCCGCTGCTTTGATGCTGGATATCACCGGTTGTGCGCATCTGTTTGGCGGCGAAGAAGGTCTGACCGATGCGCTGACGGCGGATTGTACTGATCTGGGTCTGACGGTGCAGACCGGCATTGCCGACACGCCGGGGGCGGCCTGGGCCTTGGCGCGGTTCGCCGGGCAGCAGGATCAATCCATCCGCAGTGGTGATGCGATTGACCAAGAGGCCCGCGCCACAAGGTCACGTTCCGCCAAGCGCCATTGGACACGGGGCGGCCCGGCACCGCGGTCTTTTCTGCATATCCCGGCCCCGGTAATCGCCCCGCCCGGCATGACCCGGCAAGCCATCGGCCCCTTGCCGATTGCCGCTTTGCGCCTGACACCAGCGGCGGCGGTCAATCTGGCGCGGCTTGGCGTCAGACGCATTGATGACCTCAGCGTGTTGCCGCGTGCCGCCCTGGCCCGGCGGTTTGGCCGCGACGTGGTGCGCCGGTTGGATCAGGCGCTGGGGGTTGAACCCGAACCAATCACCCCGGCGCGGCTTGATATCACCTTTGCCACCCGCCTGTCGCTGCCGGAACCAATTGGCCTTGATAGCGATATTCTGGCGGCGATTGACCGGTTGTTGCCGCCCTTATGCGACAAACTCAGGCAGCATGGCCGGGGGGTGCGGCGGTTGCAGCTGGAGCTGTTCCACCCGGACCGCACCCGCCAAAGCCTCAGCGCCGGGCTGGCCCGGCCCAGCCATGACCCCGATCAGATCAAGCCGTTGATTGCGCTGAAGCTGACCGGGCTTGACCCCGGTTTCGGCATTGACGTGATCCGCCTTGAGGCCATCGTGACCGAACCCGTGCACGCCCGCCAACATTCCGGCCATGCCGAAGCGCTGGCCGATGCGCAGTCACGGCGTGCCCGGGGGACCGCAATGGAAGACCTGCTGACCCGCATCGGCGGGCGCATCGGGCTTGAGGAAGTCCGCCGTCTGCACCCGGCTGACAGCCATATTCCGGAAAAGACCGCGACCGTGATGGCAGCGGCGTTTTCAGAACCAGCGCTTGACTGGGAAGACCCGCCGGTGCCGCGCCCGCTGGTGATGTTTCCCCCCGAGATTGTCAGCACCGATGATCCGGGCCGCCCGCCGATCCGGTTCCGCTGGCGACGGTTTCCGTTTGTGACCAGAACCGCCATGGGGCCGGAACGGTTGTCGCCGGAATGGTGGCTTGATGACCCGAACTGGCGCTCTGGCGTGCGCGATTACTGGCGGCTGGAAACAGAAAACGGCACACGGTTATGGCTGTTTTACGCACATGGCAGCGAGAGTTCAGGCGGTTGGTTCTGTCAGGGCGTCTTTGCCTGACCGCAAAACCCCTGCTAATCAGGCGCGAGCCGCCGCAAAGGTCACACATAACTGCGACTGCAGAAGCCTCCGGCGGGGATATTTGGACCTCTGAGAAGACGTGACGGTCAGGCGGGAACTTCGTCGCGGACGAAAACCAAACGGCTGTCGTCTGACGCTGCGGGCCGGAATTGGTAGCCTCCGGTGTTGAAATCTTTCAGGCCCTCTGGGCGGTCAATGCGGTTCTGGATCACAAACCGTGCCATCGCACCGCGGGCCTTTTTAGCGAAGAAACTGATGATCTTTTCCTCGTTGCCGCGGCGCTCCAGAAACACTGGTGTAACGACTGGTATCGCCAGTTCCGCCGTGGGAATGGCGGAAAAGTATTCAATGCTGGCGCAGTTGATCAGCGCTGTTGCCTGCGTCTCGGATGCGGTTTCGTTCAGGCGGCGGGCCAGACGATCACCCCAATATTGATATAGCGATTTACCGCGTCTTGTCGCAAGGCGGCTGCCCATTTCAAGGCGATAAGGCTGGATCAGGTCCATTGGGCGCAACAGACCATAAAGGCCCGACAGAATGCGCAGGTGGTTTTGCGCATAGGTAGTTTCATCTTGATCAAGCGTACCAGCTTCAAGCCCCAGATAGGTGTCGCCCGCAAAGGCCAGCATGGCGGGTTTTGTTGCCTCGGCTTCGGGTTCGGCCTGAAACGCCTTAAAGCGGCCCTGGTTGAGCTTGGCCAGATCAGGGCTGATGGACATCAGGGCTTGCAGTTTTGCAACGCTCAGACGGCGGGCGGTTGTGGCCAGAGACATCGCATCCAACTGGAATTCAGGCTGGCTGGGGGCGATATTCAACGCTTGCCGGGCGAAATTCAGCCGCTTTGCAGGTGAAATCACTGTCAGCATTTTGGCCCCCTATCTGTCAATTCAGCGCCTTAGGTAATGTCAGTCGAAAGGCGGTTTTGCAAACCCTAAAGTGCTGTGATGCCTGCCCACGTTAACTGTCATGCAGGATATCCAGAAACCTTGCACCAAAGCGTTCAGCCTTGGCTTCGCCCAGCATCCGGTTGAGCGCGGGCATATCACGCGGCCGCGCGGCTGCGAGTTTTGCAAGGCTGGAGGCGGAACAACTGAGTGGTTTACCGGCCCCGTCTTCACCGCGCGCGAGATCAAGTTGGGCGGCCAACAAGCGGTCAAAAACCTCGCCACCGTCACGCCCCGCCAGTTTGCGCCGCGCCGGGTGCATTTGGGCAACCGGGCCGCCGTTGATGACATCCAGAAACACCCGGCCGTATTTTTCAAGCTTTGTCGCACCCACCCCGGCAAGCCGGGAAAAATCATCAAGCGTGGCCGGGCGCTGGGTAGTCATTTCGATCAAAGTGCGATCGGGAAACACGACATAAGCCGGGGCTTTCAGTGCTTCGGCCAGTTCCCGGCGTTTGGATTTCAGCGCCGCCAACAGAGGTTCGTCCTCCTCGGCCACCAGCGACTTCACTTCGGGGCGTTGGCTGATATTTGCGGTGATGGTATCGCGCCTGAGGTCAATCGAGGCTTCACCGCGCAAAATCGGACGCGCCGCTTCGGTCATCCTGAGTGCACCGTGGCGGCTGGCATCGGGGCGCAGCAGATCGTGGCCCATCATCTGCCGGAACACCGCTTGCCAAGCGCCTTTGCCAAGATCAGCGCCAACCCCAAAGGTTGGCAATTTCTGGTGGCCCCGTTGGCGGACTTTGTCGGTCAAAGTGCCGCGCAGGATGTCGATCAGATGGCCCGCGCCAAAACTTTCTTCGGTGCGCAACGCCGCAGACAAGGCCTTGCGCACAACTTCGGTGCCGTCAAAAACCTCGGGCGGGGTGGTGCACAGATCGCAATTACCGCAAGCCTCGATCACCTCGTCAAAATAGCCAAGCAGAACGCTCCGGCGGCAATGGCGGGCCTCGGCCAAACCGAGCAGTGCGTTCAATCGCCCATGATCGGCGGCTTTTCGGTCGGGTGGTGCAAGCCCTTCGTCGATCTGGGCGCGACGCAGGCGGATATCGTCGGCGCCGTAAAGGGTCAGCGTGTCGGCGGGTGCACCATCGCGCCCGGCGCGGCCGATTTCCTGATAATAACTTTCGATGGATTTCGGCAGATCGGCATGTGCAACCCAGCGGATATCGGGCTTATCGACCCCCATGCCAAACGCCACCGTCGCCACGACAATCAGCCCGTCTTCACGGCTGAAGCGGGTTTCGGCGATGCGGCGGTTTTCGGCGTCCATCCCGGCATGGTAAAAAAGTGCGGTGTGGCCGTCCTCGCGCAAAGCCTGCGCCAGCGTTTCGGTTTTCGCCCGCGTACCACAGTAAACGATGCCGGATTGGCCGCGGCGGGCAGCCGCAAAGGCCAGCAACTGTTCGCGCGGTTTATCTTTGGGCTGAAACGCCAGATTGATGTTAGGACGGTCAAAGCCGCGCAGAAAGATTTCAGGGGGCTGACCTGCAAACAGACGCTGAACAATCTCGTCGCGGGTTTCCTGATCGGCGGTGGCGGTAAATGCCGCCAAAGGCACTCCAAGGCTGGCCCTGAGCGCGCCGATGCGCAGGTAATCCGGGCGGAAATCATGGCCCCATTGGCTGACGCAATGTGCCTCGTCCACCGCGATCAGACGGGTGTTGACCTTTCTCAGCATCATTTCGGTGCCGGGATTGGCCAGCCTTTCGGGCGCGATATAAAGCAGTTTCAACCGCCCGCTTTCCAGCGCCTGAAACACCTGTTCAATCTCGTCTTCGGTATTGCCGCTGGTCAACGCACCGGCGGCCACGCCCAGTTCAGTCAAGGCACGCACCTGATCGCGCATCAGCGCAATCAGCGGCGAAATCACCACTGTCACGCCATCTTGCGCGATTGCCGGCAGCTGGAAACACAGGGATTTACCACCGCCGGTTGGCATGATCGCCAGCACGTTTTGGCCCGCAGCCACAGCATCCACAATTTCGCCCTGACCTGGGCGATAGCTGTCAAAGCCGAAAACGGATTTCAGAAGGTCAGTGTGGCTCTTCATGGCCTGTCTTTGGTTACCGCTAGATCAGGCTGACTGTCCCACATTAAGAAAACGTGAACAAGGTCATTGCGCTGGTTTGGTCAACACTCCGGCGGTTAGCAACGTGGTTCGGTCGGGTATCCACAATTCCGAATGCGGCGTGGCATAGACCCGATCCAAAAAGCCTGACTCAAATCCACGTGTCGCCAAAAATACGCGGTCGCGGGCTTGTTCATCGGTGACGTTCGAGGTTTGGACGCGAAACTCGGAATCGTAAGCATAGCCGTGAAACCCCAATTGCCCGTCAGGGCCCAAGCGGCGTTTGGCACCTGCTGCAAAGGCGATGGTGCAGGCAGAAAAGCAACGGTTGGTGACCTCGGTTGTTAGAGTGTTCGCGGCGATTAACAGGGCAATCGCGCGGGCCGCAAAAATATTACCGCCTGCACTGTCAAGCCTGAGTGTGACAATTTCGGGGTTGGTTGCCAGCGTTGCTTTTAGCGCAGTTTCAAGGTGATAGGTCATTTCACCTGCCGCAATAACGGTTCGTCCCTGATCTACCAGTAGCAAAGATTGAGGTGCGATCATCACGTTTGGTTCAGGGACGTAAATCTCCGAAGAAATCAGTTCGATCGTTTGGGCCAGCGCGTAGATTACAACAAACAAAACCGCCGCATAGGCAAGTAAGGCCGAGAACAAATCACCGCTTTGGCGCATTAAATTATTGGCAAGCCGCCAGCCACCAACGGTTTGCCACAGCAACACCAATGCGCTGAGCGTGATGAACAGGATCAGTACAACGCCCACCGGATGACCGATCTGACCCAAAGCCAAACGCAGCGCCACAAGGTTCAGCAAAACCGCGATGCTCAACCGTTCGGCCCCGTTCCAGTGTCGTTTCAGATAGGCGATAATCTGGGGCATTGACGCCGGGCTCTCCGCAACCGCGCGCTGGGGCGCGTGTTATCAGCAAAAGGCTAGCAGGTTCACCCACGTGTCGCCATAGCGCCGCTGTGTAAGGGTTTCAAAACCTTCCGGCGCCGAAATGGCCGTGCTTTCCTCCCAGACGATCAGCGCGCCGGGGGCCAGCCAACCGTTCAGGGCGGCATTGGAAACGGCCAGTTCCCCCAGCTCCTTGCCATAGGGCGGATCAAGGAAAATCAGGTTGAATGGCGCGCTATCATTTTTGCCAAGTTTGGTGGCGTCCCGCGGGATCAGGCGTGTCGCCGTGGTACGGCACAGGTCGACATTCTTGCGGATCAAGACTTGGGCAATCCGGCCGTTTTCAACGAAAGTTACCGATGCAGCCCCCCGACTGAGCGACTCAAGCCCCAGCGCCCCAGTGCCGGCAAACAGATCCAGCACCCGCGCGTCTGACAGGGCATCTGCATAACCGCCATTTTGCAGCAGGTTAAAGATGCTTTCGCGCACCCGATCCGACGTCGGGCGCAGATGCGCCGCTGTGTCGCCTTTGCCCACCGCCGCCAATTGCAACCCGCGAAACTGCCCTGAGATGATCCGCATGACGCTAAGCCAGCAAAGATTTCAGATCGCTGGACGCGTCGGCAACCATGTTCTTGTCGGCGGATTTTCCGGCCTCGATCAGCCGTTTGCCTATCATATAGGCACGCGGATCATTGGCAGCATCAACCGCCAACAACTGGTCACCACGGTAATACCAGAACGAAACCGATCCGGCGCCTTGGCGCGTGACGATGGTGTCATATCCGGTGTTCAAACCGGCGATTTGCAGCTTTACGTCATACTGATCCGACCAAAACCAAGGTTTTGCGACGTATTCTTTGCCCGCTCCTAGCATGTTTTCCGCCACCAGTTCCGCCTGATCAATCGCGTTAGGTACAGATTCAAGCCGGATGCGCCCGCCTTTGTAAGGAAACGAAGCGCAATCACCAGCGGCCCAGATGCCGTTGATGTTTGTGCGCCCCTGCGCGTCGGTTTTAATGCCATTTTCAATCGCAACCCCCGCTGCCTCGGCCAAACCAATGGCAGGCGTTATGCCAACGCCGACAATGGCGAAATCAATCGCAAGAATGCTGCCATCCGACAGTTCGGCCCCGTTGACCCGGCTATGGCCAAGCAGGCGTTTCAAACCAACGCCTTCGCGGATATCGACGCCATGTGCGCGGTGCAATTCGCGGAAATAGGTCGAGGTTTCGGGCGACGCCACCCGTTGCAGAATACGATCGGCCATTTCCACCAGTGTCACCTTCACACCGCGTTTCGCCGCCACGGCTGCCGCCTCAAGCCCGATATATCCGCCGCCGATAATCAGCACATGCCGACCTGCAACAAATTCCGGGGCCATCGCATCAACGTCCACCAAGCCACGCACCGCGTAGACGCCGCCCAGCGCACCACCGATGCCAACCGGCAGCAAGCGCGGGTTGGACCCGGTAGTCAGCGCCAGTTCATCATAAGGCAGAACCTCGCCAGCAAGGGTCACGGCTTTGGCCACCGGATCAATCGCCGTGACTGTTGTGCCCAGACGCAGATCAATATCGTGCTCGCCGTAAAACGCCAGCGGGCGCAGGTAAAGCCGCTCAAGATCCATCTCGCCCAGCAGGTATTTCTTGGACAAAGGCGGACGCTGATAGGGTGGTGCGTTTTCAGCGCCGATCAGAGTTACCCGCCCGTCAAATCCCAAGTTCCTGAGTTTGACAACCAGCGAAGACCCCGCCTGCCCCGCACCGATAACAACAATGTGAGTCATTGGGTTTCTATCCGATTTCACTGGTTGGCATTCGCGTCAAACCCTATAGTCTTTCGAACCATATCAGCAATGCTTAAGAGGGATCACATGATAATTGCCGTTGGCACAAAATTACCCGAAGCCAATTTAGGCCGGGTTGGCGAAAAAGGCCCCGAGGCCATAGCACTTTCCAGCCTGTCCAAGGGCAAAAAACTGGTAATCTTTGGCTTGCCGGGGGCGTTTACCAGCACCTGTTCAAAGACGCATTTGCCCAGTTTCATCCGTACGGCGGATGCGTTTCGCGCCAAAGGCGTTGATCACATCGTCTGCTTTTCGGTGAACGATGTGTACGTAATGAAGGCTTGGGATGATGCCAGCGGCGGTGGCGCTGCGGGGATCGAACTTTATGCTGATGGCGATGCCAGCCTGACCAAGGCATTAGGTCTGGATTTTTCCGCCCCGGCAGTCGGGTTCATCGACCGGTGCAAACGCTTTTCGGCCTACGTTGTAGACGGCGAAGTCAAGATTTTACATTTTGAAACTCAGGCAGGCGTATGCGATTTTACCGCCGGGGAAACCCTGTTGGCGGAAATCTAGCGCGGGCTATTTCGCGGCCAATGCATCCATCTTTCGGGCCATTTTAATGTCGCGTGGCGACAGGCCCGAAACATCATGGCTGGTTAACGTCACCGTCACCCGGTTGTAAACATTGAACCATTCCGGGTGATGATCCCACTTTTCCGCGAATATCGCGATTTGGGTCATCCAGCCGAAGGCCGACACGAAGCCTTTGAAGGTGAAGTCTTTTACCAATGCGTCGCGGGTTTCATCCAGTGTCCAGCCAGCGGCCAACAGTTCAGGCAACGCCGCGTCCCGTTCGGCTTGGGTTAGTAAAACATTCATTCCTGTTCCCTTTCGCCGCGCCGAAACGGGCCATAGCTGGTTAGAATTTCTATATCTTCATCCACCGCAACACGTTCGGCCTTTAGAAACTGCTGCACTGCCTTGCGAAATCCGGGATCGGCAATCCAATGCAGGGAATGCGTTGCCACCGGCAAATACCCGCGTGCCAGTTTGTGTTCGCCTTGCGCCCCGGCCTCGACCCGGTTCAACCCATGTGCAATCGCATAGTCAATTGCCTGATAATAACACAGTTCGAAATGCAAAAACGGGTGATCTTCGACGCAACCCCAATAGCGGCCAAAAAGCGTTTCGCGCCCGACAAAATTCAGCGCACCCGCCACCCAACGCCCGTCGCGCCAACACAGCATCAGCAACGTATCGTCGCGCAATGTTTCCTGTGCGCAATCAAAGAACGCCCGCGTCAGATAAGGCGTGCCCCACTTGCGCGCCCCAGTATCCTGATAAAACTGCCAGAAGGCATCCCAGTGTTCGGGTTCAATCTGATCGCCGGTAAACAAATGGATCGTGCCGCCAAATGCCTGCGCCTTGGCGCGTTCACGCCGGATCGCTTTGCGTTTGCGTGAGGAAAGTTGCGCCAGAAAATCATCAAAGGTTTTGTACGCCCTGTTTTCCCAGTGAAATTGCTGGCCGGTGCGGTGCATCAGACCCATCGCTTCACCGGCTATTGCGTCGGCCTCGGTGCAGTAATTCATATGAAACGATGACAAGTTGCTTTCCGAGGCAAGCTGAACGGCCCCTTGCAACAACGCGGCCGCGCCGGTTTCGGCATATCCGTCCAGCGTTAGAAACCGCCGCCCAGTGGCCGGGGTAAACGGAATGGCGGATAAAAGTTTCGGATAATATCGCCCGCCCGCACGTTCATAGGCATGCGCCCATGAATGGTCGAAAACGTATTCGCCTTGGCTGTGGCCCTTGGCATAAAGCGGCATCGCGGCGATCAGGCGTCCATCTTGACGGGCTATTAAATGTCGTGGCACCCAGCCTGTGCCCTGGCCAACCGATCCACTGTCTTCCAGTGCTTTCAAAAAGCGGTGGGTTGTAAACGGGTCCAGAGGGCGTTGACCTGTGGAGCCAGAGTTGGAAACGCTGTCCCATTCGTCCGCCGAGATCTGCGAAACGCTGGTCAGAACCGTAATTTCGATGGTGGCAGCGTTGCTCATGCGAAGGGTCCTGTTGGGGCAGGGTATATTGCAAAGAAACCTGTGTGCTGCCTAAGCAAGGTAACCTTCAAAAGTGATATTGTCCGCGATCTGACGGGCGGCTGCCTCTTCCTCAACCGACCTGACAGTCCAACACAAAATTGCAGCCCCTGTGGTCTTCAGTTCGGCAACACGCGGGCGGTTCAGATCGGTGCGGTCATGCGAGATAAAGCAGGCGCCAAGCCTTTCATAATCCACTATATTCGTCAGTTCGGCCAGACGTTCAGGCGGCAATGACGCCCAGCCTTCGTCGGCAGCAAAATCACAAGTGACAAGGCCGACTGCTAGATCGGGCGCATTTTCGCGTACAACAGCCATGGCATGCGGATTAAACGACATAACGGCGACCGGCCCGGTGTAGTTTGCCAACAGGCGCGCCGTTGCAACCTCCAGCGTGCCAACATCGTTGCCAAGCGCGCCATCCTGATCTTTGATCTCGATCAGCAGCGGCACCTGCCCGTCGACTTGCGCCAATATCTGCGCCAAAGTCGGGATCATATCCTGCCCGCCTTTCAAGCGAAACGACCCCAGTTTATCCGCTGTTTTTACCCGAACCTCGCCAGTTTCGTCGGTCAGTCGATCGAGTAAATCGTCGTGAAACACCATAGCTTGCGCGTCGGCTGACAATTGCAGATCAAGCTCGATCCCGTAGCCCGCATCAATCGCCGCCTGAAAGGCCGCGGGCGAGTTTTCAGGGATACCTTTCGCAAGGTCATGCAGACCGCGATGGGCAAGTGGTTTGGTCAGGAAATCGGGGTGCAGTGCCATCATCGAACCTGAAAAATGCCGTCAATTTCGACCGCGACGCCCATGGGAAGCGACGAACACCCAACCGCCGCGCGGGCGTGCGCGCCTTTGGCACCAAGCAATTCGCCGATGAAATCAGACGCGCCGTTGATGACCTTTGGGTGGTCGGCAAAATCGGCGGTTGAATTCACGAACCCGCCCAGCCTGACCACTTGCACCAAACGATCCAGATCACCTTCGCAAGCCGCTTTAACTTGGGCCAGCAGGTTCAGCGCACAGGCCTTCGCGGCGGCCTGCCCCTGCTCAACCGTCATCGTATCGCCAAGCTTGCCGATCATCAGGCCATCCGGGCCTTTGGAGATTTGCCCTGAGACATAAACAAGATCGCCCACCTGCACGAAAGGCACATAATTTGCCGCCGGTGCCGGGGCCTCGGGCAGGGTCAGGCCCATCGCCGCCAGTTTTGCTTCGGTTATGCCAGACATCGACTGCTCCTTTTGGTGGTGATATTTAGACGCTACTAGCGAATTTGCGGGCTGAAAACCCTAAATCAATCCTCGCGGAAAGCCTTGGTGAAATACTCGGCCATTGGTTTGACCAGATATGCCAAAGGCGTGCGGTCTTGAGTGCGGATAAATGCCTCGACCGGCATGCCCGGCAAAAGGACAACGTTGCCAAGCTTGGAATATTCATCTTTATTCGGTTGAATCTCGGCCTGATAAAAAGACGCCCGCGTGGCCTCGTCAACAAAGGCATCTGCAGAAATCTTGACGACCTTGCCTTCGATTTCCGGCGTCGTGCGTTGATCAAAGGATGAAAACCGTAACATCACCGCCTGCCCAACATAGACCTGATCGATGTGGATCGCATCAATCCGGCTGGTGATTATCAGCGGCCGGTCGTCAGGCACGATGTACATCAGCGCCTCGGCGGGTTGGATCACCGATTGCAGCGCATGCACCTGCAAACTATAAACCGAGCCTGACAAAGGCGCTTTTATGGCGACGCGCGACAGGGTATCCTTTGCGACCAGACGCCGTTCTGACAGTTCAAATTCGCGGTATTGCAGATCACGTGTCTTGGTGATCGCGTCCTCGCGGCTTTTGGTTTTGATACGCAGAATGGTGATGTCAGTTTCAATCAGCTTACCGCCGGTTTCCGCCTTAGAGGCGATAATTTCACCGCGCAACCCTTCCAGCCGCGCGACTTCGCGTTGCAGCGATGACACGCGCGAGGCCTGAGCCAAGCCTTTTTCCTGCAACTTCAACTGGTCGCCCAACTCTTTTGAAATCAGTTCGTATTGTTTTTCCAGCGCGGTTTGCTGCGCTTCCAGGCCGGTGATCTGTGCATTGATCTGCACTTTGCGTTCCTGCATCTGGTTGATTTCGCTTTCCATGCTGATATGGCGCGCATCAAACAGGCGTTGCTGGCCCTCGAGCAACTGCTGGATTTCAGCGCTGTTTGCAGCAGCTTCGATGACCTTGGGATCAAATTCGATAGCATCGCGACCATCGCGTTCAGCCTCGAGTGCGCCGCGTCGGGCCATCAGTTCGAAATACTGCCCTTCGACAACTGCCAGTTCGGATTTAAGCGCGGTGTCATCCAGCCGCAACAAGACTTGTCCGGCGGTAACTTTGTCACCTTCCTGAACCAAAATCTCGCCGACCACGCCGCCCTGAAGATGTTGTACAACCTGTCTGTTGCGTTCAACTTCGATCCGGCCCGGCGCGATGATCGCACCCGATATGATCGATAGCGCGCTCCAGCTGCCGAAACCGCCGACCAGTGCGATCAGTGCAAGATAGCCAACGCCCAGCGGCAAACGGGCGCGCCAGCGTTGCTTGCCGGTGATTTTTGCGGCCGCGGTCATGCCGGTTGTCCATCTACAGCCATTGACTTGGTAATTTGCTTTGCGTTTTGCACCTGTGCTTGCAGCACCTCGTCGCGTGGACCAAAGGCTTTGCGCAGCCCATCTTCGATCACCAGCAACATATCGCATTCCGCAATCGCTGCCGGGCGGTGGGCCATGATAATGACAGACTTGCCTTCGGATTTCATAGTACGGATCGCCTCGTTCAACGCGTCGGACCCGACCGAATCAAGGTTCGAGTTGGGTTCATCCAGCACCAGAATAACCGGATGCCATACATCGCACGCGCCAGTCCAACCCGTTGCACCTGTCCGCCGGACAACCGCCCCCCATGCGCGGAAACCCGCGTGTCATAGCCATCCGGCATCTGCACGATCAGATCATGCGCCCCGGCCTTTTTAGCGGCCTCGATCACCAGTTTTGAATCAGGCGAGGTGGACAGACGGGCGATGTTTTCAGCGATCGTACCGTCAAACAACGTTACTTTTTGCGGCAGATAGCCGATATAGCCACCCAAAGTGTCCGGGTCATATTGATCAATCGTCGCGCCATCGAGGCGGATTTTACCACCCGCAACCGGCCAAACGCCAGCAATCGCCCGCGCCAGCGTCGACTTGCCGGCACCGCTTTTGCCAATCACGCCAACCGCCTGCCCCGGCTCGATGCGGAACGTCATCATTCTAAGGGCGGCTTGCTGATCGCCCGGCGGCACGATGGTCACCTGTTGCATATCCAGAATCGCCTTTGGCACCGGCAACGGTGTGCGCGGCGCTTGCGGTGGGGATTTTTCTAAAAGTTCGATCAAAGCTCCCCAGCCTTGTTGCGCGCGCTGCACCAAAGGCCATTGCGCAATAGCCTGTTCAATCGGCGACAGGGCCCGCCCCAGCAAAATCGACCCGGCGATCATCGACCCGCCGGTCATTTCGCCCTGCAACACAAGATAGGCCCCCAGGCCCAGCATCGCTGATTGCAAAAACAGCCGCAGGGTTTTCGAAGCAGCAGCGAATGTGCCTGTCCAGTCGCTTGCAGAAATTGTGCTGGCCAATGACCTGTCACGATAGATCAGCCAGCGGTCGAATACGGCGGCGCGCATGCCAAGGCTTTGCACCAACTCGGCTTCCGAACGCACGTTTTCCGCAAAAGCATCAGCTTGCGCGGTGGCAAGGTTCGCCTCCATCACAGACCGTTTTGTCAAAACTTGGTTAAGGACGGTAATAACAATCAAAGTCGCGCCACCAATCACGGCCATATAGCCAAGCCATGGATGAAACACGAAGATCGCAAGTAAAAAGATCGGCGTCCATGGGATGTCAAACACTGCAAACAGGGCCGGTGACGATAGCAGGCGTTGCACGGCCTCCAGATCACGCAAACCAGTATTGGGGCCTTGGCGACCCGCCGCAAGTCCTGCTTGTTTCAGCACTGCGGAAAAAACCCGGTGGTCCAACAGCGACTGAAATCTTGCCCCGATTCGGGCCATGATCCGACCACGGGCATAATCCAGCATACCCATCGTCAGATAAAGAAATGCCACCAGCAAGGACAATGCGAACAATGTTTCTTCGGACCGTGATCCAAGCACGCGGTCATACACCTGCAACATATAAATTGGGCCGGTCAGCATCAAAGCATTCACAAAAAAGCTGAAAACAAATGTCGCGATAAACAGATTCCGGCTTGATTGCAGAGCCTGACGCATTTCCGGACGCCCAAGATCAGTCTGCATTCGTTCCCTCAAATCCCTGAAAAGGCTAGCTGTTCCATCCCGGATGATCACA
>DJBQ01000064.1 GCA_002430125.1 Rhodobacterales bacterium UBA5972
GGCGACTTTGCTACTGCGCTGAAAGAGTGGTCACCGCTTGCTGGGCAGGGGGATGCGGGCGCTCAAACTAGTCTTGGTTTCATGTATTATAATGGCGATGGCGTTGTTCAGGATTATGCTGAAGCTGTGAAGTGGTATCGTTTGGCTGCTGAACAAGAATATTCACAGGCTCAAACTAATCTTGGTGTGATGTATGATAATGGCGATGGCGTTGGATGCCTAGGCCGACCCACACTTAAAACATAGCCATTTAATTAGTTAGAGATCAACAAATATCAACAATTATGTTGAGTATGTGTTGATACTCGGTAGTGTCTGGGCTGAAATCTTCTTGCTAGGCGGCAATATGGTACAAAATTCAGCGAAGCACTTGATTATTGGTGGTGGTATTATTGGCTGCTCGATCGCATATCACCTGAGCCGGATGGGTGAGAAAGATGTATGCCTTCTTGAACGCGCCAACCTCACTGAGGGCGCGACTTGGCATGCGGCCGGTCTGGTTGGTCAGCTTCGATCTTCGCGTAACACCACCCGAATGTTGAAAAAATCGGTCGAGATGTACGACCGTCTGCAGCTGCAAGAAGGTTTGAAGTTTGATTGGAAAAAAACTGGATCCCTGCGCCTTGCAGCGACTAAGGAACGGATGCTGGAAGCCCGACGCCTGGCGACGATGGCGCGTAGTTTTGATTTGGAAATGCACATAATTAGCCCGTCTGAGGCCAAACAGCTGTTTCCCTTGATTGAACAAAATGGACTTGAAGGGGCGGCGTTCATTCCATCAGATGGCTATGTCGATCCTGCGTCTTTGTGTCAGGCGATTGCTGGCGCGGCCCGCAAGCAAGGCGTAGATATCCGTCAAAGAGTTGAGGCCCTTGATTTTAACGTCACCAATGGCCGTATCACGTCTGTCGAAACCACCGAGGGTCGCTGGGATGCGGAAAACGTTATTTTTGCCACTGGCATGTGGAGCCGAGAAATAGCGGCTAAGCTGGGCATTCAAGTGCCCGCATGCGCGGTGGAACACCAGTACATAGTGACAGAATCTACAGGGGCCGACATTGGACATTATCCCACACTGCGGGACCCCGAGCGTCTGGTGTATTATAAGCCCGACGTGGGCGGGCGGTTGGTGATCGGGGGCTACGAGGAGGCGACGTTGCCATTTGGTGACACCGGCATTCCCGGGCGTTTTGTCCGGCAACTGTTGCCGGAAAATCTGGACCGGTTCTTGCCGTTGGCAGAGCTGGCCAGCAAGGTGACGCCTGTGGTGAACGAGGTTGGTATTCGGCAAGTTATTAATGGGCCTATCCCGTATTCCGCGGATGGCGATTTTGTGATGGGTTGGCAACCGAACTACAAAAACCTGATGATGGCAACTGGATTCCTTTATGGGATCGCAGCCGGTGGTGGTGCGGGTGAAATGATTGCCGAATGGATCGTTGATGGCCAGCCGTCGCTGGATCTTTGGCCGCTAGATGTGCGGCGCTTTGGGCCGCACCACGGGACCCGCGCCTTCATGTATCCGCGCGCGGTCGAACATTACGCCCATCACTATAAAATGCGCTATCCTGGGCAAGAGCATGAAACAGTGCGTCAGTTGCGTCTATCGCCTTTGTACCAGTGTTTGAAAGAGCGGGGGGCTGTCTATGGGTCTAAGAACGGCTGGGAACGCCCACTTTGGTTTGCGCCCGACGGGGTAGAGCCCATCGACCAGCTTGATTTTCTTGATCCTGGTTGGAAGAAGTTTGCCGCCGCCGAGCACAGGGCGGTGCGCGAGCGCGTTGCGTTGATTGATCAATCGAGTTTTGCAAAATTTGAAATTATCGGCCCCGGTGTCGTGGCGGCGCTGCAAAACCTGTGTGTGTCGGATATGGACAAGCCGGTGGGGGCGATTATTTACACCCAAATGTGCAACGAGATCGGTGGAACCGAGGCGGATGTTACGTTTATACGGCTGGCCCGAGATCGGTTTTATCTGGTCACAGGTTCTGGCTTTGGCGTACGTGACAGCGACTGGATCAAGCGGCATGTGCCCGAAGATGGTTCGGTTTATCTGGTGGAGGTGACCAGCGGCATGGCTGTGGTCAATATTGTAGGGCCCAAATCCCGGGATGTATTGGCGGCGGTATCTGAAAGTGATGTGTCCAACGGCGCACTGCCGTTTTTGGCAGCGCGCGACATCTTCATCGGCGCCGCACCTGTGCGGGCTGCGCGGATCGGTTACGTCGGTGAGCGTGGCTATGAGCTGCATATTCCAACCGAATTTGCCGCCCATGTCTATGATAGGTTATGGGCAGCGGGACAGGCGCATGGAATCACCAATGTCGGTTACCGTGCGATTGAAAGTCTGCGTCTTGAAAAAGGCTATGTGTATTGGTCGGGAGATATCACGCCAGATTATAGCCCAATTGAAGCCGGCCTCGGGTTTCGAGTGCATTTGAAATCGAAAGGCGACTTTATGGGTCGTGCCGTATTGGAAGATCAAAAAACCAACGGGGTCGATCGCAAGCTTTGCACGTTTGTCACTACTGAAAACCTGCCTTTAACCGGTGGCGAGACGATCTTACTCGGGGACGATGTTGTTTCATTGGCGACCTCAGCCGCGTTTGGGCCCACCGTCAGTCAGACCATCATCCGTGGTTATCTTCACAAACAACATTGGGATATCGCAGAATTCACGCTGGAGGTGTTTGGCGAGCTGCACAGGATAACGCAGATAGATGGGCCGGTTTATGACCCGCAAAACAATGCCTTAAAGGGGTGAGATTCAGATGACGGAATATGCAAATCAAGTCTTGGCAGCGTTGCGTAACGCCGCACAGTTTGCCGATGTTGCGACGCCAAACAGCATCACCCGCTTGGGTGGTCTGACCAACCTTGTGCATCGCGTTGATATGACAGGCTGTTCGGTGATCGTTCGGATTGCGGGTGGTGGCACCGAACAATACATTGATCGCGCGGTCGAGGCGCATAATGCCGATGCCGCGGCCCGCACTGGAGTTTCGCCCGAGGTGCTCTTTGCCGATCCCGAGACCGGCTTGATGATATCGACAGCGGTTCCAAACATTGAAACAATGACAGCCGAGAATTTCGCATCGCGTGCGGGTTCTGCGGCGCGGGCAGGTGCCGCATTAGCGAAACTTCATCACTCTGGTGAGGTGTTTAAATTTCACTTTGAGCCGTTTTTAATGATCGAAGGCTATCTCAAAATTTTATCGACAAAAGATGTCCAACTGCCGGATGGCTATGATATTGTTGTTGCCGCTGCCGCGCCGATTAAAGAAGTGCTGGCAAAGGCCGATGTTGCTTTGGCACCGTGTCACTGTGATCCGCTTTGTGAGAACTTTCTAGACGATGGACATCGGATGTGGATCGTTGATTGGGAATACTCTGGCATGAGCGATCCGCTCTGGGATATTGGTGATTTGTCGGTTGAGGCAGCAATGAATGCGGCACAAGAAGCCGAGCTGCTCACTGCCTATTTTGGCCGCGAGGCGACTGCGGCAGAAATGGGACGGATCGTCATTCATAAGGCGATGTGCGATCTTTTATGGACGCTCTGGGGCCTGATTCAGCACGCCGACGAAAACCCTGTAGAAGATTTCTGGGCCTATGCCACGGGCCGATTTGAGCGCTGCAAAGCGCTGATGCAAGACGCTTCTTTCCAAAGACATGTGGACGCCGTGCGGCTGGGCTGAGCCTCCATTCCGTGTCAAAAGAACATCACCTGCCGCTCAAAAATTGTGTGTTGTGGGTTAGCTGTTCACCAACTCTATCAGTTGCGCGTGCAAATGTGGGGTCGCGGCCGTTAGCGTGCGCCCGTCGGACTGCAAAGTCAGCGGCTTGCCCTGCCAATCGGTCATAATCCCACCTGCGGCATCAACCACGGCGCTGACCGGTAGGTAGTCGTAGGGCTTTAAGTCATAATCAACCACGGCATCAACCAGCCCGCGCGCCACCAACGCATGCGGGTAACAATCTGCTCCAGTACGCCGCAGCTCGGCCGATTGAACCAACCGCGAAAACACTTGCGGTTCGTGCACTGCCAATTTATCCGCCTCGTTGATGAACAACCGGGCTTTGGCAAGCTTGGTGCAAGCGCTAACCATGATCGGATCGCCGTTACAGCTGGCACCAAGCCCAACAGCGCCAGAATAAACCTCATTTAAGGCAGGCATACGGATGACACCCAACTGAGGACCATCGGCGTTCACAAACCCCAAGAGCATGCCAAACAGCGGCAGCCCGGTGATGAAAGACCGCGTCCCGTCAATCGGATCAATAATCCACATATTTATGCCATTGCCGGACCGACCGTATTCTTCACCGAAAATGCCATCGTCTGGAAAAGCCTGCCGCAAACCGTCCCGGATGGTTTGTTCGGTTTGAGTGTCGGCAATCGTGACCGGGCTTTGATCTGCCTTTGTCTCAATAGCAGGGCTGTTGCGAAAATGCGCTAAAGCCACTTTGGCGGCGACCTCAGTGATTGCCGTTGCGGCAATGAGCCGGCTTTTCAAATCTGACAGTAACATTCTCACGGCCCATCTGTGGTTTTGCAGGCTAAGCATTCTGTATCCAGCGTCAGAAATCTACATAAATTATAAAATATTGTTGTTTTTTGTTGATTTAAACACGAAATGCTGCTGGAATATCGTTATTAGATTCACCGGTGGTCAGTCTACGAATCGAAAACGCTGAGGCGGTGGATCAACATTAGGGAGTGAATCTATGAAATATCGTTCTGTAGCAGCCGCTGCATTGATGGTCGCCACACCGGCGTTGGCGCAAGAATCCAATGATCCGATTAAGCTGACGCTGCACGACTGGTCCGGCCAATTGATTACAACCACGCTGATGGGCGAAGTGCTCAAAGAAGCAGGATATAATATCGAATACGTCCAGGCTGATTACATTGCGCAATTTGCCGGTCTGAAAACCGGCGATCTGCATGTTGCGATGGAGATCTGGGAAACTACCGGCCGCGAAGCTATGGATGAGGCAATCGGCACCGGAAACGTCGTCAGCTTGGGTGAAACTGGCATGGATGCAATCGAAGAATGGTGGTATCCGGCCTACATGGAAGAGCGGTGCCCGGGTTTACCCAATTGGGAAGCCCTGAAAGAATGCGCCGAGGCGTTCTCGACGCCCGAAACTGCACCGCTTGGTCGGTATCTTGGTGGTCCGGTGACTTGGGGCGGCTTTGATGATGAGCGCGTCGAGGCGTTGGAACTTGATTTTGAAGTGATACATGCCGGTACTGATGCTGCGTTGTTTGCGGAACTAGAAGCCGCCTATCAACGGACTGACCCGATCCTTTTATGGATTTATTCCCCACATTGGGCCCCGGCAAAATACGACGGCAGCTTTGTCGAGTTTCCAGCGTATTCGGCAGAGTGTTATACAGATCCGTCCGTTGGTCTCAACCCGGACGCGGCCTATGATTGTGGCAAGCCAACGGGTCCGATCTGGAAGGTGTCTTGGGCAGGTCTGGCCGACAAATGGCCAAACGCTGCAACTGCGATCAAGAACTTTAGCATCAGCAATGATGCGATGGGCGCGATGGTCACTGATGTCGATTTGAACGGCCAGACCGTTGAGGCCACAGTCGCTGCATGGATGGCTGCAAACACATCGACCTGGTCTGCTTGGATCGCTAAATAACCGTCAAATCACCTGCGGCGCGCGCTGGATCTGGCGCGCGCACACTTATTATAAACCACCGTGCCGTGCACCTGTGTGATCACGGCGGTTGGTTGCCGACCACCCGAGGCCCATATGGAAAAATCGATAATTTTAGAGTGCCGCGATGTGTGGAAAATCTATGGGACCGGCGCCAGCGATTATCTGTCCAAAACCCCAAATCCTCAGGCTGATGATCTTAAGGCAGCAGGGCTAATTGGGGCGGTTCGCGCCGCCAACGTCCAAATCCAGCAAGGCGAAATCTTTGTGATTATGGGGCTGTCTGGTTCTGGCAAATCAACATTGGTGCGTTGTCTGTCACGGCTAGTAGAGTCTAATGCCGGCGAGGTTTTCTTTGAGGGCAAAAATCTGCTTCAAATGAACGAGGCTGAACTGATTAACATCCGACGCACAAAAATGGGGATGGTCTTTCAGCAATTTGCGTTGCTGCCTCATTTGACAGTGCTAGAAAACGCAGCGTTCCCGCTTGATGTTCAGGGTGTTGGTCGCGCCAAACGCGAGGCCCGCGCCCGTGACGTTATTGCGCTTGTTGGGCTCGAGGGGCGCGAAGATTATTACCCGCGTGAATTATCCGGTGGGCAGCAGCAACGCGTCGGCATCGCCCGGTCCTTGGTGGTTGAGCCAGACCTGTGGTTTCTCGATGAGCCGTTTTCGGCGCTTGATCCGCTCATCCGCCGCGAGATGCAGGATGAGTTTCTTCGGTTACAGGACATGTTGCACAAGACGATTGTATTCATCACGCACGACTTTGATGAGGCGATCCGCCTTGCCGACCGGATTGCCGTTATGAAGGACGGGGCCATCCAGCAGATTGCCACACCCGAGGAATTGGTGCTTAATCCCGCAACGGAATATGTCGCCGAATTCACCCGGCATGTGAGCCGTTCAAAGGTGATCACTGCGGCCTCTGTTGCCGTACCGGTGACGGGCGACAGTTTCGCAGGGTCGGTAGCCCATGATGACTTAATCGACGATATCGCCGAAAAGATTGAAGCATCAGAGGCCCCGCATCAAGTCATTCGCGACGGCGACGTCATTGGACAGATCACCCGCCAATCTGTGGTTGATGTGCTTGTCGGGCGCCAATAAATGCTGCGTTTGATTAAATCTGGGTCTGGATTTTGGGTGCTGCTGTTTGCCGCAACTTGGGGTCTATCGGCCTCATCGTTTGCAATCTACAAAGCACTTGATGCCCGGTGGATCATTCGATTTCCAAAGAAATGGGAACTGCAATTAGACGGTGTGATCAGTGATTTTTTGACGTGGCTGGTGGAAAGTGCCGGCTTTCATTTTTTTTCCTTCAAAGATCTCACGCGTGGTATTGCGGCGGTGATTGAGGCGCCATACCAGTTTTTTCGCAATTTGCTGATTGAAGGCTTTTCAACTGGTTTTGGCGAGACTGCGACGCAGCTGTCGCCCTCGCTGAGTTGGATTGCTATTGTGGTGTGTGTGACTCTGGTGGGGCGCTTTGCGCGCGACTGGAAATTGGCAGCCCTTGTTGGCGTTTGTTTTTTATATTTGGCAATTTTCGGTCGGTGGCAAAGTGCAATGATCACGCTGTCCTCGATCCTGATCGCTGTGCCGATTGGCGTTGTTGGTGGGCTATTTTTAGGCATTGCGGCCTATCGCTTTCAGTGGGTCAATCTGGCGCTGCGGCCAATTTTGGACCTAATGCAGACGGTGCCGGTTTTTGCGTATCTTGTGCCAATTTTGATTTTGTTTGGTTTTGGCCCGGTGGCCGCATTGGTGGCAACGGTGATCTATGCAATGCCGCCAATGGTTCGCGTGACCATTATGGCCTTGCAAGCGGTGCCGAGTGAACTGCAAGAAGCTGGACGGATGGCAGGCTGCACGCGGCGCCAAATTATGTGGAAAGTTCTGGTGCCAGCCGCCACGCCAACGCTGATGGTGGGGGTCAACCAAGTGATCATGCTGTCCCTGAATATGGTGATTATCGCCTCGATGATTGGGGCAGGTGGGCTTGGTTTTGATGTGCTGGCCTCGTTGCGTCGTCTAGATATTGGCGCAGGTATTGAGGCCGGGTTGGCCATCGTTGTGATGGCGATCGCGCTCGACCGGGCCAGTCAGGCGTTCTCCGAACGCAAATATCAAGCGGCACGCCGCGGGAATTTTCTGCAATCCCATCCTTTGAGCAGCACGATGTTTATTGTAAGTGGGCTGACGTTGATCTTGGGTTTTTTTGTGCCAGCAGTGCAGAGCTATCCCGAAAGTTTAACCATCACAACCGGGCCGTTCTGGGCCGCGGCGGTGAAATGGGTGAACATCAATTTCTTCGATACATTCGAGGCCATAAAGGTCGTGATCTTGCAATGGCTTTTGCTGCCAGTGAAGCGTTTCTTCACGGGGATTCCATGGGCTTGGGGCATCCTCACCATGGGTCTCATCGGATGGCGGGTTGATGGTTGGAAACTAGGTGTAATGGCCGCTCTGATGATGGCGTTTATCGCCGCCAATGGTTTGTGGGCTAAGGCGATGGTAACGATCTATCTGTGCAGCGTATCGGTTTTCATCGCCACAGTGATTGGCATTCCCTTGGGGATTTGGGCGGCCGAGAAGCCCCGTGCCGGAAAGATCATTCTTGGCCTGATGGACACGCTGCAGACCTTACCCAGCTTCGTGTATCTGATCCCCGTGATCATGTTGTTTCGAGTGGGAGACTTTAGTGCGATGATCGCAGTGGTTCTGTACGCGCTGGCCCCGGCGGTGCGGTATGCCGCCCACGGTCTGCGCGAGGTTCCCGAACAGATGGTCGAAGCTGGCTTGATGTCGGGGTGTACGCCGGGGCAAATTTTGCGCCGGGTCAAGCTGCCACTTGCCACGCCGCATTTGTTGTTGGGGTTGAACCAGACGACAATGCTGGCACTGTCAATGCTGGTGATTACTGCCCTGGTTGGCACGCGGGATCTGGGCCAAGAAGTGTACATCGCGCTGACAAAAGCCAACGCAGGCTCTGGTATTATAGCTGGCTTATCTGTTGCCTTCATTGCGATCATTTCGGACCGAATTGTCAACGCTTTAGCAGATAAACAGCGTAAAAGACTGGACTTATAATGGAAGATATCCAACACAAAGTGGCCGCCCTAAGCTGTTTTAACGATCCGCAGGATGTCACGGCTTTGGCTGGTGGCCTGACCAATGTCAACATTTTGGTCCATGACGGTGGGCGCAAATATGTGGTGCGGTTTGGTGATGATATTCCACAACATGGTGTGATGCGTTGGAACGAACTGGCGCTGTCAAAAGCGGCGAGCACTGCAGGATTTTCGCCGGCGGTGATTTATTCTGAGCCGGGCGTGCTGGTGCTTGATTTCATCGAGGCCAAGACCTTGGCAGAGGTTGATGTGCGGGATCCGGCCACTTTGACCCGCATCGTTGCACTGATTGCAAAAATGCATCGCGAAATCGGTGCACATCTGATGCAGCCTGCCTTGGCGTTTTGGCCGTATCATGTGAACCGGTCCTATATCGTCCGGCTAATATCGGATGGGTCTAGGCACCAAAAGTCACTGCCCGCAATGCTTGCGCAGAACAACCAACTTGAAGCGGCGACCGGCCCCATTGAAATGGTGATCGGCCACAATGACCTTTTGGCGGCCAATATTTTGGATGATGGCAAGCGGCTGTGGTTGATTGACTGGGAATATGGCGGCTTCACCTCTCCGTTGTTCGATCTTGCCGGGCTGGCCTCTAATAACGGTCTTTCCGAGACGCAAGAACGCATGATGTTGGCGCAATATTTTGATCAAGATGCCGATGCGCAATGGCGTGGGTATTGTGCGTTTAAATGCAGTTCTTTAATGCGCGAAACGCTTTGGTCAATGACGTCTGAAATTCACTCTGACATCGATGCAGATTATCGCGCATACACTGCTGAAAATATGGATAAGCTCACCTCGGCACTTGCCGAATTCTTTCAAATATAAGGCCTAAAATGACCCTTCCAACCTCTTCTAAAATTATTATTGTCGGCGGCGGTATCATCGGTTGCTCGACGGCGTATCATCTGGCGCAAATGGACCAAGAAGTTCTGCTTTTGGAAAAGGCACAGCTAACCTCAGGCTCAACCTGGCACGCTGCCGGTCTTGTGGGACAACTGCGCTCGAGCGCGAACATCACGCAGTTGTTGGGGTATTCTATTGATTTGTACAACGCGCTCGAGGCCGAAACCGGTCTAGCTACAGGTTGGAAGATGAACGGCGGGTTGCGGTTGGCGTGCAATCAAGAACGCTGGACCGAGGTAAAGCGACAGGCAACCGCCGCGCATAGCTTTGGCCTTGATATGCAGCTGTTAACGCCACAAGAGGCACAAGATCTGTGGCCGCTGATGGATATCGGCGACGTCGTTGGCGCGGCCTTTTTGCCAACAGATGGGCAGGCGAACCCGTCTGACATTACGCAAGCCCTGGCTAAAGGTGCGCGCTCGAAAGGTGCCAAACTGGTTGAGAACATGCCGGTGACTGAGATCTTAACTGAAAAAGGTAAGATCGTCGGTGTGCGGACACCGGACGGGGACGTCAGCTGTGAAAAGCTGGTTCTGTGCAGTGGTCAATGGACACGTGAGCTGGCCAAACGCATTGGCGTCACTGTGCCGTTGGTGTCGGTCGAGCATCAATATATGATCACTGAATCGTTTGGTGTGCCGTCCAATTTGCCCACGTTGCGCGACCCAGACCGCTTGACTTATTATAAAGAAGAAGTCGGTGGTTTAGTCATGGGCGGGTATGAGAAGAATGGCATACCGTGGGCCAAAGATGGTATTCCTGACCCGTTTGACTTTCAGCTGTTAGAATCGAACTTTGATCATTTTGAACAACTGGTTGAACTGTCGTTACCGCGGGTTCCTGCGCTGGAAACGGTCGGGGTTAAACAACTGATCAATGGCCCTGAGAGCTTTACGCCCGACGGCAACTTTATTCTTGGCGAAGCGCCCGAGATGGCAAACGTCTTCATTGGCGCGGGGTTTAATGCCTATGGTATTGCGGCTGGTGGCGGCGCTGGAATGGCGCTGGCGGAATGGGTCGCCACTGGCGCGCCACCCTATGATCTCTGGCCGGTTGATATCCGTCGATTTGGTCGTCCACATACTGATGAAGATTGGGTGCGCGAACGCGTTATGGAGGCCTATGGCAAGCACTATACAATGGCTTGGCCCTCTGAAGAACACGCCAGTGGCCGTCCATGCCGCCGATCGCCTCTGTATGGCGCATTATTAGAGAGCGGCGCGGTGTTTGGTGAAAAACTTGGGTGGGAGCGTCCGAACTGGTTTGCAGCGGCTGGCGAAGAGGCGAAAGACATCTATACGTTCGACCGTCCCAACTGGCACGAGCCGGTTGCGCGTGAACACAAGGCCGCCCGCGAAGCGGCAGTGCTGTTCGACCAGACGTCTTTTGCAAAATTCATCCTGAAAGGTCCGGATGCTGAGGCGGCATTGAACTGGATTGCGTCCAACCGCGCGGACAAACCAGTAGGTTCAATTATTTACACGCAGATGTTGAACGATAAAGGTGGGATTGAGTGCGACCTAACCTGCGTGCGCACGGCCGAGGATGAATATTATATTGTCACTGGTACGGGCTATGCCACGCATGATTTCAATTGGATCTCCAAAAATATTCCACCGGAGATGAAGGCGCAATTGGTCGACGTGACCTCATCTAACGCGGTGCTATCGCTATTTGGTCCCAATGCACGCAGCATTTTGGCGGCCTGCACCCGCGATGATGTGAGCCATGCTGCATTCGCTTTTGGTCAGGCGAAAACCATTGGTATTGCCGGCTGCCCAATTCTGGCTTTGCGGATCACCTATGTTGGTGAACTGGGCTGGGAATTGCATCTACCGGCGGAATACGCGTTGACGGTTTTCAATGCTTTGCACGCGGTCGGCAAAGACCACGGTCTGCGCAATGCTGGCTACCGTGCCATTGAAACGCTTCGATTGGAAAAAGGCTATCGGGCTTGGAGTTCCGACATTGGCCCAGATCACACGCCGGATGAAGCCGGTCTTGGTTGGGCGGTGAAGATGAAATCAAACATTGCATTCAAAGGCCGCGATGCCGTCAAAGCCCAGCGCGCAAATGGAATCAAGAAGATCATGGCGACCTTTACCTGTGAGGGCGATGTCATTTTATCTGGTCGTGAAACCATCTATCGCAATGGCGCACGCTGTGGCTGGTTGTCGTCAGCGGGATATGGTCACACGGTGAGTAAAAGCATTGGTATGGGCTATGTGCGCAGCGATGATGTGCTCACGAAGCAGGATGTGATGGCGGGAGAATACGAACTTGAGGTGGCCACCGTTCGCATCAAAGCGGATGTGGCGTTAGCGCCGCTGTTCGATCCAAAAATGGGCAAAGTCAAAGCGTGATCTGTGGTGCCAAGTCTGGTTGGGGACGAAGTGTAAGGTCGATGCCCCCCCCTTGAAGATCCCTCAGGCGAGCAATGTTGGCTAGTTTGCGTCTGGAGTTTGTGGCCAGGCGTGAAAATACCCTGTGCGGCAAACTGGCGATCATCAAACGCGCTGATCGCCTAATTTTCTGGCCACTGCAGTTGCCACAGGTGCGAAGCCGCGAAAGAGTATGGCGGTTGGTGTCCCCGTATAAGTTTGGGGCATGTCCGTGATGTAAAAGGGTGGGCTTATCGGCCAAGGTTCCTAAAGCAAGGTTAAAGTTTTATCACGTGCCGGATCATTTTAGCATGCGTGATACGCAAATAACATTTGGCTGGCAGAGTAGGCCAGATCGTTATGATCTGCGGGTTTATGCGGCGCAGAGGCTTCAATTATGTCTACGGTAGCTTTTGCAACACTTACGGCAATTTAAGCTACATTCATACCCGTTGCATGCGAAACTGTGAGCGCGCAGTCTATATACTAAAGCAAGCCCAAGCATTTAAATTTATGATATACTGCGAGTCGTTAAGGACCCGAAAAAGTTGTTGATGTTCGCGCGCAAATGGATTCTTGTTTCCGTATGAACCGTTCAAATTTTCTTTCCCTTGAGGACCGCGGCGAACTTCTGGTGTGTGTGAAGCGACAGCGGGAGGATCATGGCGTTGCACGGCGGGCAAATGCGCTTTTACTGTTGGATGACGGCAAGTCCTGTGTCGAGATTGCGTAGGTACTTTACCTTGATGATGACACGGTGCGTGGCTGGCGCAAACAATATCTAGCCGAGGGCTCGGATGCAGTGGCTTATGATGGTT
>DJBQ01000066.1:0-731 GCA_002430125.1 Rhodobacterales bacterium UBA5972
GGCGCGCGCTGGAACGGTGTGCCGTCGGGTCGGCATGGACTTGTTGGATGCTATTCCACCCAAACCTATAAGCATATGAATTCCGGCGAGGGTGGTCTGATTATCAGTGATGACGCGGAATTGATGGCCCGTGCGACGGTCTTGTCAGGCAGTTACATGCTTTACGGGCGGCATATCGCTGGCCCGAATGAGGCGGTTTTTGAGTCTATCCGGCTGGAAACGCCGAATAATTCCGGGCGAATGGATAATCTGAGGGCGGCAATCCTGCGCCCACAGTTGCGGGTCTTGGCCAAGCAATGCGCGCGTTGGAACGACCGTTATCGGGCGGTTGAGGTCGGGTTAAGGAACACGCCGGGGCTGAAAGTGATCGACCGGCCTGAAGCGGAAGAATTTGTCGGCTCGTCGATCCAGTTCTTGTTGCCCGGGTTTGACAAAGACCAGATCAAGGCCCTGCTTGCTGCCTGCCATACACGCGGCGTTGAACTGAAATGGTTTGGCGGGGCCGAACCAACCGGGTTTACCTCGCGCTATACTTCCTGGACCTATGCGCCTGAGCAAAGTCTGCCACAGACAGATCGGGTGTTGGATGGGTTAATGGATATGCGCCTGCCGCTGACGTTTTCGGTCGAGGATTGCGCATTGATCGCGTCGATCATCCGAGACGAAGTGTCGAATATCCGGGCGGTGTCGTAAGTCTTTCAACGGGAATTGCACGTTAAGGGCTTGACCGA
>DJBQ01000066.1:923-12761 GCA_002430125.1 Rhodobacterales bacterium UBA5972
ACTAACCGACTAACCGACTAACCTTGCCTTTGAACTGCGCATTAACCGGCTTTTCGCCACCTGCGGCCGCCAATCCGACTCGAGGTTCGGCTAAACTGTTTCGTTGCGAATCTCTGGGAATGCGTGTATTAAATGAACAACTGTTCAATTAATATGGAGCCTGCCATGTTTACCGCCTCAATGAATTTTGCGCTTGGCGAAGATATCGAGGCGCTGCGCGATATGACGCATCGTTGGGCGCAGGACCGTTTGGCGCCTATTGCCGCAGAAATTGATAGGTCCAACAAGATGCCGGTGGAATTGTGGCGTGAAATGGGCGCGTTGGGCTTGCTGGGCATTACCGTCGAGGAAGAATTCGGCGGCGTCAACATGGGCTATTTGGCGCATACGATTGCGGTCGAGGAAATCGCACGCGCCTCGGCCTCGGTTTCGCTGTCTTACGGGGCGCATTCCAACCTGTGCGTCAACCAGATCAGGCTGAATGGCAGTCCCGAGCAAAAAGCGAAATACCTGCCGAAACTGCTGTCGGGCGAACATGTCGGCGCTTTGGCGATGTCCGAAGCCGGGGCCGGGTCTGACGTGGTTTCAATGAAAATGCGGGCCGAAAAAAAGAACGGATATTACACCCTGAACGGCACGAAATACTGGATCACCAACGGGCCGGATGCGGATACCTTGGTGGTTTACGCAAAAACTGACCCCGCCGCCGGACCGCGCGGCATGACCGCCTTTATTGTTGAGAAATCCATGCGGGGTTTTTCCACGTCGGAAAGCTTTGACAAGATGGGCATGCGTGGCAGTGCCACCGGCGAGTTGATCTTTGAAGACGTTGAAATTCCGTTTGAAAACGTGCTCGGCAGCGAGGGGCGCGGGGTTAACGTGTTGATGTCAGGGCTTGATTACGAACGTGTGGTGCTGTCGGGCATTGGCGTCGGGGTTATGCACGCGGTGCTGGATCACATCATGCCTTACATGCATGAACGCAAACAATTCGGCCAAAAGATCGGCGACTTCCAACTGATGCAAGGCAAGATTGCCGACATTTACGCGGCGATGAATTCCTCGCGCGCTTATGTCTATGCGGTTGCAGCGGCCTGTGATCGCGGGCAGGTCACACGTCAGGACGCCGCTGCCTGTGTTTTATATGCCTCCGAAAAAGCCATGGAGGTTGCCACCCAGGGCGTGCAGGCGATGGGGGGCGCTGGGTATCTGAGCGACTCGCCACTTTCCCGCATCATGCGTGATGCCAAGTTGATGGAAATCGGTGCCGGCACCAGCGAAATCAGGCGCATGTTATGCGGCCGCGAGTTGATGCGGGTGACAGCGTGAAAACCTTTGCAGTAACGCCAATTTTTCGGCGAACCATGGCTTGTTTTAAGGAATGTTGATGTGGGCGTTCGGGGATTGCGAGCGTGATTATCCGAGTGCGAGTGGAAAAATAGGGAGGGCGCTATGATGCGATTGTTTTTCATTGCTATATTGTTTTCAGCGACAGCCATTGCAGGCCATGCTCAAGACCTGAACTTTAACATCAAGTATACGACAGATTGCCTTGCTGACACCGAACAAGTGGACGCAAAACAGGTATGCATTGGCAATGCAGCCGAGGCCTGCATGGCCAATACGCCCGGTGGCGATTCCACCTATGGCATGGGCGGGTGTTTATCGGCCGAAGCAGACTGGTGGGACGGGCAGTTGAATGCCGCTTATAAGGCATTGATGAAAAACGAGAAAAATATGGACAGAGAGAACGGCCTGAGCGAAAATAGCGTCACATCAGCCGCCAAAGCTCTGCGTCAGGCGCAGCGGGCTTGGATACCGTTTCGCGACGCAACTTGCGCCTATGAATATTCCCAATGGGGTGGTGGTACTGGCGGCGGGCCTGCCTCGGTTGCGTGTTATATGCGGATGACTGCCCAGCAAGCGCTTTACTTGCAATATGCTGGGTTTGGCGATTGATCCCCGAACTCTGGACCACAAAACGAAAAGACGGGCTATGAAAATACCTACCCTGACCCTTGCAATACTTGTTGGCAATTCGATTGTCGCACTGGCTGAAAATGCGCAAGATCACCGCTTGGCGGTGGTCAGTTGCCTAGGCAATATGGAGGGCGAGACCACTTGGGGTCAGTGCCGAAATCTGATGTTCGCCCTGCGTGCTGTGCATCCGGTTGGTGGCGACGGGCATCTGGCCTGCCTGACAGCACAGCGCGAAGGCTGGCGATTGCAACTGAATTCAGCGCCTGTCTGGGCGGATTTTCAACCAGTCCCTATTGCATCTTAAAGGACTAATTCATGGCGGTACTACGCTCGCAGATTTTAACGTCCGGTCAGGAATTTGATGATCGGAGTGCGGCGCATCTGGCCGCATTGGCCGAGGTGACAGCCGCAGCCGAATTGGCAACCTTTGGTGGCGGCGAAAAATCCCGTGCGCGGCATGTTTCGCGCGGCAAAATGCTGCCCCGGGACCGGGTGTCAAACCTGCTTGATCCGGGTTCGGCGTTTCTGGAAATCGGTGCCACGGCAGCGCATGGCATGTATGATGGGGCGGCACCCGGTTCGGGGGTCATTGCCGGGATCGGTCGGGTGCATGGGCTTGAGGTCATGGTTGTCTGCAATGATGCCACCGTCAAAGGCGGCACCTACTACCCGATGACCGTAAAAAAACACCTGCGCGCCCAGGAAATCGCCGAGGTGAACAATCTGCCGTGCATCTATCTGGTCGATAGCGGTGGGGCCAACCTGCCAAATCAGGACGAGGTCTTTCCTGATCGCGATCATTTCGGGCGGATATTCTATAATCAGGCCAATATGTCGGCCAAAGGCATTCCGCAAATCGCTGTGGTGATGGGGTCGTGCACGGCTGGCGGGGCTTATGTGCCTGCAATGTCGGACGTCACAATTATCGTGCGCGAACAGGGGACGATCTTTCTGGCAGGCCCGCCACTGGTTAAGGCCGCAACTGGCGAAGTGGTCACCGCCGAGGATCTTGGCGGCGGTGACGTGCACACGCGCTTGTCTGGCGTCGCTGACTATCTGGCCGAGGACGACGCGCATGCTTTGGCATTGGCCCGTCAAGCGGTCGCTGGTCTTAACCGTGTGAAGCCACAGCAAATGCTGCTGCAACCGATCGAAGACCCGCTTTATGATCCGGCGGAATTGTTCGGGGTTGTGCCCGCCGATTTACGCACGCCTTACGACATCCGCGAAGTCATCGCGCGTCTGGTGGATGGCAGCCGGTTTGACGAGTTCAAAGCCCGTTACGGTGAAACGCTGGTCTGTGGTTTTGCGCATGTGATGGGGATACCAGTCGGGATCATCGCCAATAACGGTGTGCTGTTCAGCGAAAGCGCGCAAAAAGGCGCGCATTTTGTCGAATTGTGCTCGCAACGACATATCCCATTGGTATTCTTGCAGAATATTACCGGTTTCATGGTCGGTCAAAAATACGAAAGCGAAGGAATCGCGCGGCACGGGGCCAAACTGGTGACAGCGGTAGCAACGACAAAAGTGCCGAAAATCACCATGCTGGTTGGCGGCTCTTTCGGGGCTGGCAATTACGGAATGGCGGGCCGGGCCTATTCACCGCGGTTCCTGTGGACATGGCCGAATTCGCGAATTTCGGTGATGGGCGGTGAACAGGCGGCGGGCGTTCTGGCAAGTGTGAAGCGTGACGGGATTGAGCGGACGGGCGGCACCTGGTCGGCCGAAGACGAGGCCGCATTCAAACGCCCGACTTTGGAAATGTTCACCGAACAATCGCATCCGCTTTATGCCAGTGCGCGGCTTTGGGATGACGGGATTATCGACCCCAGAAAATCCCGCGAGGTCCTTGGCCTTTCGCTAAGTGCTGCCTTGTGCGCGCCTATTGAAGAAACACGTTTCGGCGTCTTTCGGATGTGATGGTGGACTGGATGAAAACTCGTCTGACCCTGCAGTTCGACCTGACGCATCCGGTTATCGGCGCGCCGATGGCCTTTGCCGGTGGAGGTGCACTGGCGGCAGCGGTGACGCGGGCCGGTGGATTAGGGCTGATCGGTGGCGGGTATTGTGACCCCGATTGGATTGCTGCGCAACTGACACTTGCTGGAAATACGCCGGTTGGGGTTGGGTTTATCACCTGGGCTCTGGCGCAAAATCCGGGGCTTTTGACCACGGTTCTGGCGCAGGCGCCACAGGCGGTTTTCCTGTCTTTTGGCGATCCGATGCCATTTGCCGAAGAAATCCAACGCGCCGGGGTGCCGCTGATTTGTCAGGTGCAGAACCTGCGCGATGCACGCCGCGCGGTTGCGGCTGGGGCTGCGATAATTGTCGCACAAGGGGCCGAGGCCGGGGGGCATGGCGAAAGCCGCGCGACCATGACATTGGTGCCGGAAATTGCCGATATGTTGACGATCTCGGCGCCGGACGTGTTGCTGGTTGCCGCCGGGGGCATTGCCGATGGGCGCGGTCTGGCGGCCAGTTTGATGCTGGGGGCCGACGGTGTGCTGATCGGCTCGGCCCTGTTGGCCAGCGACGAAGCATTGCTGCACCCCAATGCCAAAGCGGCGATTTTGGCTGCGGACGGCGACGCAACTTTGCGCACATCAGTGGTGGATATCGCCCGCGGCAAAGACTGGGCGGCGCGATATTCCGGACGGGTGTTACACAACGGGTTTACGGATCAATGGCAAGGGCGCGAGGATGCGCTGCGTGCCGCCGAGGGCGAGGCAGCGCGGTGGGCGGCGGCGGCGCTTGTGGGTGATTTATCGGTCGCGAATGTCTTTGTTGGTGAAGCGGCCGGGTTGATCCGAAACTCGGCCCCAGCCGCTGAGATTGTCAATAACATGGTGACCGAGGCCGAGGCATTGCTGAACCAGCACGGAAAGAATTGATATGTTTAACAAAATCCTGATAGCCAATCGCGGCGAAATTGCTTGCCGGGTGATGGAAACCGCCCACCTGATGGGGATTAAAACCGTTGCGGTTTACTCTGATGCTGACCGCGCAGCCAAGCACGTTGCGATGGCGGACGAGGCCGTGCATATCGGGGCCTCAAGTCCTGCGCAAAGCTATTTGCGGGGCGATGTGATTATTGCGGCAGCACTGGCAACCGGCGCTCAGGCAGTGCATCCCGGCTATGGGTTTCTGTCGGAAAACCCGGATTTTGTTGATGCGGTGACAGCGGCGGGGCTGGTGTTTATTGGCCCCTCGGCAAGTGCTATAAACGCGATGGGGCTGAAGGATGCCGCCAAGCGCTTGATGATCAAGGCCGGTGTGCCGGTTGTGCCCGGTTATCACGGCGAAAATCAGGACGACGAACATCTGGCGGGGGCTGCCGATGCCATCGGCTATCCGGTGCTGATCAAGGCCGTGGCGGGTGGTGGTGGCAAAGGTATGCGCAAGGTCATGCAGCCCGCAGGCTTTGCCGAAGCGCTGGAAAGTGCCCGCAGCGAAGCGCGTACGGCGTTTGGCAACGACGCGGTTCTGGTTGAAAAATACGTCGAAAAACCCCGCCATATCGAAGTGCAGGTATTTGGCGACGGCACAGACGCGGTGCATTTGTTTGAACGCGACTGCTCGCTGCAACGCCGCCACCAAAAGGTCATCGAAGAGGCACCAGCCCCCGGCATGACCGCTGAAATGCGGGCGGCTATGGGCGAGGCTGCGGTAAAGGCGGCCAAGGCAATTGGCTATTCCGGGGCCGGGACGATCGAATTCATTGTTGATGCCAGTGACGGCCTCAGGGCTGACCGGTTCTGGTTCATGGAGATGAACACCCGTTTGCAAGTCGAACATCCGGTGACCGAGGCAATTACCGGCGTTGATCTGGTGGAATGGCAACTGCGCGTTGCCGCAGGGGAACCACTGCCCAAACGGCAACAGGATTTGACGATCAACGGCCACGCTTTTGAAGCCCGCCTTTACGCCGAGGATGTGCCAAAGGGGTTTCTGCCGGCAACCGGCACGTTGACGCATCTGAAATTTCCGACAGGCGCCAGGGCGGATAGTGGGGTCAGGGCGGGTGATGTGATCTCGCCATTTTACGACCCGATGATCGCCAAGCTGATCACCCATGGCCCAACCCGCGATGTGGCGTTAAAGCAAATGGAACAGGCGCTGGGCGCGACCGAAGTGGCGGGGTCTGTGACCAATCTGGCATTTTTGGCGGCTCTGACGCGACATCCGGACTTTGCAATTGGCGACGTTGACACAGGTTTGATCGAGCGCGATCTGGCCCGCCTGACTGTAGAGCCTGACATGCCGGATGCCGTGATCGCGTTGGCCGGGTTGGCAGCGATGGGCCTGCATATTGGCGGCGCGCCCACCACCGGGTTTTCGCTGTGGCAACCTTTGTCGCAAACGGTTGTGATTGGTCGGGGTGACGACCTTATCGCCCTGAACGTCACAACCCGGTCCGGCAATGCTTTCACGGTGTCATTTGACGATAGGAACATTGATGTTGCGCGCCACGGGTCTGATTGGCTGATTGACGGGGCCAAGTTGACGGTCAATCTGGTGGTCTTTGGCGATAAAGTCAGTGTTTTTGCCGGACATGCATGGCATTTTGACAAGATCGATCCGCTTGAACGGGCCGGTGGGCGGCATGGCGACGGCAATCTGATCGAAGCACCGATGCCGGGGCTGGTCAAATCGGTGCTGGTAAAAAACGGCGCTTTGGTCAAAGCTGGCGATCGTTTGGCGGTACTTGAGGCGATGAAAATGGAACATTCCCTGACCGCCGCGCGCGACGGTATTGTCGCCGAAGTTCTGGTGATTGAAGGGGCGCAGGTCGAGGCCGGCGCTGCCCTGATCCGCCTGGAAGCCGAGGAGGCCGTGGCTGCATGATCCGCTTGCATCACATCCCAGCCTCGCGCTCGTTTCGCACGCTTTGGCTTTTGACCGAAATGGCGCTTGAATGTCAGATCATCCCCTATTCCATCACCGACGGATCGTTACGCGCGCCGGAGTATCTGGCGAAATCTCTGGCCGGACGGGTGCCTGCCCTTGATATCGACGGCATCACGCTGTTTGAAAGCGGTGCGATCCTTGAATATCTGTGCGAAACCCGGCCTGAAAACGGGCTGGGGCGGTTTGCGGGCGATCCTGAGCGCGGCAAGTTTCTGGAATGGCTGCATTTTTCCGAAACGCAGGCGCATTTGATTGCCAATCTCAATTTGCAGCATTTGTTTCTGAAAGACGCGTCGCTTGCCTCGCCCACCGTTTTGAAAATCGAAACCGCGCGGCTGACAGGAACCCTGAAAGCGATGGAACGCGCGCTTGGCGAGCAGGACTGGTTGCTGGCATCGGGCTTTTCGGCGGTGGATACAATGATGGGCTATAATCTGTTTGCCTCGCGCTATTATGTGCGGATGGAAAATTTTCCGACCCTTCAGGCCTATTGCAACCGGATCACCCAACGCCCCGCATATCAGGCGGCCCGCGCACGTGACGGCCAACAGAAATTCTTCCGCAAGGATTTTTATGAGGTGCCAAATGGCTGAGATAAAACGCCGGCTGCATCATGCTTGGGAAAGCCGCTCGACCCGCACACTGTCGCTGCTTTACGAGATGGAACTGCCGTTCGAGTTGGTGGTGCACTCGTTCCGTCGCTCGCTTTACAATGAAGATTACCGCAAATTATCCCCAGCCGGGCGGGTACCCGCGCTGGAAGACGGCGATGTCACGGTGTTTGAAACCGGCGCGATCACCGAATATCTGGTGGAAACCTATCCGGAATCCGGGCTGGGCCGGTTCAAGGGCGATCCTGAGCGGGTGGAATGGCTGCAATACCTGCATTTTGCCGAAACCATCGGCCAGCATCTGGCAACCCTGACCCAGCACCATGTGGTCCTGCGCGAGGCACATATGCGCTCGCTGGCCGTGATGAAATACGAAACCATGCGGCTGGCGCGCGTGTTGGGGGTATTGGAAGACGGGTTGAAAGACGGGCGCGACTATTTGCTGGCCAGCGGGTTTTCGGCTGTGGACACCAATATCGGCTATTCCGCCATTGGTGCTGCGCGCTATGTGCGGCTGGATGCGTTTCCATTGGTTTTGGCCTATACTGACCGCCTGAAGGTACGTCCGGCCTTTCAGAAAACCTTGACACCGGAAGGCAGCGAGAAATTGTATCACCAAGATTTCTATGCCTTGCCCGATGTCTGATTTCGTCGAGATATTCGAGGTTGGCCCAAGGGATGGCCTGCAAAACGAAGCGCGGCTGATCCCGGCTGCGGACAAAATCGCACTGGTTGATTTGCTATCCGCTGCGGGCTTCCGGCGTATCGAAGTGGCCTCGTTTGTGTCGCCTAAATGGGTGCCGCAGATGGCGGATGGGGCCGAAGTATTGGCCGGGATCGCGCGGACGACTGGTGTGTCTTATGCCGCGTTGACGCCAAATATGCGCGGCTATCAGGATGCGCGTGCTGCCAAGGCTGATGAAATCGCGATCTTTGCCTCGGCCTCGGAAGGGTTCAGTCAAGCCAATATCAACTGTTCAATCGCCGAAAGTCTTGAGCGGTTCAAACCTATTGCTGAGGCGGCTCTTGCTGACGGCATCCCGATGCGCGGCTATATTTCCTGTGTGTCCGATTGCCCGTTTGACGGGCCGACGCCGCCAGCAAATGTGGCCCGAACTGCCGCCATTCTGCGCGACGCCGGGTGTTACGAAATCAGCCTTGGCGATACAATCGGGCAGGCGACGCCCGACAGTATCACCGCGATGCTGAACGCGGTGTTAACCGAGGTTCCGGCCGGAAAGCTGGCGGGTCACTACCACGACACCTCTGGACGCGCCCTTGCCAATATCGAGGCGTCACTGGCGTTGGGTCTGCGGGTGTTTGATGCGGCAGTCGGAGGTCTTGGCGGGTGCCCTTATGCACCGGGTGCGGCGGGTAATGTGGCAACCGAGGCTGTGCATGACTGGTTGATCGCACTGGGCTTTAAAACCAACCTCAATCGCGCGATATTGCTTGAAGCTGCTGAAATGGCACGAAATTTAAGGATGGCATGAATGTTTGAAACCCTGAAGATAGAAACCGACGCGCGTGGGGTTGCGACCCTGTGGCTGGCGCGGGCCGACAAACATAACGCCATGTCGGGGTTGATGATTGACGAACTGTCGCAAGCCGCTGACCAACTTGCACGCGATGCGTCGGTACGGGTTGTTGTCCTTGCGGCAGAGGGCAAAAGCTTTTGTGCCGGCGGGGATCTCAGGTGGATGCAAAGTCAGATGACTGCCACCAGCGATGAACGCCGCGGGGAGGCGTGTAAACTGGCGATGGCGCTGTTTGCCCTGAACACCTTGCCCAAACCTTTGATCGGGCGCGTGCAGGGCAATGCGTTTGGCGGCGGTATCGGAATGATGGCGGTTTGCGACGTCTGCATCGGCGTGACAGATGCCAAATTCGGCCTTACCGAGGTAAAACTTGGTCTGATCCCGGCCACGATCAGCCCCTATGTGCTGGCCCGCATGGGCGAAGACAAGGCTCGCCGGGTGTTCATGTCGGCCAGGCTGTTTGGCGCGCATGAGGCGGTTTCGCTGAACCTTTTGGCCCGCATCGTCGCGGCGGAAGACCTTGATGCGGCGATTGCAGCCGAAGTTGCACCGTATCTGCTGGCAGCACCAGGTGCCGTTGCCGAAAGCAAGCGCTTGACCCGGATGTTAGGGCCGCAAATCACGCCTGAAATCATCGACGCCACCATTGACCGCCTGGTCGGGGCTTGGGAAGGCGACGAAGCGCCTGAAGGCATCGCTGCATTCTTTGAAAAGCGCAAGCCGCGCTGGCAGGCTTGACGCGATTTTTGGCTAAGACCGCAGGACCACCGGCAGCAGACTGCCCAGCCATGAAATAACCTTGAATGTTTTGCTCGCCCGACTCGGCAGGTTGGGCTAACCTTTGGCAATATCCGTCTTCCCAATCTGAACCTTATTGAGGATTATCCGATGCCTTCTGCTTTTCAGCCAACCAACCGCCGAACATTTTTGCTGGGGACAGCTGCATTCGGAGCGATGTTCGCTTTGCATCCATTTGCCGCGCGCGCCGCTGCCAATCAGGCGCATCTGCGCATCGTTTCCACGACCGATCTGCACGTGCATGTCTTTCCTTATGATTACTACGCCGACAAACCAAACGATACGATGGGTTTGGCACGCACCGCGACCCTGATCCGCGAATTGCGGGCCGAGGCGACGAATTCGTTGCTGGTTGATAACGGCGACTTTCTGCAAGGCAATCCGATGGGCGATTACATCGCCTATGAACGCGGCATGGCCGAGGGTGACATGCATCCGGTGATCATGGCGATGAATGCGCTGGGCTATGATGCTGGCACCGTGGGCAATCACGAGTTTAACTACGGCGTTGATTTTATGGATAAAGTCATTGCTGGTGCGAATTACCCGGTGGTCAGCGCAAACTTTGCCGACAAGCTTGGCGCAGCGGGGCGGGCGGATACGTTGCACCTGAAACCCTATGTGTTGTTGAGCCGTGAAATCACCGATGGGGCAGGGGCGAAACACCCGATCAAAATCGGGCTGATTGGTTTTGTGCCACCGCAAATCATGAACTGGGATGCGCACCATCTGGCCGGCAAATTCGCCGCCCGCGATATTTTGCAGGCCGCCCGCGCCTGGGTGCCCGAGATGAAAGAGGCCGGGGCTGACATCATCGTTGCGCTGTCGCATTCCGGTATTTCCGGCGGGGCCGAACACGAAGGGCTGGAAAACGCTTCGCTGTTTGTCGCTGGCATCGACGGAATTGATGCGGTCATCACGGGCCACAGCCATCTGGTTTTTCCGAACGCCAAATTCAAAGCTGACAGTGGCATAGATGTCGACAAGGGCACGTTGATGGGTAAGCCGACCGTAATGGGCGGGTTCTGGGGATCACATGCCGGAATGATTGATCTGATGCTGGAGCGTGACGGCAATCAATGGCGCGTCGCCGCCAGTGAAAGCGCGACACGGGCAATTTCTGAACGGGTTGACCGCAAGACCTTGCCGCTGGTTGAAAGCCAGCAGGATGTTCTGGATGCCGTGGCCCCGATCCACGCGGCGACACTTGATTATGTTCGCAGACCAGTCGGCAATACGGCGGCACCGCTTTATTCCTATTTTGCCTTGGTGGCAGATGACCCGTCAGTGCAGATCGTCAGTCAGGCGCAGACCTGGTATCTGAAACAGATGATGAAAGGCACAGCATATGAAGGCCTGCCGATCTTGTCAGCAGCAGCACCGTTCAAAGCCGGTGGACGTGGGGGGCCAGACTATTATACCGACGTCAAAGTCGGTCCAGTGGCGATTAAAAACGTGTCAGATTTGTATCTCTATCCCAACACCGTGCGCGCGGTTGTGATCGATGGTGCGACGGTGAAAAACTGGCTGGAACGCTCGGCCGGGATATTCAACCAGATCGAGGCCGGTAAGGCCGACCAGCTGCTGTTGAACCCGGAATTCCCGTCTTATAATTTCGACGTTATGGACGGGGTGACCTATCGCATTGATCTGTCACAGCCTTCGATGTTCTCGGTCAAGGGCGAGCTGTTAAACCCGGAAACAAACCGCATCACCGATCTGCGTTTCAACGGTCAACCGATTGATCCGGCGCAGAAATTTGTGGTGGCCACCAACAATTACCGGGCAGGCGGCGGCGGTGGATTTCCCGGTGCTGACGGTTCAACCATTGTGTTCGAGGCACCTGATACCAACCGCGATGTGATCGTGCGGTATTTGATCGATCAGGGTACGGTCAATCCCAAGGCCGACGCGAACTGGAACTTTGCACCGATTGCCGGGGCCAGCGTGATCTTTGAAACCGGACCTGGCGGGCGCGAACATGTCGGCGAAGTTACCGG
>DJBQ01000014.1:0-9943 GCA_002430125.1 Rhodobacterales bacterium UBA5972
CCGACGAAGGCGCTGATTTGCTGCAAAACGGCAAAAAGGTCGGTGTGGTGACAATGGGAATGTATTCGCCCCTGAACAAACACAATATCGGAATCGCGCGGATGCCGGTTGCTTGTGCCGTCGATGGCGTCAAGATGACAGTGCGTAACGGCGATGGTACTGAAATCGCCTGTGTTGCGGCTTCGATGCCGTTTTATGATCCGGACAAGAAAATCCGCACCGCCAAAGGCTAGTTGGCGCAAAGGGAAAATGTTGACGATGACAAATTCCGTTTTTGAACCGTCGATCAAAAGCCGCCCAGTCTATGGCACGCTTGCCGCCCGGCCGGGCAAAGCGCATCTGATGATCGCCGACGCCGAAGGGGCTGAAGCGATCCTTGATATGGCTCAAACCGCGCCCGAGGGTCTGTTTACCAAGACCCAGATCATGTTCATCCCAAAGGCCACGGGTGACACATATGTCAGGCAGTTGCAGGCGTTGAAACCGGCGCAGTTTTACGTCGGGCCGTCCTACAATGCCTCGGTTTCGCGTTTGCAAAGGGTTTTGAAGGATGCACATATGGGCTTGCAAATCTATCTGGCTGGCACCGAAGGTTTGATCGGTCAGGCGATGTTCGAGGCAGTATCGGCTGGCATCCCGCACACCGCCCTTCAAACCGAGCATCGCGGATCAACCGCGCGGCGAATGCAGTGCGTTCATTGCAAAGGCATCACTGAAGACGTCACCACCGACCCGTTCCAATGCGCCCATTGCGGCCTGCACCTGTTCGTGCGCGATCACTATTCCCGCCGCATCGCTGCCTTTCAGGGGGTCAGAATCGACGCCGAAGATCCGGGTAACGTTCCGATACCAGTGGAGCGTTTCAAATGAGTGCAGGCAGCGCAAAAATCCCGGTTACGGTTGCCGAGATCACGCCGGTCACTGACCTGATCACAAGGTTTCGGTTTGCCCGCCGCGATGGCGGTCCTTTGCCGGTGTTTTCCGGTGGCGCGCATACCGTGGTTGAAATGCAGGACGGCGACACGTTGCGCCGCAATCCCTATTCGCTGATGGGCGATCCGGCTGATCAAAGTAGTTACTCGATCTCGGTGCGTCGCGACGATCAGGGCAGGGGTGGGTCGCTGTTCATGCACAGTCAATGCCGTGTCGGTATGGATATGGTGATCAGCAATCCGGTCAACCTGTTCGCGCTTGATCTGCGCGGACGCAAGCATCTGATGCTGGCGGGGGGCATCGGCATCACCCCGTTTCTGGCGCAGATCAAACAGTTGGCAGCTTCAAACGGTCGGTTCGAATTGCATTACGCTGCACGGTCAGCCGCCCATGCGGCCTATGCAGATGACCTGCGCGCCGCACATCCGGGCAATGTTCACATTTACCACGGTGATCAGGACCAGCGCTTTGATCTGGAACATTTGCTGGATGGCCAGCCGCTTGGTACCCATGTCTATGTCTGCGGCCCGCTTCGGATGATTGGCCAAGTGCGCGACACGGCCGCAAACCTTGGCTGGCCGCGCGAAGCCGTCCATTCCGAGGAATTCCTCGCCCCAAAATCCGGCAAACCGTTCCAAGTGAAACTGGCGGTGTCAAACAAAGTTATTGAAGTCGGCGAACACCAAAGCCTTCTGGAAGCCATCGAAGCTGCAGGCGTCGAGGCGCCTTATCTGTGTCGCGGCGGTGCCTGTGGGCAATGCGAAACCGACGTGATCGGTTACGACGGAAAATTTCTGCACAACGACCACTGGCTGGATGCGGATGCGCGGGCCAGTGGCAAGAAAATCATGCCATGCGTGTCACGGTTCGAGGGCAAGACCCTCGTGCTGGACCGTTAGGAGGCCCAAATGACCATCCAGTTCAAAGACGAAACATTTCGCGACGATTACACGTTCAAAAACTCGGAATGGGCGGTCAATCGTTTTCCGTTTCCGTTCCATGAAGACAGCTATATGTATTCGGTCAACATGGAGCCGCACCAGTCCTTCCGCCCCGGCAGCGTGTTTGAACACCGCTTTGACGTGGATGAACATTACCTGTCGGAAATGCGTGACCGCGCACAGGTGCTGGCCGAAGACCCTTTGCGCTGTCAGTCGCTGCCGCACATGACGCTGGCCGGTTGGGACTTGCTGGAACTGATCATGGTCTCAAAGTCCGAAGATTACCCCGACCTGTTCCAGTTGAACCGCGACGACAATAACTGGCACTGGATCAACAAACCGATGGGGATCGACCAGAAATTCACTTTTCTGGACGAGGCCACGCTGCCCTATGGACCAATGGAATATATCACTCGCCAAACCCAGGGCGATTTTGCGGTGCTGGACCAGCGCGACGATAACCTGTGGATGGATGCGGGCATGATTACCACGCAGGCCGACTGGTCGCTGGATTTCGACATCGGAATGAATTTCTTTGAATGGCACGCGCCGGTGCCGAAAGCCCATGAATTGGGGATCTTTGTGCGGGCGCTGAAGTTTCTGCTGAACGTGCAGCAAGGCCTGCCAGCGCGGCGGCTGAACTGGACAATGACTGTCAATCCGTTATTGGACACCAGCCCTGAAAATTACAGCAAATGGGGCGTGCAAAAGCAGGAACTGACGCTGGAAAACATGCCGGACAAGATGCATTTGCGAGTCGAGTTGCAGACGTTTTTCCGCCTTCCCCGATCAAACGCACTGGTCTTTCCAATCCGCTGTTATCTGATCAAACTGGGCGAGGTTGTCACCGTGCCGAAATGGGGCCGCCGACTGCACCGGGTTTTGCGCGATCTGCCCGAGGAACTGGCGACCTATAAAGGCTTCATCGGCAACCGCCCCAAAATCATCGAATGGCTGTCGCGCTATGACGACGGCGCCCCAACTTCGCCGGGGATATGGCCGGACTAAGGCTTGCTGCTTTGCGGGTAAGTGATAACCGACAGGTACCGCGCCGGTAGCTTCGTCAACTTTTCCGGCCCATGTGGGGCGTCGGCGTCAAAAAACAAACTGTCACCGGGCTTCAAAAGGAAAACCTGATTGCCATGCCGATAATCAACTTCGCCTTCCAGCATGTAAAGCAGTTCGATCCCGTCATGCTGGAACGTCGGGAAAACATCGGATTCCGTCGTCAGTGTGATCATATAGGGTTCAACCATGACGCCGCTGGAGTTCGACCCAAGGTGGCCCAACAAGTTATATTGATGCCCGGCGCGGGTTCCAGCACGGTCCATTTCGACCGCCTCGCCGGACTTCACATGCACGACCCCGCGGTTTTCTTCAAACCGGCGAAAGAACGCGGTCAACGGCACGCTGAGCGCATTGGCAAGGGTTTGTAACGTGGTCAACGAGGGCGAAGTAATGCCGTTTTCAATCTTCGACAACATACCAATCGAAAGGCCGGTTTGTTGCGCAAGTTCTGCCACCATCATGTTTTTCTGCCGCCGAAACGCCCGCACTTCGCGGCCGATCGCAACCTCAAGCACTTTTTCCCGTTTTTCACTGACCCGATGCGGATTTTGGTTCAAAGCAGGTTGCGCGGTCTTGGTCTTTGGCATCAGAAAAATCCTCGTTAAGAACGGAAAAAGCAACGGTGCATCACCGCGCGCGGGGTGTTCCCCTGGTTTCCTGACAGTATACAAATGTTGAATAAGAATGAAAACCACAAGACAATCGGTTTCCTGATTTTACCGGGATTTCCAATGGCCTGTCTGACGTCGGCAATCGAACCCTTGCGCGCGGCAAACGAAATTATCGGCCACAAAGCGTTTTCCTGGAAACTGGTGTCGGAAAATGGCGGTGCGGTCGCTTCCAGTGCCGAAGTTGTATTCGATACCAACGCCACTCTGGCCGATGTTGAAGGCATCGACAGCCTGTATATCCTCAGCAGCCCCGATAGTCGGTTTGCTGTGGAAAATCGCGCAAATGGCCAAATCCGCTGGTTGGCGCGGCACGGAATGACGCTTGGCGGGTTCAGCGGCGGCGTGTTTCCCCTTGCAAGGTCGGGGGCGTTGCTGGGCCATAAATGCAGCGTTCACTGGTGTTACGAGGCAGCGTTTAAGGCCGAGTTTCCGGATATTGTTGCCACCGACCGGGTAATTACGATTGACAGAAAACGCGCCACGGCGTCAGGCGCAGGCGCAGTTTTTGATCTGATGTTGCGCCTGATTGACACCGAACTTGGCCCCGAAGTCACAACCGAAGTTGCCTGTTGGTTTCAGCACCCGTTCGTGCGCGGCGAAGATATTGTGCAGAAAATCCCGGCGATCCGATCAGCCAGCACCAATGACATGCTACCGCCGGCAATCAGTCGGGCGATCAAGATGTTTGACGAACATATCGAAGATCCGATTCAGATTTCAGATGTGGCCGATGCGGTGTGCTTGTCGGCGCGTCAACTGGAACGGCGTTTCAAACAAACTACGGGCAAAAATCCGCTGCAATATTACCGGATGCTCAGGATGATGAAAGCGCGTCAGATGGTGTGGTACTCGAACGACTCGCTAACCGAAATCGCACGCGCGGTCGGGTATGCAAGTTCGTCGCCGATGATTCAGCATTATGTTCAGGCCTTTGAAATCACGCCGCGTGAGGATCGCAAAAGGATCAATATCTTTCGGGTTGAAGCGTAAGTTATTGGCCATGCCGCGCATAAACCCGTCGCATTAAGATCGCGGTCAGGTACATCGGGACTTGGTAACAGCCTAGAAAAATCAACAAAGGTTCGGTTGTCGCGGCTGGAAGCGCAATCAGGAACAGCGCGAAATTGCGGTTTCCGGCGACAATTCCAAACGGCACGGCAACATCGTGCTTCCCGCGCAGTCGCATCACCGTGAACGCGATATATTGCAGGCCAAGGTTCGCAATTAGGGCAACGGCCAACCATTTCAACACCAAAACCGGATCGCTTTTCAAAGCCGGGCCAAGGGCCGCCATCAGGCCAACTACAATCACCGCCAAAGCAATTGCCATCACACCATCGAGTGCCTCGATTTTCGCGGAACTGATTGCTGGCGCCACAAACTTTCTAAGCAGGAACGCCGCTGAAACCGACAGCGCGATGGCGCCAAGCAACCGGAAGGCCGCAATAAGAATTGCGCTGAGGTCGCCGAGGGCGGGCGACAACCAGAATATCGGAATGATCGTTAAGGGCAAAATGGCAGTCCCAATGATCAGGATGCGAAAGGCGGGTTCAGGGTTGTGGCCAAGCAGGATCGTCAGATTTGGACTGCCGGTTACCGAAGGGGCCGACAGCATCAGAAGAATCGCAATTGCAAACGGCGTGGCCGATACCCCGACGGCCCAGAACACTGCCAGCGCCACAAGCGGCATTACGACCTGATAGAGCAATGCAACTTTCAACGTGGACAGACCGTCGGCCAACCCGCCCAGTGCCGCGTTGGGGCCAATACGAAAGGCTGTCAGGAACAATAATGCGGCAATCATCTGCGGCAACCAAGGCCGCAAAATCTGCGCAACGTTTGGCAACGACAACCCTGCGATCAACCCGATAACCAGCGCAATGCGACCGTTACGTGCAACCGCTGCCAGCGCCCGAATGATGATGTCCACTTGGCGCTAACCGCCGGGACGTGTGCGGATATTATCTGGCAGCCAGGTGGCAAGTTCGGGCCAGATCACCAGTATGACCACCATCAACAACATCAATCCGACCATCGGAACCGCCGTCTTGGCGATATAGGAAATCTCGTGGCGGGTCATGCCTTGCAGCACAAACAGGTTAAATCCAATCGGCGGGGTGACTTGCGCCATCTCGACCACGACGACGATGAAGATACCAAACCAGATCACATCAATACCCGCTTGCCGGATCATCGGCTCAACAATTGCCATCGTCAGAACGACCGAGGAAATTCCGTCAAGGAACATGCCCAGGAAGACGTAAAAAACCGTCAGTGCCATGATCAGAACCAAAGGCGACATGTGCATACTGTCGATCCAGGCCGCCAAAGCGCGCGGCAGACCGGTAAAGCCCATCGACAAGGACAAAAAGAACGCGCCCATCAGGATCAGCGAGATCATAGCCGACGTTCGTGTGGCCCCCATCAGCGACGTGGAAAAGGTGCTCCAGGAAAGTGAACCCTGTGCAGCAGCCAAAGAAAGCGCGCCGATAACACCGACCGCCGCCGCCTCGGTCGCGGTGGCGTAACCCATATACATCGAGCCGATCACAACCGTTACGAGCATCAGAACCGGGATCAGAAAACGGCTTTCAGCCACCATTGTGCGAAAACTCATCGGCGGTTCCGGGTCCGGGCGCGGGCCCTTGCTGAAGAAATGCCAAGCCATGATGTAAGCCATAAACAGGCTGGCCAAAACCAGCCCCGGAATGATTCCCGCCATGAACAGCTTGGTGATCGACTCGTTGATCGTGACACCATAAACAATCAGCGTCAGTGATGGCGGGATCATCAGGCCCAGCGTTGCCGCCCCGGCCAGTGTGCCAATTATCATAAACTCAGGATATCCGCGTCGGCGCAGTTCTGGGATCGACATTTTGCCAACCGTGGTCAGGGTTGCGGCAGAAGACCCGGACACCGCCGCAAAGATTGTGCAGGCAGCGATGTTGGTGTGCAGTAAGCCGCCGGGCAGAAACCGCATCCATGGTGCAAGGCCACGGAACATGTCCTGAGATAATCGCGTTCGATACAGGATTTCACCCATCCAGATGAACAACGGCAAAGCTGTCAGGGTCCAGCTTGACGCCCCGGTCCAGATCGTGGTGATCATTGCGTCGCCAGCAGGGCGGGACGTGAACAACTCCATCCCGACCCAGGCCACACCCATAAGGGCCAGACCGATCCAAACGGAACTGCCCAGCAACAAGAAAAGGACGAACAGGAATATGACGGTTGCGTAAAGCTCGTTCATTCGACGGCCTCCCCGATGATGCTGGTTTCTCGGTCGATCAGCAGTCTGAAAAAGTGGTCCCAAAGTGCGACGGCCAGCAATATTGCGCCAAAAGACATTGGCAATTGCGGCAGCCACATCGGGGTATAGACCCAGTCAGAACCGGTTTCGGCCCAAATCTGCCCCCATTTAGCTGGCGAGTTGGCAAACATCGAAAAGAACGAAATCAGCCAATCTGGCACGAAATCCTGCCCTTGGGTGCGGTCGTTTAACACCACGGACATGATATTGGTCTTAACGGCGTAGCGGGCAAAATAGGTTGCTGTGGCAGCGGCGATCAGCATCGCGAACACATCAAGCCACAGTATTGTGTAGCGGTTCATGTTCAGGAAAATAGATACACGGATGTGACCGCCCTTGGTCAAAGTATAGGCCAGCGCGAAGAACGAGGTCGCCGCCATGGCGTAGCCAGCATATTCGGTCGAGCCGGGAAATGTCACGCCGGCCCAGCGGGCGATCATTTGCGCGACGATCAGCAAAAGGATCATGACCATAAAAAAGGCTGCTAAGACGCCTGAATATAGGTAAATCCGGTCAAGGATGCGCCATACAGGGCGCAGTATTCGCGTGGCGGTGTCGCGCTGAAACAGGCAGAAGGCTGCGAACATTGTCGGGAAAACGAACAGCCAAACCCACAGCGGCAGACCCAGAAATGGTTGCCAGTCTCTCAATTCTCTATCCCCCGGAAGTATATAAACGGCCCCCGCCATTGATCAGCAGGGGCCGCAATTTTGTCTGGTCTTAGTTGGCGTTATATGCGTCCAGAATAGCCTGTCCATCGGCACCGGCGGCTGCCAGCCAATCGGCGGTCATTGTGACGCCAATCGCTTGCAGTTCCTTCAGGAATTCCGGGCTGGCATCTTCGACTTTCATGCCATTTGCCTCCAACTGTTCGAAATACCAGTTGGCCAGCGACTCGGATTTGGCGGAACAGTCCGCACCGGTTTCATCACCGGCTTTCTGAACCGCGGCCTGCGTAATGGCATCAAGTGCATCCCAGACACCTTTATTGACCATCACATAATTACGCGGCATCCAGGCGTTGACCTTATAGTAATAACCCAGTTGTTCCCAAACCTTGCGGTCATACCCGGTCGCGCCTGACGAGATAAACGCTTCGGCGACGCCGGTTGCCAATGCTTGCGACAATTCAGCCGCTTCGACCTGCACCGGCACCATGCCCAAACCAGCGGCAAAGGTCGCGGTCGCAGTATTATAGGACCGGAACTTGACGCCTTGGGTATCGGCCGACGAATTCACGGCTTTCTTGAAGTAAAAGCCCTGACCCGGCCATGGGCAGGTATAGATCACCACCAGATTTTGACCGGCAAGTTGAGCGTTTACGACGCCCTTGGCGGCCTGCCAGAGCCGTTCATTATCTGCATAGGTAGTCGCAAGGAATGGCAGGTTGTCCCACCCCAGCAAAGGCACTTCGTTGGCATGTGACGACATCAGACGTTCACCAATCGGGGCTTGTCCTGTCTGAACCGCGCGTTTGATTTCGCCGCCCTTGAACAATGAACCACCGGGGTGAACCGTGATGTCAATGTTGCCACCAGTGTATTCGCGCACTTTATCGGCAAAAACCACGCCCATTTCCGAATGGAAGTTTGATGCGGAATAGGCCATTGGCATATCCCATTTTTCAGCCGTCGCGACCGATGCGCCAAGCGCCAGCGTTGTTGCAGCCAAGGCTGCGGTCAGGGTCAGTTTAGGTGCTATCATGGTAAAATCTCCCTTTAGGTGATGCACGTTTCGAATTCAGTCAGCCCCCTTTGGCGAACCGTTTCGGTTCATAGGGACTCATATTGTTGTTGGTCTGGGTCTTGGTGATCAGATCCGCCACCATCCTCCCGGTCTTTGGGCCGCCTGTCAGCCCGATATGGTGATGCCCGAATGCCGCAAAGACACCCGTCGTGCCGATTTCGCCAATCAATGGCAGGCTGTCGGATGGCGCTGGACGAAACCCCAGCCATTCTTCTTCGCTATCAGCGGTCATCTCAGGAAATATCTCGCGTACTTTCTTACGCAGTAAGTTTAACGGAGGCCTTGAAGGTATGTCCGAAAGCCCTCCGAATTCCACAACACCCGCGCATCTTAGACCTTGATCCGTCGCCGTTGCAACGAATTTTCCAGAGGCCAGCATCATCGGGTTATTCGGCGTCAGGTTTGGGCTTTTGTACGTCACGTGGTATCCGCGTTCAGCCTCAAGTGGAACTTTGAAGCCAAGTTTCTGCATCAACGGCTTTGACCAGACGCCAGCTGCCAGTACGGCTTGATCGCACGAGAATCGCCCCTGATCTGTATCAACCGCTGAAATCCTGCCGCCACTCAGGTCAAAATCTTTAACTTCGGCCCGAACGAATTTACCGCCCATTTCGCCCAGCAGTTTGACCAGATCCTTGACGTAATTGCCCGGATTAAGGATGAAGCCGTGGTTCTTGTTGACGGCCATAAAGTTGATGTCTGGCGCTAGGATCGGTTCCTTTTCTTGCACCGCCCGCCCTTCGATCAATTCAGGCACAAACCCGGCCTCGCGGCGTAAAGCCCACGTATATGCATCTGCCTCAAACGCGGCGCGGTTTTTGTAGACAAAGTTGTATTCGCTTTCCCGCACCCATTTTGCAGCACCGGTTCCGGCCGTCAACGCCTGATGTTGTTCAAGGCTATCGCCGACAATGGTTGTCAGACCTTTGGATATCCGCCGGGTATCGCTGTCATTTGCATGGCTTAAATACGTCACCAGCCACGGCAACAGTTTCGGAAAGTATCCCCAGCGCATGAAAAGTGGAAAATTCGGGTCGGCCAGATATTTCGGCCCTTTTTTGACCAGTCCCGGCGCTGTCACAGGCACGACCGAACAACTGGCCAGAATGCAGCCGTTGCCATAAGATGCACCCATCCCCGGTTCACCTTTGTCAATCAGCGTCACGTCGTGGCCGGCACGTCTTAACCAGATAGCGGAGGCCGCACCAACGATCCCGGCACCGACAACTATGGTGTGTTGGCTGCTCAATGGGTGTCCGAATGGAAATGAAGAC
>DJBQ01000014.1:10023-33291 GCA_002430125.1 Rhodobacterales bacterium UBA5972
CCTTAAGATTTCGCCAACTTCAGGCTTTTCACGCCATCGTTGAAACCGGCACCGTCACGGGTGCTGCTGTGCTGTTGGGGATTTCCCAGCCGGGTATTTCGAACCTATTGGCCCAGCTTGAACATCAAACCCGTTTCAAGCTTTTTGAACGCGTCCGTGGCCGTCTGATCACCACGCCCGAAGCAAACATGCTGTACCACGAGATTGATACGGTGGTGCGCGGCCTTGATCACGTCAACCAGGCGGTGCTTGATTTGCAGAACAAACAGGCAGGCCAGTTGCAGGTGGCGTCACAACATTCGATGTCCTTTGGTTTTATGCCCAAACTTATCTCACGGTTTGCCACGGATCGTCCGGATATGACTATCTCGTTTCAGTCGCAATATTCGTCAAAAATTCAGGAATGGGTGCTTGCCGGTCTGTTCGAGATTGGCGTTTGCGAAATGCCGCTTGTCCATGACGCGCTGGACTTTCACCCGTTGCATGTTGAAACCTTGCTGGCGATGCCCGAAGGCAGCCCGTTGGCGCAGCACGAATTTCTGACCCCGGAATTACTGGAGGACGTGCCTTTCATCGTCATGGGCCCGGATCACATGACCCATCGCCGCACCCGCGAGGCATTTCACAATGCGGGCATACCGCTCAGAACCCGCGTGCATTCGCATCTGTTCAAAAACCTTCTCAGCTTTGTGAAGGAAGGTATGGGCGTTTCAATCCTTGACCGTTTTGTGTTGGATTTCGATTTTGAGGGTGGTTTCATCACACGTCCGTTTCGCCCGATCATCATGATGGACATGGCTGTGATCACTTCGAAAACCCGCCCGATGTCGTCAATCGGGCAGGAGTTCCTGGAGTTGCTGATAACCGAACTGGCCCCCTATGCGTCACCCGATCACCCTTGGCGTGCTTAGCGCCTAACCCATCCAACGCCGCACCGGCGCGTTGCTTTCTTCCAGTGCTTGGGTAATCACATCAATCAGTGTCGGGCCATCATGCGCGATTGCCTCCTTCAGAACCCGTTCAAGGTCGTCGGGGTTTTCCACCCTCCAGGATTTCACCCCGTAAGCCGTGGCTATCGCTGCATGATCCACACGGTTGAAATCGACGTTGTAATATCGCGCGCCCTTATCGGCAAACTGGCTGGCCTTGATCCAACCAAAATTCGAATTCGAAAACACAATATAAGTGATCGGTGCACGGCTACGGCAAACGGTTTCAAGCTCGCCAACGGTAAATCCGAACGACCCGTCCCCCATCATCGCTACAACTTTCGAACTTGGGCGCCCGAACCACGCCCCCAAGGCTGCCGACATTGCATAACCTAACGCCCCATGCGCGCGGTTGGTGATGAAATAACGTCCCGGCAGTGGCAACTGGTAATAGGCTGAAAAATATGGGCAACTGGTGCCGGGATCTGACAGGATTGTGGCGTCCGAGGGCAACACTTTCATCAAGGCGGCGATCACCCGTTCCGGGCGGATTGGGGTTTCTGAACTGCCCGCGAACCGGTTGAAGACCTCGAACTTGCGCCTTTTGATATCGGCGATTGCAGCCGCGCCTCCGAACTGACCGTCATCCTGGTCGCGGGCATCAAGCACTGCGTTTACCTGCTCAAGCGCAAGCCGCAGGTCACCGACCACGCCAACCTCGGTCTGATAGTTCGCACCGATCACCATCGGATCATTGTCAAAATGCACAACCCGTGTTCCGGGTTTCGGGGCCTCCCATCTTGCTGTGGTCGTGGATCCGGCCCGCGCACCCATGAAGACAACCAGATCGGCTGCTTCCATCATTTCCCAAGTTTGATCAGTGCCACCGTTTGACCCTACTACACCAAGGCAATTCGGATGCGTTTCCGCAAGCGAACCTTGCCCCGAAATCGATGTTGCCACCGGTATATCAAGCCGCCTTGCCAAGCGATCCAACTCGGCCATTGCACCGGCGATAACCACCCCACCGCCGCAAACAATCAGCGGGTTTTTTGCTGACAAGATCGCGTCAACCGCTGCCTCAGCGGCACCCGGTTCAGGAGCTTGTGGATAAGCAGGATAGCTTTGATGCTTAGGATCCGCCCAGATATCAGCCGGATCAACCGGGTCGTATTGAATATCATAAGGCAGGCCCAAATGTGCCGACCCCGCCCGTCCTGTGGTCATCGCGCGGAAGGCTGCGCGGACCATCCGGGGAATGTGGGCCGCCTGCTTGATCACCGTATTCCACTTGGTCAGCGGGCGCATCAGTGCCTCTTGATCCACTTCGGTCAAAGGGTATTTGCCGTAAGAGCCGACCGAAATATCGGTTGTGATCCCAAGCACCGCATAGGAACTTTCCGTCGCTTCGATCAACCCCGGCAGAATATAAGTCGCCCCGCCACCAGACGGCCCCTCGGCCACGCCGACACGACCGGTTACCCGGCTGTATCCATCAGCCATATACGTCGCGCTGCGCTCATCCCTTGTCAGGACGTGGTTGATCTTGTGATCAAGCTTCAGCATCGCGTCGTAAAACGGCAGCGTAGTATCGCCGCACAGGCCGAAAATGTGCCGAACTCCCTGGGCTTCTAACATCCGCACCATGGCTTCTGCGCCGTTCAATTCGTTGGTCATCTGTCACCGCCTTAGGGCCTTGCTTCAAGAAATATCGGGTATACAAAATTGTATACAGAAAGATATATAAAGTTGCGCACAAGTCAATCCGGCCCTACTATGAATAAAAATTCTCGCGTAATTCAGGTTGACTTGACCCGATGGCCAAATCCGAAAGCAACGTTGACCGGATACATGAAAAACTGCGGCAGATGGCGGCGGATTTTGCATTCAAGCCAGATCAAAGAATAAACGAAACCGAACTGGCGATATCGCTTGATGCCAGCCGAACGCCGGTCCGCGAGGCACTTAACCGGCTGGTCGCCGAAGGTTTTCTGACATTTCAAAGCGGGCGCGGATTTTCGTGCCGGCCCTTAAGCCCGCAGCGGATTCTTGACCTTTACGAGGCGCGGGTCGCGATAGAATGCGAGGCTTTGCGCCTGTCCTGCGCCCGCGCCAAGGCTGAAGACATCGCCGCACTTGCAGAGTACTTGGACGGTATCGAACCAGAATATGCCGCCTGCACGGATGTGAACGCCCTGCTGGCCATGGATGAAGGTTTCCATCTTGCACTTGCCGAACTTTCGCAAAACGCCGAATTAATGCGAATGCTAAAAAACCTCAACGACCGCATCCGTTATATTCGGATGATTGACCTCAGCCGGATGCGCCGCGGGGAAAACCAAGGCAATGCGTCGCCAATTTCGGCCCATCGAATAATTTTGAACGCGGTCTTAAAACGTGATGCTTTGCAGGCTGATATTGCCCTGCGTGGTCATATTGAACGACGCCGCGAAGAAGCAACAGAAGCCGTACAAATCGCCTATTCACAGCTTTACGTGCCTGTGGACTAAGTAAAACTGAAAGGAAACGATATGCAGTATGGTGGCAAAACCGTCTATGGCGCCTCGGTTGGTATCCTCATGCTGGAAACCCAGTTTCCCCGGATTTACGGCGATATCGGCAACGCCCAAACCTGGCCGTTTCCCGTGCAATACCGCGTGGTGCGCGGGGCGACGCCAGACAAGGTCGTGCGCAATGACCCGACGAAATTGATTGCTCAATTTATCGAGGCTGGGCAAGATCTGGTGCGGATGGGCTGTGATGGGATCACCACCAATTGCGGGTTTCTTTCGTTGATCCAGGATGAAATCAAGCAGGCATTGAACGTACCTGTCGCCACGTCGTCCCTGATGCAGGTGCCTATGGTTCAGGCGCTGTTACCAAAGGGAAAGCGCGTCGGGGTGCTGACAATTTCCAAGACCAGTCTGACCCAAGCGCATCTTGCTGCGGCCGGTGCGCCGCTTGATACGCCAATCATCGGTACAGACAATGGGCGATGTTTTACGCGGGATATTCTGGGCGACGCCGCATCAATTGACTTCGCTGAATGTCGCCTTGATCTGTTAGACGCTGCGCGCGAAATGACAGAAACCCATCCGGATGTTGGTGCCATAGTGCTGGAATGCACGAACATGGTTCCCTATGCCAAGGACATCCGAAAACTGACTGGCCTTCCGGTGTTTTCGATCTTCAGTTTCGTTACGTGGTTTCAGGCGAGCCTTCAGCCAATCGGCTTTCCATTAGAACTGGATGATCCCCGATACTAATGCAGCTGTCAGGGCGCGTCGTTCCTTTGCCTTCTGCGAATTCAGTAAATCGCAGTGGATGCATTTTGACATTCTGTCGGTATTTGCCAGACCTCTTCAATCAATGCGAAATTCAACACCGCGTACCTAAGCAAAGGCTCCTGCATCTAGGGCCTTCTGTTTGTATACAATTTTGGCCAATATTTTCATATTTTCGCTGGCATCTTCCAGATATCCGGATAATTGTATACGAAATTACGGGCCGAGGCTTTGAAGGATTCGAATAATGCCGCTCAGAAAAGGGAAAAACCATTCCCTGACCGCGAAATTAGAACTGCGCGATATGATTCTGAACGGGATTCTTCCGGCTGGTGAACGGCTTTACGAAACCTTGATTTCAGAACGGATTGGAATATCCCGCACACCGCTGCGCGAGGCGTTGGGGGCTCTGGAAAATGAAGGCTTGCTGGAAAGGCTGCCCACAGGCGGATATTCGGTGCGTACGTTTTCATTTGAAGATGTGGCGGACGCGATTGAAATCCGTGGTCTGTTGGAAGGTGCTGCCGCCCGAAAGGCAGCCGAGCGCGGTACTGATCCGGTAAAGCTGCAGGAAATGCGCGAAATTTTGACTGCCCTTGACCAAGTCGTTGTGATTGGATCCGCCGAGTTCGATCTTGCTGCCTATACCGAGCTTAACGCAAAGTTTCATGCTTGTTTGGGAGAGCTTGCAGGCGGGCAAACGTTGTTGCGCGAGCTGGAACGCGCCAACCGCCTGCCTTTTGCATCGCCCAGCGCTTTTCTTGATGCGCAATCCGTTTTGCAGGAATTCAAGCAATCCATGATCGTCGCGCAATCGCAACACCGCGATTTGCTTGAGGCGATAGAAGATGGAGAAGGCGCGCGGGCCGAATTTATCGCCCGCGAACATGCCCGTTTGGCGCTGAAAAATCTGAAACACGTCATGAAACACGACCGGAGTCTCATGGAAAAAGTCCCCGGTCTTTCGCTTGTGGCTGGTTGATCCAGCCAAATTATCTACTGAAAGGAAACTCAAATGTCTAAATCAAGTTTGCAAAGCGCCATGGATGCCGCCAAAAACCCGGTACAAATGCTGCGCAATTCCAAGATCGGTATGTATGTTTATCCGGTCGTCGCCCCTGAATTCACCAACTGGCGGTCCGAGCAAGCGGCGTGGCGCAACAGTGTCGTTCTTTATGATCAGTCGCATCACATGGACGAACTGACAGTCGAAGGTCCGGATGCCGAGGCGTTCCTGTCGCATGTTGGTATCAACAGCTTCACGAATTTCACCACAGATTTGGCCAAGCATTTTGTACCGGTTACACCAGCCGGCCACGTTGTCGGGGACATGATCATTTTCCGCGAGCGTGAGGATAAGTTTGTGCTGGTGGGCCGTGCGCCAACTGCAAACTGGACGAAATTTCAGGCAGCCATTGGCAACTGGAAAATTCGTGTGTTCCACGATCCGCGGTCCGACAGCCGCCCTGATGGCAAGGCGGTTTTCCGCACCCATTACCGTTTTCAGATCCAAGGCCCGGATGCCGATAAGATATTCGAGAAAATCAACGGTGGGCCAGTTCCTGAGGTTAAGTTTTTCCATGTGGCGACGATCAATGTTGGGTCACGCAGGGTGCAAGCGTTGCGTCATGGTATGGCAGGTGCGCCCGGTCTGGAAATCTGGGGGCCTTATGCTGACAAGCATTACATCCAGTCCACAATCCAGCAAGCTGCGCGCGATGTGGGGGTTGATATGCACCTTGTCGGCAGCCGCGCCTATTCCACCAACACGCTTGAATCCGGTTGGATTCCATCGCCATTGCCGGGCATCTATACCGGTGACGGCATGATGGCGGATTACCGCGATTGGTTGGGCGCAGATGCCTACGAGGCCGTCGGCTCGATCGGCGGGTCATTCGTTTCGGACAATATTGCCGACTATTACGTCAACCCGTTCGAGCTGGGCTATGGCTTTTACATCGGCTGGAAGAAGGACGACTTCATCGGCAAAGACGCTTTGGCTGCGATGAAAGGTGGCAACAACCGCAAGAAGGTCACCTTTGAATGGAACCGCGAGGATGTGCTGAAAGTTATCGCCTCGGGCTTTGAGCAGGGTACACCCTATAAATGGATCGACTTCCCGCAGCCGAATTATGCGTCGTCAAGCGCTGACATGGTCATGCATGGCGACAAAATGGTCGGAATGTCGATGTTCAACGGCTACAGTTATAACGAACGCTGCATGCTATCGCTGGGCGTCGTCGATGCCAGTGTTGCCGTGAACGATGTTCTGACACTTGTTTGGGGTGAACCGGAAACCACCGGTAAAACCTCGACCGAGCCGCACAAACAAGCGGAAATTCGGGTGCGGGTTGCGCCGACACCTTATGCCGCCGAAGCCCGCCAAAACTATGCGGATAGCTGGCGCAGTAATTCCTGACCGGATAAGGTCAGATAAAGACTGTTCCGTGCGGGGGTAAATCTCCGCGCGGATCCAGCAAAGACAGGCACCACCTCTCACCATTCCTTGGGAGGGAACCATGAAACTTACGACCAAAATAATGGCGGCAACTGCTGTCGCAATCGGCCTGTCCGCTCAGGCTTTTGCGGAAGAACTGAAATTCGCGTCCTTCGTGCCGCCGTTTCACACGGTGACGGCTTCGATGATCGATAAACTTGGCGCCGATCTTGCGGCGGCAACTGGTGGCGCGCTGACCATCCGGAACTATCCCGGCGGAGAGTTGGGCAAAGGTCCGGTTGAACAGTATGTGCGCGCGCTGCAAGGCGTTGCAGACATGAGCTGGGGTTTGCAGGGATACACCTCGTCGCAATTCCCCAAATCCATGGTCATCGAACTGCCGGGCGTTGTTAACGCAGGCATGTTCATCCTGACAATCACTGCCCTGTGTTGGTGGCGCGAAGATTTTGGCCCGGCCGGACCGCGAACCACAATGATCGAGAAACTGCGTGCTTTTGCCGGTGCGACACCAATCGTCGGCGTGATTTTCCTGTCTATCGGCGGCATTTACGGCGGTATCTTTTCCCCGGTCGAGGCCGCGGCGGTCGGTGCAGGCGCGGTTGTTCTGATCGGGTTTGTTGGGCGCACATTGTCACTTGCTGCCCTTTGGTCGGCGGCACGCGATTCCGTCGTGACCACTGCAACTGTCATGCTGATTCTGATCGCGGCCCACATGATCAACCCGTTTCTGGCGCTCAGCCACATCCCTGATGCGGTTGGCGATCTTCTTGGTATGTTGAACCTTTCGGTCTATGGCACCTTCGGCGTGATCTTGTTGATCTACCTTGTGCTTGGATGCTTTCTCGAGGGATTTGCGATGCTTGTGCTGACCTTGCCAATCTTTTTCCCGATCATAACGTCCTTGGGGATCGATCCGATCTGGTTTGGCGTTTTGGTCGTGTTGACCCTTGAAATGGGGCTGATTTCACCGCCCGTTGGCATCAATGTGTTTATCGTAAAATCTGTGGCCCCGAATGTGCCGCTTGGCCAGATATTTCAGGGTGTGCTGCCATTCTGGGCAATGATGATCGTTGCTCTTGGATTGCTGGTCGCATTCCCGCAGATCGCCTTGATCCTTCCAAACACGATGTTTGACTAAGCCACACTTTCAAACGAGATTTGACCGTTGCAGATTGTCAGGACTGGGCGCAGCGAAAGAATATCATCGGTGGCAATGCTTTCGATATCGCCCGACAGCACAACAATATCCGCTAGAAACCCCTTTTTCAGGCAGCCGGTTTTGCTTTCCATGAAATTGGCATAAGCGCCGTGCAGGGTGTAGGACGCTAACGCTTCGTGCAAGGTCGCGCTTTGGTCTGGTACGTTTTCTGCCCAAGGTTTGCGGGCAACAGCGGCGTGAATACCCAAAATTGGTTCAAGTGGTGAAACCGGCCAGTCAGACGCAAAGCAAATTCGCGTGCCTGCATTCCAAAGCGTGCGCCAGGCATAAGCATATTGCCAGCGATCCGGGCCAATGGCCGAAATGCCAGGTTCCAGTGGCAACCCCATGGAGCCCGGAGGATGCGGTGGTTGCATTGACGCGATCACGCCCATTTCAGTAAATCGAGGGATGTCATCAGGGTGAACAACTTCGATATGTTCGATGCGGTGGCGGCTGTCGCGGCGGCCATTGGCCTTTTGTGCAGCCGCGTACCCGTCAAGAACGATGCGCACCGCCCCGTCGCCAATCGCATGCACGCTGATCTGTAAACCGCGCCGGTCAATCTCGACAGCAGCTTCGGCAAAGTCCCCGGCCGAAAACAAAGGCTCGCCGCGCCATCCGGGTTGATTACCATAGTCTTCGAGCATCACCGCAGTGCCGCTTTCCAGCACACCATCCACAAACATTTTCACCCGACCGGATTTCAGCATGTCTGAATTAAATTCTGCAGCGTACTCACTGGCTTCTTCCAGCGAGGCCAAAGACTTTGAATTCGTCAGGTGAAACGGGACTTCGACCCGGCACAACAGGTCACCTTCGTTTTGGATATCCTTCAGAAGGTCAAGCTGATAGCGGTTGCCATCCATATTGTGGATCGCGGTAATTCCACATTCCGCGCAAAACCGCAGACCATCTTTCAGGGTGTCGATATCTTCCTGCCGCTGTTCAGCAGTCAGGTCAGAGCCCGGTTCAATGCCGGGCATACCCAGCATTTCCCGACCGCCAGAAGTCCGCAAAATCATCACCGGGCGCATCGCATGGTTTTCACGCAGTTCGCCAGTGGCCAGACCGTCATCGCCCATCACGATTTCGTTTCCGGCACCAACATCGCGTCCGCGCATAATTCCGGCCTTTTCCAGCGCAATCGTGTTGGCCCAACCTGTATGGTGATCATTGGCTATAACGATCACTGGCTGATCAGCGACCATCCGATCCAGATGGTGTCGCGTAATTGGTTCATCTTCTCCCAGAATGCTGTAATCCGCAGCTTTGACGATCAAAAGACCTTCGTCGGGATTTTCGCGCGCAAATTTTTGAATCGCGGTTTTCATCGCTTCAAATCCAGATACGCCGCTCAGTTGCAGCAACCGGCGGCCATACGCGCCGCCAAACAGATGCATGTGGGATTCGACAATTCCCGGCATCAATGTGCCGCCTTTTGCATCAATGATCTGGGTCTTTGCATTTGTAAACGCCGCCATGGCATCAAGTTTTCCGACTGCAAGAATACGGTTGCCGGTGATTGCAATCGCTTCGGCAGTTGGTTGATCCTTGTCCATTGTCAGGACTTTGGCGTTTTTAATCAAAATATCAGCGTGAACCATGTCGAGCCTTCGCAAGGGTTAAAGTGGGTTGTTGTGCGCAGTCGTCGGTGAAGAGCAAAGCGACCATTGCCTCAATATCCGCACCAAGAAGGCCAAGGTGCGTTTCAAGTTTCATTTCGTCTTTTTTGATAAAATTTAAATATTGTGCGGTCCATCGATCAAAGAACAGGTCGGCCAAAAAAGCAGGGTCCGGATCCTGCCCGCTTCGTAATTCCAAATTCCGAGCGTTCAAAAAGCGGGCCAACTCAGCAACCAATTCCGAATCAAGTAATGAAAACCGTTCGACAAATTCTGTGTTCGGACGTCGGATATTCATGGCTTCGGCATATCGCCAGACACGTTTGCCAGCGATTCGCAGGGTATAATCTGATACTTCGCCCAGAAACCCCGTTATCGCGTCTGCCAACGGTTGATCCGTCCGATTGTAGTTACCTTTCCAGCGTGTGCGCGTTGCTTCGGCACCTTCGAAAATCAGGCTGTTCAACAGATTATCTTTAGAACCGAAATAGTTAAAAACAGTCGGGGGGGAAACGCCGGCATGCTCGGCAATTGCGGCCATAGTTGTGGCTTCAATCCCCTGCGCTGCAAATAGCTTTCCGGCTTCCTTCAGGATAACTTCCCGACGCTTCGCTTTCTTCCTGCCCCGAAGACCAGTCGCGCCGGTGGTATCTTCACTCTGGCGGGCCGAATGTTCCAAGACGTCGGATCCTCAAAAACTTTAGTCTGGTAAAAATATTTATTGACTAAAGAAATTTCTGTCAATAGCAATGTTATTAAGCAAACTGCTATGCCTGCTACAGCGAGTCGCGCCAAACATGATTGAAATAAGAAACATCACCAAGGTGTTCGGTGCAGGTGAACACGCCGTCACCGCCTTGCAGGAAATCAACGTCAACATTGCCGAGAACGAGTTTTTCACGCTGCTTGGTCCGTCCGGCTGCGGCAAGACCACTTTGCTGCGTCTGATCGCAGGCTTTGAACATCCCAGCACCGGTTCGATGTTGTTGGCTGGCGAAGACATTTCGTTACTGCCGCCAAACAAGCGACCTGTGAACACCGTGTTTCAGAACTATGCTTTGTTCCCGCATATGACGGTGGCCGGGAACATCGCTTTTGGTCTGGAAATGCTGGGGCGTCCCAAGGCCGAGGTCGCCGAAACCGTTGATCGGATGCTGCGCTTGGTTCGGATGGAAGAACTGAAGAACCGTCAAACTTCCGAGATTTCTGGCGGGCAACAACAGCGGGTGGCACTCGCGCGTGCATTGGCTCCGCAGCCAAAGGTTTTGCTGCTGGATGAGCCCTTGTCGGCGCTTGATCTGAAGCTGCGCAAGGAAATGCAGATCGAACTGAAGCGGCTGCAATCGGAAACCGGCATTACGTTTGTGTTTGTGACCCACGACCAGGAAGAGGCGCTGACAATGTCAGACCGGATTGCCGTGATGAATGCAGGCCGTATTCACCAGATCGGTTCGCCGCGCCAGATTTATGATCACCCGGAAAATCGCTTTGTCGCCAACTTCATTGGCGACAGCAACTTTCTGAACGCCAAGCTTGGGAATATCAAAGACGATCAGGCGGAATTGGAATTTGCGGCCGGTCGCAAGGTGACAGTACCGCTTCATCGGGCCGATTTGTCGGATGGCGAGGTTTCGGTTCTGATCCGCCCGGAACACGTGTCAATCGCCGAACCGACCGGCAACAGCCACGAGTTAACCGGCGTGATTGAGAACATCGTCTATTTTGGCACCGATACGCATTACCACCTGAAACTCGCATCTGGCGAGGCTTTCATGGCCAGGTTGCAAAATAATCCAAGCGAGGCTGAAAAGCGGGCTGCCGGCGATAAAGTTGCAGTGCTGATGGATGCAAAAGCCATCCAGATTTTGCGCGACTAAGGGGATGCAAAACGTGAGGACAAGCGCGACATGACCGTGCAGGCTGATCCAGTGACTGTCGACAAAGCGGTCGAGATCGAACGCGATGCGCGTCGACGCGATGTGCGCATGCGTTGGCTGTTATCGGCCCCGGCCCTGACGATAATAACATTGTTTGCGGCTGGCCCGCTGTTGATCGTTTTGGTTTATTCTTTCCTGACGCCGGGCAATTACGGCAACGTCAAATGGATTTTCTCGATAGACGCCTGGACCAATGTCGTTGTTCAGAGGGATATTTTTGACAATACGCTGCAATGGGCCGACGCGCATCTAAGTATTTTCTGGCGGTCGCTAAAGCTGTCGATCGTAACCACGATCCTGACCGCAATTTTTGGTATTCCCACGGCTTACTTCATCGCCACCCGCAGCGCCAAGACCCGCAATTTGTGGCTGTTTTTGATCACCATTCCGTTCTGGACCAACCTTTTGGTGCGCACAATCGCTGTGCAGGAACTGATCCGCACCGAGGGTGTGATCAACAATGTTTTGCGGATGCTGCATATTATCGACACGCCAATCCAGATGATGTTCACGGATTTCGCAATCGGATTTGGTATGACCTATGTCTATTTGCCTTTGATGGTGTTGCCGGTTTATGCCTCGATTGAAAAGCTGGATTTCCGCTTGGTCGAGGCAGGTTACGACCTTTACGCCAGCCGCTGGACCTGTTTCCGCCGGATCATTCTGCCCTTGGTCAAACCCGGTATGATTGCAGGTTCGATCCTTGTTTTTGTGCCGTCACTTGGGGCTTACGTAACGCCCCGCGTGTTGGGCGGCGGCAAGAACCTGATGTTCGGCAACCTGATCGAACTGCAATTCGGCCAAGGCCGGAACTGGCCCCTTGGTGCTGCGCTTTCAATTTCGCTGATGGTGCTCGTGATGGTCGCGCTGATCTACTACACACGGATTTCAAGCGGCGGGGATAAGCAAAATGGCTGATTTTTCCCTGTTCAGCCGACGATTTGACGTCAAACGGGTGCCCGGATTTGCCAGTGTTGCGCTTGGCGTTTTTGTAATGTTGTACATGCCGGTGATCCTGCTGGTGGTTTATTCCTTCAACAAAGGGACCAATTTGGCCTTCTGGGAGGGGTTTTCTTTACGCTGGTATGTGCAAGCGTATCACAACGAGGCTGTGCAGGAAGCGGCGTTTCGCTCGCTGTATCTGGCGCTGATTGCCGCCACCCTTGCGACCACAGCGGCCACGATGGCAGCTTTGGCAACCACGCGAACAAAGAAATTTCGCGGCCAGATGCTGATTTACACGCTGATTAACCAACCGTTGATGGTGCCGGAAATCGTGACAGCCGTTGCGTTGCTGATCTTTTTTGCCATGATAAAAGTTGCAACCGGTCATACCGGGATGATCTATCTGATCGTGGCGCACACCGCGTTTTGCATCCCGTTTGCCTATCTGCCTATCCGGGCGCGGCTTGAAAGCATGGATCTGACGTTGGAAACCGCTGCCGCCGATTTGTATGCCAGCCCTTGGATGACGTTCCGCCGGGTGACGCTGCCCTTGATGTGGCCAGGGATTGTGGCGGGATTAATGCTGGCTTTTGTGGTGTCGCTTGATGATGTGGTGATCACAGAATTTGTGAAATCAGCTGGACAAGAGACGCTGCCAACCTTCATGCTGGGCCAATTGCGCCGTGTCGTCACGCCCGAGGTCAATGCGATTTCAACGGTTCTGATGGCAGTCAGCGTCATTTTCGTGGCCATGTTTTTCGTCCTTACCGGGCGAAAAAATTAACTTTCGAAAAAAACCAATCATAGCCCTGACCGGGCATAACAAGGGAGAAGTGCAATGAAACTTAAAGTTCTGTCAGCCGTAACCGGGGCCGCTCTGGCCTTGACCGGCACCACAGCTTTCGCTGCAGGCGAGCTGAACATTTACAACTGGGGCAACTATACCAACCCCGAACTGATCACGAAGTTTGAAAAAGAATACGACATCAAGGTCACAGTCACCGATTATGACTCCAACGATACGGCGCTGGCCAAAGTGAAAGTTGGCGGCCACGGCTTTGATATCGTTGTGCCGACAAACGGTTATGTGCCGATCTGGATCAGCGAAGGTCTGCTGCTGGAATCACGCCCGGATCAGATGGCAAATTTTGGCAATGTTGATCCGCTTTGGGTCAATGTATCGTGGGATGCTGGCCGTCACTACACCGTGCCTTGGCAGTGGGGTTCCACCGGTGTGGTCGTCAACACCAAATACTATAAGGGCGACATCAACACGTCAGCCATGTTCCTTGATCCACCAGCCGAGTTGATTGGCCGGATCAACGTCGTGCCTGAAATGAACGATGTTATGGCTCTGACGATCAAATATGTTGGCGGCGAACCCTGCACCAACGACCTGACCGTGCTGAAAAAAGTGCGCGACAAACTGGTCGAGGCCAAGCCGAAATGGCTGGGCATGGATTATGGCAACATTGAAAAATTCGCCAAGGAAGACCTGCTTGCCGGGGTAAACTGGAACGGTTCCACGTTCCGGATGCGGCTGGCAAATGCGGATATCCATTATGGTTATCCAAAAGAAGGTTATCCGTTGTGGATGGACAGCGTTGCGGTTCTGAAAGATGCCAAGAACGTTGAAAATGCCAAGCTGTTTCAGAACTTTATCATGGTGCCTGAAAACGCCGCTCTGATCTCGGCTTTTGCGCGCTATGCAAACGGGATCAAAGGCTCCGAGGAATTCATGCCAGAAGACATGAAAACCGCTCCGGAAATCGTTGTTCCGGCCGAATTTGCGGCAGTTGGCCAGTTCTTCCCAACTTGTCCGCAAGAAACCACGGCGCTTTACACACGCATCTGGACCGACCTCCAGAAATAAGCCAATCGATCCGGTCCCCGAAATCCGGGGGCCGGACAACTTTTTGAGATGGCAATGACCTCCTACAAAAACTCCGAACCCAAACCGCCGATCATGCAGGGTACGCCCGTGCCGCCTGAATGGCGCATTACGCATCAAAACTGGGACAGCCCGCCGTGGAATCGCTGGAGTTTCCAGAATGTAAGGCAGATTTTGCCCACCGCCCCGGTTCACGCTGCACGCAATGCGCCAGCCGAACTTGAGTCAGACCCCAAAGAACTGGCCGATGTAACATTCACGGCGTGGGATGGTTCGGACATGAGCGTCGAAAAGATGCTCGACGAAACATATACCGACGGCTTTGTCGTTGTCGTTGACGGCAAGATCGTTGTTGAACGCTATTTCAACGCAATGACGCCGCAGACTTTGCATCTGGCGCAATCCGTTTCAAAATCCGTGGTTTCTACGGTTGCCGGTATTCTGATCGGTCGCGGCTTGATGGACCCGACTAAACCGATATCTGACTATCTGCCGGAGCTGAAAAACACTGGCTGGAACGGTGCTTTGTTACAGCATGTTCTGGACATGACTTCCGGTGTCAAATTCGGGGAACAATATACCGCACCTGACAGCGATATCGCCAAAACCGACGTCGCTGCCGGATGGAAGCCAATGCGTGCCGACACAGCCGATTGGCCGACTTGTATCTGGGACCAGATCACTGGCCTCAAGGAAACAGACGCCGCACATGGCGCACGGTTTGAATATCGCTCGATTGAAACCGATGTTCTCGCGCATGCGTTGGAGCGCGTCACCGGCACACGTCTGGCTGAACTTGTCAGCCGCGAATTATGGTCGAAAATCGGTGCCGAGGAAGACGCCTGCTTCACCGTGGACAGCGCCGGCTATGCCCTGGCTGATGGCGGGTTTAACGCGACATTGCGCGATTTTGCGCGGTTTGGGCTGATGCATTTGAACAATGGCAAGGTCGGTGATGAACAGATCGTGCCCGCCGATTGGATTGCCGATATCAGGCGCGGTCCGCACGGCCTGTTTAACGACACATCGCGCGAATTGTTGCCAAACGGTCAGTACCGTAACCAGTTTTGGGTTGAAGACGCCAGCCGGCAAACCGTGATGTGTGTCGGTGTGTTCGGGCAACTTATCTATATTGCGCCGGAATATAACATGGTCGCCGTCAAGCTATCCACATGGCCCGATTTCCTAAGCAACGAGTTCAAATCAAATACCCTGCGCGGGCTTCACGCAATCGCGGCGGCTTTGGGCAAGTCTTAAAGGGAACCGACGATGGAAACATCAGACCTTTGTTATACCTCAGCGGATGACGCAATCGCTGCCTTTAAGGCGAAAAAACTGTCGCCGGTTGAATTGATGCAGGCTGTTATAACCCAGGCCGAAAAGGTTCAGGACAATCTGAAACCGTTCACCTACACCTATTACGACGAAGCGATGGACCTCGCGAAAGCCGCAGAGGCGCGTTATGCCAAGGGCGCTGAAATCGGCCCGCTTGACGGTCTGCCAATTGGTATCAAAGACGAAAGCTATATTACAGGCAAACAGACGTCGAACGGGTCGTTGATCATGAAGGATTTTGTGGCCGAAACCACCTCGGTCAACAATCAGCGCATTCTGGCGGCTGGCGGGATTGTGCACGCGCGCACGGCCACCCCCGAGTTTTCCTGCGCGGGCGTCACCTGGTCGCGCCTGTGGGGGGTTACCCGCAATCCGTGGAACCCGGAATTCACGCCCGGCGGGTCAAGTGGTGGTTCTGCGGCCTCATTGGCAGCGGGAACCTCGACGATATGTACCGGGTCCGATATTGGCGGTTCGATCCGCATCCCGGCCTCGACCTGCGGATTGGTGGGCTACAAGCCGCCATATGGGCGCAACACGGATGACCCGCCGTTCAACCTTGATTTCTATTGCCATACCGGCCCCTTGGCGCGGACGGTAAAAGACGCGATCCGCATGCAAAATGTGATGTGCGGCCCGTCACCAACCGACATTGCATCGTTGCGCCCCAAACTGGTCCTGCCAACAGAATATGCGTCGATCAAAGGCTGGAAGATTGCCTATTCGCCCGATCTATGCGCGTTTGAAGTCGACCCGGAGGTTCGCCGAAATACCGAGGCCGCCTTGCAGGTGTTCCGCGATCTTGGTGCCACGGTTCACGCGGTTGATCTTGGCTGGAGCCCCAAGATTTTGGACGCCGCCATGACGTATCTAAACCACCTGTTCGGTGGTTATCTGTCGACGTTATTGGCGGAACACGGCGATAAGATGACAACCTATTGCCGTCACCTTTGCGAAGAGGCCATGCAATCGACCGCGCAAGATTTCGTTGGCTCGCTTGAGGTTGCCGGTGAGATGTACAACACCCTTGGCCCGATCCTTGAAGATTACAACGTATTGATCTGCCCGACCACGGGCTTGCCAGCGGTCCCTGCGGATTTTGATCAGACCACCCAAAAGGTGATGATCAATGGCAAAGAGGTCAACTCCGCCCTTGGCTGGGTGATGACCACGCCGTTCAACACAATGAGCCGCTGTCCGGTGCTGACAGTCCCTTCTGGTCATGCCGCAAATGGCGTGCCGACGGGCATACAGATCGTCGGGCGCACATATTGCGACGAGGATGTGTTTCAGGCCGCGCTGGCCTATGAAACTGCACTTGGTGGTTGGTTTGGCAGTACCGATAAGCGCCCGGTAATCTGACGCGCAAAAGCCCCTGACCGCGGAATTACGCTTGCCCTTACGATGCTGACACGTCTATCCGTGGGGCGTTTCCAAAACAGGGGCATCCGGTGAAGCTCGGCATTTTATTCTTGGTCTTTGGCTATTTCCTCAGCCAGTTTTACCGCTCGTTTCTGGCGGTCCTGACACCTGTTCTCAGTGCCGATCTGAATGCAACCACGGCTGATTTATCCTTTGCGTCCGGTATTTGGTTTCTGACCTTTGCCGCGATGCAAATTCCGGTTGGCTGGGCGCTTGACCGGTTCGGCCCACGCGTAACATCAGCGTTGATGCTGGCAGTTGGCGGCGGGGGCGGGGCGGTGGTTTTTGCCATGGCGCAGACGCCCGTTATGATCACTGTGGCAATGGCGCTTTTTGGCGTGGGCGGCGCACCAATTCTGATGGCGTCTTATTATATTTTTGCCCGGATGTACCCGCACGCGATGTTTGCGACCCTTGGCGGTGCGATGATCGGCTTTGGCTCGGCTGGAAATCTGGCAGGTTCAGCGCCTTTGGCTTGGGCCGTGGCTGCCTTTGGCTGGCGCGCAACCATGTGGGGTTTGGCGGCCGCCGCTTTGCTGATCGCTGCGGCGTTGTTGGCAGTGTTACGTGACCCGCCACGAACCGACGACGAGGCTGCAGCGCAGGGTTCGGTATTCAGTCTTTTTAAGGACCGGAACCTGTTGTTTATATTCCCGATGATGCTGGTCAATTATGCGGCCGCATCGGGCATTCGTGGGCTTTGGGCCGGGCCTTATCTTGTGGATGTTTTCGCAATGGACAGCGCGGGTATTGGCAATGTCACCTTGGTCATGGCCAGCGCAATGGCTGCCGGTAATTTTGCGTATGGGCCGCTGGAGCGTTGGGTCGGATCAAAGAAAAAAGTGATCCTGACCACAAATCTGATCGGCGCTGGGCTGTGTCTGATCCTGTGGGCGCTGCCGGATACATCGTGGATGTTATCGGCAGTACTGTTCACCGGTATTGGGTTTTTTGGCGCAACCTATGCGGTGATTATCGCGCATGGGCAGCTGTTTTTGCCGAAACATCTGACTGGCCGTGGCATAACCTTGTTGAACTTGTTTGGCATTGGCGGGGTCGGTCTGACGCAACTGGCCACAAGTGCTATGGCCAAAACTGGCACACCTGAATATGCCGCAACGCCCGCCTTTTACAGTGATCTGTTTTTGGTATTCGCCCTGTTCTTGCTGGCCGGATGTCTGGTTTATGCTTTTAGTACTGAACGACCAGCGACGTAAACGCCGCGCCGGCGAGCAGCCTGAATTCGTTCAGGCGGATACCGCAAAATGTTCCAGAATCGCGCGCGCCTCGTAAGCTTTCAGGACCGGCAGGGCGGCCAAATTGCCGACTGACTGGCGATCGGCAAGCGCCGGGAACAGGGCCAAAACTTCATCCAAAGCAGACTGGTCAAGTGCTGACTTCACCATTTCGCCGGTATGCGGGCTTTCGCTGGGTGTCCCGTTTGAAAACACAATCTGATGACGATCAAACAGAATGTGATAATAGCAAACTTCGGTGTCCGCGTTCTTGAAATCGATCGTGATTTTGTCCACAGGATCGCCGGGATGTGCCTTAATCGTGACAACGCCACCGCCAGAGACTTGAATCGACGCAGTATCGCCTTGCTCGACAAAGTAAGTGCCGTTGCTTTCGATTTTGATGGTGCTAATGCCCAGATCCCGGTCGCTTCTAATGGCGCAATATTCGGACGTCTTGTGCGATTCAATTCCAAACGAAACGGCATGTGCAACTCAATGGCTGATTTTCGGGAGCGGCTTATCGTATGGGCTGCGACCCGGTTTTCGGGGTCACAACTGCAAAGGTCATACCGCCGTTTTGATCGTGCCGTCCGCCACCCAAGCGTCAAATATTTCCAGCGCTTTATCAGTGAACGCCTGATCGTTGATGTGGCAGTCAAGCTCGGTGAAATGGATCGGCGGGGTCATCACTTTGCGCATCTCGTCGCAAAACTCGGCCAGCGCCTCCGGATCATGGGCAGGTTCGCCCGGCCGATCCCATTCTTCGATCCCCTGGGTCGTCAGAATGACATGCGCCGGCGTGGTCGAGGCCCTTATCCGCTTGGCCATTTCACGCGCAGTCTCGCGCCGTTCATCGGCGTTCAGGGCAGATGATTTGATCAGCCGGTTATGCTCGTGAAACGGGCGATCTTTGTATTGCTCCGGAATTTCCTGCCAGCCCGCAAAGTCGATCAGATCAAGGCAGCCGGGTGCAATAATTTGCGGAATACCCGCTACCCCGGCGTTCAGCATACGGTCTTCGCCCGAGTTTATCACCGACCCCGCCATCAGGTTCCCAAGCTCGGGCAGGGCGAAATCCATCACACAGGCAAAGCCACCGTCGCGCGCAATGCTTTCATATGCCATACCACCCATGCCGGTTGCGTGGAAAATGGCCACTTCAAAACCGCGCGCTTCCAAGGCGGGTTTCAAGGATTTCATGTACCTCAGGCACGACGAACCCAACGAGGTCATCCCCACCACAGGTTTGGCACCAGTGGGCGCTTCCACCGCACGTGCAGCCCCCAGAACCGCACCCGCGGCTTGGCTGAGGGATGCTTTACAGACCGAGTTCAGCCCGAAAAGCCCACCTGCCCAAAGGATCATCTGAATGTCAGCCGACAACCGGGATGACGGGATGATTGGTGAAAAGCTGACCGTCGAAACGACGTATTTCGGCACACCCAACGGCAAAGCCTGACACACATCCAACGCAACATCTGTGCCCATCGTGCCGCCCAAAATCACCACACCATCAAACCTGCCCTCGTCATGCAGGTTTTTGGCCAACCGGCTGGCCCCATCCGCCATGATTTGCATGGCGGTGTTTTCGTCGCCACCCTCGATGGCGGCTTGGATCGAGCTGCCAGCCGCCCGTGCCACGTCGTGCTTTGAAATATCAGTCGGCTTTTCCGGATCGCCCAAAACGGAAATATCCATCGTCAGAACGCCGCCACCCATCGCGACCACGCGTTCCGCCATATATTCCAGCTCGTCATTTTTGGTGTCATAAGTTCCGACGATCAGGATCGTTTTGTCTGACATTCGTGTATCCTTCTTTTTGAACTGAACCGCGCGCAATTTCACCCTTCGTCGGGCCAAACCATGCGAAAACCTTGATGGGTCGTTGTACTGTCAGGTGACGTTCCCGAACGCGCTGCGATCCGATAGCGATAGCAATATGACCGGTGGCACAAAAAGGACCCCCCTTTGCTGAGCTTATACCCCTTCATCGTGTCCAACCGCCTGCGCACGTGTTTCTTGAGGGACTTGATCCTGTAAGGATCAGCCGTCCATTCCCAGATATTTCCCACAACGTTATAAAGCCCATATCCGTTCGGCACATACCATTTGGCAGGTGCGGTGGTCGCGAATCCGTCAACCGCAGTGTTTGCTTTCGGAAACTGCCCCTGCCAGATGTTACAGGGCAGATACGCGGTATCGTCAGGCTCGCGATCACCCCAGGGGAACTTAACCTCGCCAAGTCCGCCGCGTGCCGCATGTTCCCATTCCGCCTCGGTCGGCAGACGCCCGCCAACCCATTTTGCATAGGCTTGGGCATCATTCCATGAAACCTGAACCACCGGATGATCCGGAAACCACGACGCGTCTTCTGTGTTCGGGCCGTTTATATCGCGCCAGTTCGCACCATCAACACGGCGCCACCATTCAACATCGACCACACCCTGCGTCGGGCCGATATGTTCCGGCACCTGCGCCCAAAAAACAAAAGACCAACCGAACCGCTCGGCCTCGGTTAGGTATCCTGTGGCGTCGATAAAGGCACGGAATTGGCGGTTCGTTACGGTCGTCGCTGCCATTCGGAATGGTTTCATATTGACGACACGAACCGGATCTTCGCCATCATCCGGAATGCCGGGGAGTTGCGTGCCAACGAAGGCCTTCCCACCCGGAATACGAACAGCATCATCAGCAACAAGCAGATTGTGCGGCGTGCTAATAAAGCCAGCTTCTGCGGCTAAAGCCCCCCCGCGCGGTTGAAAGCCGTTGCAACACCCATTTTCGTCTCGCGCTCCGGTCATCCGACAGACCCTAAGAATAAGCCCGGTTCATGTCCAGATATCGCCTGACGAATGTTTGCGCACCAGTTTGGCCGGCAACGCGAATTGGACCGCAGCCAAAATGCAGCCGCCTGCGTAAACGCCGGGGTGAAACACACCCAAAGCAATGAAGAATTTCCGGGAAAGGTCCAGAAAGTACTGGCAGGGGTTGGGGGGCTCGAACCCACGACCTACGGTTTTGGAGACCGTCGCTCTACCAACTGAGCTAAACCCCTATGGCCGGTACAGGCGGTGACATACGAAACCAAGAAGGCCTTGGCAAGCGCGAAGTGCTTGCTGCCACCGATTGGCAAGCCCCGCAATCCGGAAATTTCGTCAGCTTCAGGCATAGCCGTTTTCAACCAGATAGCGCGCTGCATCGGTGATGGCTTGTTCGACCGGAATGAATTCCATCCCCAAAATCGCGCGCGCCTTGGAATTGTCGGCCGTTATGTTTTTACCAAGCATCGGCACAATACTTTGCAACGGCTTATCAAACCGCGCCAGCACCCGGATCAGTAAATTCGGGGCCTGAAGTGTGGGAATGCGCCGTGCCGGATAGGCAGCTTTTAGCACCTTCGCAAAATCGACAAACCACATCGACCCGGAACTGCCGATAATGCGCTCGCCGATTGTCGCAGGGTTGCTCAGCGCAGCGACATGCATGGCGGCAATATCGCGGACATCGACAAAATCAAACATCAGTTGCGGCACCATCGGGTCCTTGCCACGCAATGCCCGCCGCATTACTGCCAGCGAGGTGCCAAAATGCCCGTCCAGCGGCGGGCCAACGACAAAGGACGGGTTAATCGTCGTCAACTGCATGCTGGAGTTTTTCGCAACAAACTCCCAAGCCGCACGTTCCGCGAGCGTTTTTGATCTTGCATAGGCCGAGGCATAGGGGCTGGCCGGATCAGTCCAGTCATCTTCGGTCACAACAGAGATTTCTGGCAGGGGATTGCCATAATTGATTGCAGCCACGGAAGATGTCAGAACCACGCGGTTTCCGCCGGCCGCAGCAGCAGCCCGCAATGCGCGCAATGTGCCGTCAACTGCCGGGCGGATCAGCACCTGCTGATCATCCGGTTGTGCCATTGGAAATGGCGAAGCCGTGTGCAAAACCGCGTCAACGCCCTCCATAGCCAGCCCCCAACCGCTGTCGGTCGTCAAATCAAGCGCGGCAAAACTCAGCCGGTTCTCCAAATTATTAGGGTCCACCAAATGGACCTGCATGGCGGCACGAACCTGATCGGCGCGCGTGGCGTTGCGCACGGAACCACGCACGCGATACCCGGCATCAAGCAATTGCAGTACGATATGTTTGGCAATAAATCCCGACGCACCGGTGACGAGAATGGTTTGATCTATCTGCATGGCCTGCCTGTTACGCGCCCGTTTTCAACGTCGGTCTACACGAACATAACCTAATGCCGCAAACCCGGTCAGCCGGATCAGTCGATTCAGGCGGATTTCCGCATACGCCAGTTGGAACTTGTGGTGTCAGCGCCATTTGAACTGCTAAAAATATTTTGCGTGAATAGCACCAAAAGCAGTCAAAGCACCAGCATCGCATTGTTGTTGTCTTTCAGATAGATAAGCAGATCATCTATATCCTGCTGCAAGCATCCCACATCGACAGCGCGCGCCATCATTGCTTTGGCTCAGGCCAGTCGCGCAAAACTCTATCAGGGCTGGCATTGCCGCCACAAGATCACATGACTCGACGCCGTGACCGCCTGGCATTACGGTCATTTTGCAACGTAAGCGGGAATCGTCGCGCAAGATAAAACCGGTATAACAGGACCGCAATGTCCTGCCTGCCGACAGTTTCCTGCAATCGCGAAGGGAAATGTCTGATGTGTATAACACCTAAAAAAACAGGCTGGGTATCCGCGCAGGTACATGTTGGCTCGCCTCCTAGGGACCCTTCGCCGCTCAGACAGGCCGTCGACGGGCCGAGTTTAGAAGAGATGTTGGCGCCCGAAATTCCAACGCGCCGCCGGGCCAACGCCTTTGTACCTCCCGCACCGAAATCGGGTGATTTCGTTGTCCCTAATCCACAACTTTATCACGTTGATCGGGTGTTCATGGATTTCCTCAATCCAGGGAACCAGCAAGGATGGAAAATCCATGTCTCCGCGCCGTCAGATTATGAATTGAGCCCGGCATATCGGGGCCTACTTGAGG
>DJBQ01000014.1:33537-35983 GCA_002430125.1 Rhodobacterales bacterium UBA5972
GCTGACTGATGGAACGCTCGATCCGATGAACTTTCTGACCTCGCCAAGGGTGCCGGGCGACAAACCAATGTCCGAGCGTAACAAGATTTCCATTCGCTATGGAGGGCTGACCAGTCCGGTGATTGTCAAACCTGAAAAGCTGGGCGAAGAGGGCGCGAATCGAAAAGTGGAAAACTACATGATTGATCCGCGAAATGTGTACAAACCCGAGGGTATTCGTGACCCGTTTGACCCAACGTCCAGAGGCGAAGACGGATGGGTTGGTCGCGATGTCGGCGTCTTGTTCAAAGCAAGCGGAGGCGGCTATGATGTCACGATAAATGACAAAGCCGAAGTGATCGACAGGGGAACGGTACAGTAGTACCTACTTACCCAAGAGCGGCCTAATTGGACGATTGATTTCAATAAAAGTTCCAACGGACAAACCGTATTGCACAGGATACGCGGCGTATTCCAAATCTTTCTTCTGTAGTTCAGCCAAAGAATATAGGCGTGATTTGGATTTGCCGCGGGGCAATTAAAACCAGCGCAGAATGCGAAACAGGACGACCTGCAACAACACCACCAAAACAAGGATTGCGCTGAAAATCCAAAAGGCATCAGTGTATTCCAGCCCCGGCAAACCGCCCAGATTGACCCCGAACAAACCAGTCAGAAATCCCAAAGGCAGAAAAAGCGCCGTGAAAACTGACAGGATGTACATGTTCTTGTTCAGCCGGTCGCCCATGATCGAGCTCAGTTCATCCTTAAGGATTTGCAGCCGCTCGCGGATCGTATCCAGATCTTCAACCACGCGGATCAGGGTATTGTGGCTTTCGGTCAGATGGCGCAAATCAGGCGGCGTCAGCCAATCAAGCGCTGTGTGAAACAGATGCGCAACCTCGTCGCGCTGAGGCGTAATGTAACGGCGGAAAATGATGGTTTCCAGACGTCGTTCCATGATCGGGCGGCGCTGATCCTGATCCGGCACCTCGATTACCTGTTGTTCAAGAATATCGGTGGCCTCATCCAGTTTGAAACGAAAGGTTTCAATCCCTTTGTTCAGTTGGTTGATCAGACTATAAATGAACGCACCGGCCGTATCCGGGCCGCTCCCGTCAAGGATGCGCTGACGGATTTCCCCGACCGAGGTCAGACCGCGCCGCGCAACTGAAATGATACGGTTTTCATCGATCCACAGGCGGATTGAAACCATGTCTTCTGGGTCGGCACCTTCGTTGTGATTAACGCCGCGCAGGATGATCAAAACGCCTTTGCTGATCTGACTGACCCGAGGGCGGGTTTCATCCGCCAGCAACGCGTCAATCGCCGGGCGGTCCAGATAGCTGAGGTTCGTCTCGATCCAGTCGCGGGTCCCCTTGGCATCCGCGCGCATATGTACCCAAGCCAGATCGGGGGCCGTTACCAGCCGGGCGATATCTTCGCCTTGCAGGTTCTGTCCGGCTTTGTCGCCGTTCAAAGCGACAGCAAAATGCATGAAATGGGTCATGGCCTTTATATGACGCAGGTTGCTGGCAGGCGGCAACATTAAAAGCTGGCCCTCACACAGTAGGAAAGTATCGTACTTTTCCGCGCGCGCGCCGAACAAGGTGAAAATGGACCGAAGCGCGTAAGCATCCTTGAACTCCGGCGGCACATGTACCGGTGCTATTGCCGCACCTTACGGAAGCTCTGCAAACCATGTCATAACTGGCATCGGCAATACGAATTTCACCAAAACCAACATAGGCGCGTGTTCCGCGCGGTTGTTTCCTGCATACACCAGCACCCGGAAAGACGCGCATGGCCCATTCACGCATAACCCTGACGTGCCGTGCTCAGCAAAGGCGCAACATATTGGCACGTCTCGCGCCGGTTTCACGCGCTCTGCTTTGCATATTCGTTTTGGTGCAATGTACCTTACCCGAAAATCAGCCCGTCAGGGCAATGCTGGAATTTCAGGCATCAATTGAAATTTCGAGCGATATCGACACGGTCTTTGCGTTCGCTACGAATCCGGCCAACGAACCATTGTGGCGCCATGAGGTGCAGAGGTTTGTGTATGAAGGACCTGTTCAGGTCGGATCAGCAATGACGGAATTTGCCACACTGGGTTTTCAGCGCACCTATGTTACCCGGGCGGTCGTATCGCAATTCAAACCACCCTATCGTATTGTTGCCGTTGCCGCGTCGGGATCTGACAGACAGTTCGTTGGGAAACGCACCTTTGAGCCATTGTCCGGCAACCGGACCAGACTTGTCTACTCGGTCCTTGCCGATCCCCGCATCGTCAAAGACGTTGTATTGGTCAATGTGCCGCCGGATTTGGTTGTGCCATATTATCAGTCTATCATGCACCAAAATCTGAGGGATTTGAAAGCACTGCTTGAACAACCAAATAACTGATATAAAAAGAAAAACGCCGCATTGACCGCGGCGTTTCGTTTCTTATCGGGCCGTCAGATCA
>DJBQ01000191.1:0-24382 GCA_002430125.1 Rhodobacterales bacterium UBA5972
CTGACGATTGCTAGTGATGGGGAGCGGTTTCATTAACAGGAAGACAGGCGCATCATGACTGAGCAGAACAGCGACGAAACCATCTCGGTTGATCTGGCGATGATCCAGCGCATGATCCCGCATCGATATCCGTTTCTGTTCATCGACAAAGTTAAGGGAATCGTCGCTTCTGAACGCGCAGTTGGCATTAAGAACGTCACTTTCAACGAGCCGCATTTTCAGGGACATTTCCCGGCGAAACCAATTATGCCGGGTGTCACTGTGATCGAAGCGATGGCGCAAACTGCCGCCGTGTTGGTTAGCTATACGCTTGATCTGGTGGATAAAAACCCGTTGGTCTATTTCATGACGATGGATAAATGCCGGTTTCGCAATATGGTGGTTCCCGGTGACGTGCTTGAATTGCATGTGCAGGTCCTGCGCGGGCGTGGCAAGATCTGGAAGTTCTGGGGCGAGGGCAAGGTTAACGGTAAAATTGTGGCTGAGGCTGAATTTACCGCGATGATCGACCTTCCCAAGGGCGTCCTGTGATCCTGAGCTCATTATGATCGCGAAATCCACCATTATTCACCCAACTGCAATCGTCGAAGATGGCGCGATCATTGGCGACGACTGCCGGATTGGGGCTTATTGCGTCGTTGGCGCTGACGTTGTTTTGGGGCGCGGTGTTGAACTTCTGAACCACGTTTCAGTCAGTGGTCTTACTTCGATAGGCGACGGCACCAAGATATGGCCCTTTGCGTCAATTGGCAGTCAGCCGCAGGATCTGAAATTCAGTGGCGAGAAAACCCGACTGGAAATTGGCGCCAACAACATGATCCGCGAATATGTTACGATGAACCCCGGAACCGCTGGCGGGGGTGGGCTGACCCGGGTGGGTGACGGCAATCTTTTCATGATGATGGTGCATGTTGGTCATGACTGCATGGTTGGCAACAACATCGTGTTCGCCAATTCCGTCGCTTTAGGTGGTCATGCGGTTATCGGCGACAACGCTGTAATCGGCGGACTTGCAGGCATTCACCAGTTTTGCCGTATCGGGCAGGGGGCGATGATCGGGACCGGTGCGTCGGTCGTAAATGATGTGATCCCCTATGGATCTGTCGTGTCGCCGCGGGGCTCGCTGGGTGGATTAAATCTTGTCGGACTGAAACGGCGCGGGGCGGATAAAGACGCGATGAACGGGTTGCGCGCGGCTTATAAGGTGCTGTTTGGGCAGGAAGGAACACTGATGGAGAGGGCGAACTCACTTAGTGACGATATGCCCGACAACCCGCTTGTGCAGGACGTGTTGGCATTCGTTCTTGCGGCCTCCGAGCGGTCAATTTGCACGCCGGATTGACGATGAAGCCTGTCGCCATCATAGCCGGGGCGGGTTTGTTACCGGAGTTACTGGCCAATGAATGCAGACGCTTGGGTCGGGTTTATGTGGTTGTGCAATTTCAAGGGATTGATCTTGACTGGGCAGGCGGTCACCATACCGAGGTGGCAGAATTTGAAAGACTGGACAGCCTTTTTGATCGGTTAATAAGCGCTGGCTGCACGGCCGTGGTTTTCGCCGGGGCAATGGCACGCCCGCGTGTGGATGTCACCCGGCTGGATGCCAGTTCAACACGGCTGTTGACGGCAATCAACTCAGGCGACGACACGACTTTACGCGCCGCTGCGGACCTGTTTGAAAGCCACGGAATTTTGGTTGAAGCGGCGCAAGATACCCTGCCTGACTTGTTGATTGAGGCCGGGGTTTTGGGCCAGATTTCACCCACTGTCGAGGACCTTGACGATATTGCGCGGGCCGCCGAGATTGCCAGCGCGCTGGGGCGCGTGGATGTCGGGCAAGCCGCGGTTGTGGCGCAAGGTATTTGCCTTGGGGTTGAATCCATTCAAGGGACGGATGCGCTGTTGCGTTTTGTTATGGAAACAGCCGTGGCTTTCCGGCCCAACCCGATCGCTGCCAAAGGTGTTTTGTTCAAAGCACCGAAGTCCATTCAGGATCGGCGGTTTGATTTGCCTGCCATTGGGCCAGATACGGTCAAGGCCGCTGCCAAGGCTGGCCTTGCCGGTATTGCCCTTGCTGCGGGCCAAGCGATGATCCTTGATCGCGCGGCCACGGTTGCGGCTGCTGATCAAACAGGACTGTTCATTTATGGTCATGTGGCCAAAGTATCATGAGTGCTGCACGGCATTTATTCCTGATCGCCGGTGAACCATCGGGCGATCGCTTGGGGGCAAGCTTGATGGCGGGCCTCAAACGTCTTGATCCGGATTTGCAATTTCACGGTATCGGTGGGCATTTGATGCAGGCCCAAGGGCTTCACAGTCTGTTTCCGATGTCAGATTTATCCGTTATGGGGATCGCCGAGGTTCTGCCAAGGCTGCCAAAATTGCTGCGGCGGGTTCGCGAGGCCGCAACAGCGGCGAGCGATCTGAACCCGGCCGCGTTGATCACCATCGACAGTCCGGATTTCTGTCTGCGGGTGGCTGCGCGCGCCAAGGTTGCCAATCCGGGTTTGAAAACCATCCACTATGTGGCCCCAACCGTTTGGGCATGGCGGCCTGAACGGGCGGCGAAAATGGCAAAATACATCGGCCACGTATTGGCGTTATTCCCGTTTGAGCCACCTTTCATGCAGGTCGAGGGTATGGGCTGCGATTTTGTTGGCCATCCGGTTGTGGCTGATCCAGTGGCCAGTAAGGTCGATATCGGCGATTTTCGGGCAAGTCACGGCATTGCGCAGGACGCGCCGCTTTTGGCGGTTTTGCCCGGGTCGCGCCAAGGTGAAATCAACCGTATTGGCCCGGTTTTTGCCGCAGCACTTGAACTGATCCATGCAAAGCGCCCGGATATCCGATTTGTTGTGCCTGCCGCCACGAATGTCGCACAAAACCTCAAAGCGATGATTGAAAGCTGGCCGGCAGCGCCGATCCTGCTTGATCCGCGTGCAATGTCTGCCGACGCCGCGGAGGCGCGCAAAAGGGTTGCGTTGGCGGCCAGTGATCTGGCGTTGGCGGCCTCGGGCACGGTGTCGCTGGAACTTGCGGCGGCGCGTACGCCAATGGTGATTGCTTATAAATTTAACTGGCTGACGACGCGCATTCTCAAGCGCAAAGTCAAAGTTGATACCGCCACGTTGGTTAATCTTTTGACAGAAACTCGAACAATTCCTGAGTTTTTGTTCGAGAATTGCACGCCAAGCAAAATTGCCGACGCTGTACTTGATTTAATGAACGACGAAAACGCGCGGCTTGCGCAAGTGGCAATAGGCGATCAGGCGATGGTTCTATTGGGCAAAGGCAGCCAAGATCCGGGTTTGCGGGCGGCCAGGGCGGTGCTTGACGTCATCGCGACGCCATAAAGGCCTGTCACATTTGGCGAAAGGCCGCCTGACGTCATTCCGTAAATGCGGCAACAATTGCGCCGGTTTTTTCAACCAAAAGTTCAGGGGCTATGTCAAACATATGATGCGGGGTGCCAGCGGCCGCCCAGATTTGCGGGAAAGCCATTAATCGCGGGTCGATAAAAGCCCGGATGGGGTTCAGATGCCCAATCGGGGCGACGCCACCAATCGCAAAACCAGTTTGCGCGCGAACGAGATCAGCGTCCGCTTTGCCCAATAATTCGCCCGCCAGCTTTGATGCCGCACTAACATCAACGCGATTGCCGCCGGCCGTTAGAAACAGAATGGCTTGCATCGACTGTTCACCCCGAAATATCACAGATTTAACGATCTGATCCAGCTCACAGCCAATAGCATCCGCCGCCTGCTGCGCTGTGTTGGTTGGCACGGTTACGTGCATAATTTCGCAGACCAGCCCCAGTTCAGCCATATGGGCCTGTACGCGTTTCAGACTTTTGCTCATATTACCCTCTGTCATTGGCTGTTATCTGTGCGACGCGTTGACTGCGCAAGCCCTGTTGACGGCGACGCAACGGGGCCGCATCCTTGACGCATGTCTTTGATGAAATCAACCTTTCGCGCACCGATTCCGTTTGAACCAGAACTCGCGTCTGATGCGCTGGCGATATTTGCATCGCAACCCGAGAATATCAAAAACCTGATCGGCGGAACTGCGGGTTGCAGCCCCTATCTGCGTGGATTGCTTTTGCAGGAATCAGAATGGCTTGCGACGGTTTTTGAGACGGACCCGGCACTGGTCTTGAAGGGCATTCAGGCCGATGTAACCGCGCGAACATATGACGTTTTGGCTGTGGAATTGCGGCAGGCCAAGCGGCGCATCGCGCTCTATACGGCGCTGTGCGATCTGGGCGGCATGTGGGATTTGGGACAGGTCACCGGTGCGCTGACAGATTTTGCGGATTTTGCCACAAATACCGCGCTGAACGCGTTGATCCTTGCGGAATTCGAGCGTGGAAAATTGCTGGGATGCACTGTGGGCGATCTGCAAGAAGCGTGTGGCATGGTCGTTCTTGCCATGGGAAAAATGGGCGCGCGCGAGCTGAATTATTCCTCGGATATTGATCTGATCGTGCTGTTTGATGAAACCCGACATGCCGAGGCTGTTTTTGATGATATCCGCACTCGGTTCATCCGGATAACCAAGCGTTTGGCACAGATTTTGTCGGATGTTACTGGTGACGGATATGTGTTCCGCACCGACCTGCGTCTGCGCCCTGATCCTTCGGTCACGCCGGTATGCCTGTCGATGGGGGCTGCCGAGCGGTATTACGAAAGCTTGGGGCGCACATGGGAGCGCGCGGCGTTTATCAAAGCGCGGCCCTGTGCCGGTGATATCAAGGCCGGTTGGGATTTCCTGGAAACCCTGCGCCCGTTTGTGTGGCGCAAACATCTTGACTATGCGGCCATTCAGGATGCCCATGATATGCGCCTGCGCATTCGTGAACATAAAGGTCTGGGCGGCCCGATCCAACTGCAGGGTCACAACATGAAACTCGGTCGCGGCGGAATACGTGAGATCGAATTTTTTACCCAAACACGCCAGATCATTGCCGGCGGTCGCGACCCTGAATTGCGGTCGCGCCAGACAATCGGTGGGCTGAAGGTTTTGGCTGCAAAGGGCTGGATACCACCCGAGGCCAGCGACCGCCTGAGCGCTGCCTATGTGCAACACCGCACGATTGAGCACCGCATTCAGATGTTAAACGACGCCCAGACGCATGATTTACCAAACAGCTTAGATCAGATGCGGCGTCTGGCAAATTTTTGCGGTCAGGCAGATTTGGTGGTGTTCTGTGCGGACATCGGTCAGCGGTTGAACATGGTGCATGACCTGACAGAAAGTTTTTTCGCCCCCGAGCAAGAAACCGCGCCGCAAACAAGCGGGCTAAGTGCGCAATCTTTAGAAGTGATCGACCGTTGGCGGCATTACCCGGCACTGCGCACATCGCGCGCTGTGGGGATATTCAAACGGTTGCAGCCGTCGATATTGGCACGCATTGCCCGTGCAGCACATCCAGATGAGGCGTTGATTCAGTTTGATGGGTTTCTGTCAGGGCTGCCGGCCGGTGTTCAGCTGTTTTCGATGTTTGACTCAAACCCGCAACTGATTGATTTGCTCGTGGATATATGCGGATCAGCCCCCGGTCTTGCGCGGTATCTGTCGCGTAATTCGCAAGTGTTTGATGCCGTGATCGCTGGCACTTTCTTTGAAGTTTTGCCAGCGATGGACGATCTTGCCGCTGAACTTGCAGCAGTACTTACACCACTTGACGATTATGAAAATCAATTGAACGCAGCGCGGCGTTGGATGAAGGAACTGCATTTTCGCATCGGTGTGCAGCACTTGAAAGGCATGATCCAAAGCGAAACGGCGGGCGCACGTTATTCCGATTTGGCCGAGGCCTGTTTGCGGGCTTTACTGCCGGTTGTTGCACAGGAATTCGCCCGAAAGCATGGCGACATGCCGGGTCGCGGTGCGGTGGTTCTGGGTATGGGGTCGCTTGGGTCGGGCAGTTTGTCAGCAACTTCTGATCTTGATGTGATCGTGATTTACGATGCAGACGGGCAAGAAACCTCGACCGGCGCGCGGCCTTTGGCGGTTTCGACCTATTTCGCGCGATTGACGCAGGCTTTGGTGACGGCGTTGTCGTCACCAATGACTGAAGGGCGGCTTTACGAGGTTGATATGCGTCTTCGTCCGTCAGGCCGAAAGGGGCCGGTCGCGACCGCGTTAAGTGGATTTTTCAGCTATCAACGAACAGAGGCCTGGACGTGGGAACATCTGGCGCTAACGCGGGCGCGGCCTGTCGCGGGCGATCAGGGTTTGGCCGCAGAGGTCGAGGCTTTCCGGCGCGAAATTGTCGCCCAGCAGCGTGATCACGCGGTGGTCTTGCACGATGTCGCGGACATGCGCGCACGCCTTAGTGATGCAGCAGATGTTTCGCGACTGAACAATCCCTGGGAAACCAAGCTTGGGCAGGGGCGGATGCTGGATATTGAATTGCTTGCACAAGCGGCGGCCCTGACCGCGGGCAACCCGGCGCGCGATGTACTGGTACAACTGGCGTTGGGGGTCAGTTTGGGGTGGTACAAGGCTGACGAATGCAAGGCGTTGCAACAGGCCTATGGTCGTTTGCGGCGGGTTCAGCAAATTGGGCGACTGATGGTCGAAGGCGAATTGAAGCCCACAGAGTTGGGTCTGGATGCCTGCGCGGAGTTGTTGAACCAATCTGGTGCTGCGTCAATTGTCGACCTCGGGGAAAAGCTCTTAAACGAAGCCACACTGGTTTCAGGTCTGATTGATGCCGTTCTTGGTCGCGCCAAGGCATGAAAATGTCGCCCGCGTGACTGGCATTCCCGCTATTCAATCGCTAATTTGCGCGGCAACCCGGAGGGACGAATGGACAAAGGTAATCTGGCGATTGATCCCCGTGGATTGATTTTCGAAAGCTACCGCATAGAAGGTATCGTGGTTGAGGAATGCCGCTCGATCTTTTTGGATTGGGCGCTGGGTTTGCCACAAGATACCGATATGCCCGCCGCGTTGAACGCTCTGATGGTGGAATATGGTGCTGGCAATCCGGATCATCCGATGACCAGCGTCGTCGTTGAGGGTTTGGGGCGAACGGCGACGGCTGCGGGTAGGCGGGGCGGCCGTATGGCGCGCACCGGACGTTAATCGCCACATTCGGATCCAGAAACTGCCTTGCCCCTTGACCACGCCTGTCTGAACAGGGCAAATCCGCGTCATGGTTCCTTTAGAAAAACTTCACCAGATCACCGAGCGATTGGCCTTTCTCGAGGCGAAATTGTCCGAAGGGGCCGCCACAGGCGATTTTGTAACGCTGTCGCGGGAATATGCCGAGTTGAAACCGGTCGTGGCACAAATCGACGCCTATCGTGATTTGCTGGCAGATATGGATGCCGCCAAAGAAATGCTGGCCGAGCCCGAGTTTAAGGCAATGGCCGAAGAAGAAATCGAAAACCTAAAGGGACGTTTGCCAGCCGCCGAGCATGATCTGAAGCTGACATTGTTGCCAAAAGATGCCGCAGACCAACGACCGGCGATAATTGAGATTCGCGCAGGTACTGGTGGTGACGAAGCGGCACTTTTTGCCGCTGATCTGCTGCGGATGTATCAGCGCTTGGCCGAAAACCACGGTTGGAAGTTCGAGGTAATGTCGGCAACGGCAACCGAACTTGGCGGCTATAAAGAAGTCATCGGATCGGTCAAAGGCAACGGCGTTTTCGCGCGGTTGAAATTCGAAAGCGGCGTGCACCGGGTGCAAAGGGTGCCAACGACGGAAAGCGGAGGGCGGGTTCATACTTCGGCGGCAACTGTGGCCGTTTTGCCCGAGGCCGAAGAGGTCGATCTTGAAATTCCCACAACCGATATCCGTATAGACACAATGCGCGCCTCGGGGGCAGGCGGGCAGCATGTCAACACCACTGACAGCGCGGTTCGGATCACTCATATTCCGACCGGCATCATGGTGGTCAGCGCCGAAAAATCCCAGCACCGCAACCGCGAGATAGCAATGCAAGTCCTCAGAACCCGGCTATATGATATGAAACGCCAAGAGGCCGATGACGCGCGCGCTGCGACCCGCAAAGGGCAGGTGGGGTCCGGCGATCGTTCCGAACGCATCCGCACCTATAATTTCCCCCAAGGCCGACTGACCGATCATCGGATCAACCTCACGCTTTATAAGCTTGATCAGGCACTTCAGGGCGAGATTGATGATGTGATTGACGCGCTGATTGCCGACGATCAAGCCAGCCGTCTGGCGGAGCTTGATCCATGAGTGGCACAATTTCAGATGCCTTGTACGCCGCGACGCAGGAACTGGCGCAGGCAGGCATAGACAATGCTGCCGTTGACGCGCGGCATTTGGTGGCGTTTGCGATGCAGGTTCCAACCGATCGGTTGAACCTTGTGCTTAACGACACCGTCACCCGCGCCGGTCTTGATGCGCTTGATAAGGCGATTGCCGCCCGGCTTGAACGCCGCCCGGTGTCGCATATCATCGGTCACCGTCAGTTTTGGGGGCGGTCTTTCAAAGTAACACCCGATGTTTTGGATCCGCGCCCGGAAACGGAAACCCTGATCGAGGCGGCGTTAAAAGGGACCTATAGCAAGGTTCTTGACCTTGGCACCGGATCGGGCTGCATCTTGCTGACACTGCTGGCCGAGCGCGCAAACAGCACCGGCATGGGGGTCGATGTCAGCCCCGAGGCGATGGAGGTCGCGCTGGCAAATCGCAAGGCACTTGGCTTGGATCGACCTGCAATATTTGCGCTTTCAGACTGGTTTAACAAGGTTATTGGCAGCTTTGATCTGATTGTTTCGAACCCACCCTATATCGCTTTGCCTGAAATGGCAGGGCTGGCGCCCGAGGTTCTGCGCTGGGAGCCGATGTCAGCCTTGACCCCCGGTTTAACTGGCCTTGAGGCATATCAGATGATTGCCGCCGGTATTCAGCAATTCTTAGCGCCAGCCGGACGGGTTTTGCTGGAAGTCGGACCAAGCCAAAGTGCGGCCGTCTCCCAGATGTTTCAGGCCAAGGGACTGGACTTTGTCGGCATGCACAAAGACTTTGATGGCCGCGAAAGGGTCGTCGAATTATGCAAGCCCGCCTAAATCGGCGCCTAATTACAATTATACGTGAAAAAAATGCCAGATTCTAAGTTTATCACTTGTCTTGTCAGAACCTGACTGTATAGGTTTTTATTAGCGGATGATTGATCTTTCTTGGTATCTCGCCCGCGGGTCGCTCTCGAAAACCAAACTTGGGACTTTTCAGCACTACGCTGCGCCACAAGCAAGTAACTCCCTGACTGCGCCCTAAAGCGGGCAGAAAAACGAACTTATGAGAACTCCAAACAAAATGCGTTCGCGGAACAAAAACCAAAACCAAAACCAAAATCAGAATCAAAACCGCAGACCAACCACCAGTGTGATCAACCGTGTTTTCGACAGCTCGGGACCTGAAGGTAAAGTGCGGGGAACGCCGCAGCAGATCATCGAAAAATATCAGATGCTGGCGCGCGACGCACAACTGTCGGGCGACCGCGTGGCCGCCGAAAATTTCCAACAGCATTCCGAGCATTACGCGCGTTTGCTGGGCGAAGCGATGCGCGAACAAAGCGAACGGCAAAAGCAGTACGACGCGCAACAGGCACAGCAGCAACAGAACCAGCCGAACAATCCGCCCCAAAACAGCGGACAACAGCAAAATCAGCCACAACATCAGCCACACCATCAGCATCAGAATCAACCGCGCCAGTATCAGCCGCAGGACGAAGCCGAGCAACCGGCCTTCAATACGTTTGAAACCGCTCAACCGGACACACCAATGGTTCCAGTTCGCGAAATGCAGGAGGCTGCGGATTCGGGCTTGGTGGAAACACCTGAAAGCGCTGTGTCCGCCCCCTCTGTTAAAAAGCGCGTACGACGTGCGCCAAAGGTTGCAAAGCCTGATGAGAATTCTGAAAGCAACGCTGCCGAGTAAGTCTCGGTCCGCTGGTTTCTGTGTTATTTATTTAGAACCATCAAGCGAACGGGCGAGGGCGCAAAACCCTTCGATTGGAATGGTCTCGGCGCGATCCGTCGGGGCAATTCCAACGCCTGTTAAATGCGCTTCGATATCCGGACTTATAGATTTGAGGCTGGCACGCAGCATTTTGCGACGCTGGCCAAAGGCCGTGGCAACCAGTCGGGTCAGCGTGGCCTCGTTTGCGGGAAACAACATCTGATCGCGCTTTACAATATGCACTACCGCCGAGGTTACTTTTGGTGGCGGTGTAAAGGCCGATGGCGGAATTTCCATAACAATCCGCGCCTTAGCCCGCCACTGGGTCAGGATCGCCAAGCGGCCATACGCCTTGGAACCTGGCGCTGCGGTGATCCGCTCGGCGACTTCTTTTTGAAACATCAATGTCAGGCTATCCCAGAACGGTGGCCAGATTGCCGGGGTCAGCCAGCGGATCAGCAGTTCTGTACCAACATTATAAGGCAGGTTGGCCACGACTTTAATCGGAGCGGTCAGGTGCTCGGTGGCGTTAATTGCCAGCGCATCGCCTTCAAGGATTTGCAGGCGTCCGGGATAGTGCAGGGCGATATCCGCAAGGATCGGCAGACATCTGGCATCTTTTTCGATCGCCAGCACCTTGCGCGCGCCCGCATGCAGCAATGCGCGGGTTAGTCCACCGGGGCCGGGGCCGACTTCCAGAACATCACATGCAGTCATATCTCCGGCTTGGCGGGCGATTTTGGCGGTCAGGTTCAGGTCGAGCAAAAAGTTCTGCCCCAAAGACTTGGTCGCACTTAGGCCATGCTGCGCAATCACGTCACGTAACGGCGGCAAGTCGTCAAGCGTGCTCATGTTTTCGCCATCGCGTGAGCTTGCTTTAGGGCCGCAATCAGGCTGGAGGGATTGGCAATGCCCTTTCCGGCAATGTCGAAAGCGGTTCCATGGTCTGGCGAGGTTCGGATAAACGGAAGGCCCAAAGTGATATTGGTGCCGCCGTGGAAATCCAGTGTTTTCAATGGGATCAAAGCCTGATCGTGGTACATACAAATTGCCACATCGTATGCGGCTCGGGCTTCGGGGTGAAACATTGTGTCTGCTGAAAGCGGTCCGGTGATCTCGAAACCTTCAGTCCTGAGGCGTTCCAGAACCGGAGCAATCAGCGTTATTTCCTCGTTCCCCATCGCGCCAGATTCGCCTGCATGCGGGTTCAGACCGGCAACGGCGATACGAGGGTTTGGCAAGTGAAACCGGCGTTGCAGATCATGGTGGGTTATCCGAATAGTCTGTTCCAACAGGTCTGGCGTCAGGGCGGCCGCAACTTTGGACAATGCAATATGGATCGTGACCGGAACCACGCGCAAGCCGGGAGCGGCCAGCATCATCACCGGGCGGTCAACACCGCCAAGATGGCCCAGAAACTCGGTATGGCCGGGATAGGCAAAACCGGCCCCGTCCTGAAGTGCCTTTTTGTGGATCGGGTTGGTGCAAATGGCAGCGGCGTGGCCGGTTTGAACCAAATCGACCGCTTGCCGGATCACGTCGATGACGCATTGCGCGTTGTTTCGATCCGGGTGACCGGGCAGGTTCAGGGCTAAAAATTCATGGTGCAACAATGGCATACCGTTTTGGCATGCAGTCGCGGTCTGATTGGGTGTGGTGATTTCAACGAACGGTATGTCGCTGTTGAGAGCGCTGACGTGGCGCCGATCAGCAATCAGAAAAAACGGGATATCAGCCCGCAAATTCGTCCATGCTTTCAGCGACAATTCAAGGCCAACGCCGGCGGGTTCGCCACAACTCAGCGCAATTGGCAGGCTGTTCATTTGTAGGTGATAATGGCGTCGCCGCGCAATTCTTGCAGGTAGCCGGTGCCAAAAGCTTCCATGCGCTGGCTGAACAAAGCGTTACGGACCTCTTCACGGTTGCCCGCCGTCAAGGCTGTTGTGCGTGAACACAACATCAGGAACACCAGATTTTCGCCATTTTGACCGCTGGTCAGGTTGGTTGAAACCTCGTTCGGGTCAAGCTGTGCCAATTCGTCTGCAAAATTGCGGGGGATTTGCCGCAGGGGCAAGGTTGAACGGTTAAACAACGTTTCAGGCAATTGGCGGACTTTAGCGGCAAGATCCTTGCAGGTATCGATTTCCTGCTTCAGTTTGGCGGCTTGTGCAAGTGCTGCCTCGGAACGGCCGCCGGGGATAAGGAAGGTTGCGTAATCATACCCAATTGTTTTGGCCGCCGCGGTACGATTGTCTCGAAGTCCACGCAGGCGAAAAATCGCAACAGCATTTGGCAGGGGGATCGGCGGCGTGACTGCCCCAACGCCGCGCGTCAGCAACAGAGTGCCGATTTCTGCCGGCAGATTGCCTATTGGGATCCAATCGATTTTGCCGCCGTCCGCCCGTGTCGGCGACGCTGAATATGTCAAAACCGCTTCTTCAAAATCCGCTTCGGTGCGCAGGCGTCGGGACAGATCGGTCGCCAACTCCATCACTTGAGCCTCTTGGCCTTCGACAAGAGGCAAGACCAGTTCTGCCAGCAAGACAGATGCGCCCACAGATGTGGAGCCAAGGTTTATGGCTGCATCAAGCTCGGCCTCGGATACGATTGCCTTGGATTGGAATTTTTGCGAAACAACTGACCGCCAGATCAGACCAGCACGCACAAAATCAGCAAAGGCTTCCGGATCAACACCCTCTTTTGCAAACTCGGCGGTCATTTGTTCACCGGTAATGTTTGCGCGCGCTGCAAACTCATCCATACCGGCTTTTAACAGGTCTTCAGTAATCGCGACGCCCAATTGGCGGGCGGCCTGTTGCTGCAGCCGCTCGTCGATCAGCGCCTCGCGGGCTTGTTTTTCAACATCGCCCAATGTGCCGAGAGTTTCCAGCATCAGCATGCGTTGATCAATCTCGTGATAGGTAACGCCGATGCCGTTCACCACCACAGCCGCCTGATAGGGGCTGGATTGCGCCGGGGCCATTGTCGGAACGGCCGAAAGTGCTATGTAAACAAGGAGAGTTTTTAGTTTCATCCGCCGCGATCCATTTCCCTGTTTTTGTTATAAGTCACTGCATTTATGGTCAAAAGTGTCGCTTGATGACCGGCTCCCAAACCCTTCAAGGGTTACCTGCACCCCGAAATCTGTCGATGCATCGATATTAGACGACGAGACGAAGCTGCGCGAGAGGGAAAGATCGATTTTGATACATTCGTTGCGATAAGAGAACGCAACGCCCGCGTCACTTGCCGAGGATGAGACCAAATCATACCGCCAAGTTGTGGTGCCGCGCCATTTGCTGCCGATGTCGATACCGGTTTTTACGCTCCATTCGGCGCGATCCACAGTGTTGGCGGCAGCGCCTGCAACCAGCCACAAGTACGAGCTGGAGATGTCGAACTTCTTGTGATGATAGACCAACGAGGTTTCGTTTTTGGTCAGGCCAAAGCCGCGATTGAACACAGAGCGTTGAACAAGTTTCAGTTTGGATGGCAGGCTGATCTGGGCCGCACCCACATATGAGGACAAGCTGCCAGCAAGGCCGGAAGCCGGGGTAAACTGGCCAAGGTCGGCCGGTCTGATAATCCGCCCGAATGTAGCGTCAATGTTCCAGTTACTGGCGCTGCGGCGGCTGTAGTTGAAACCGATATTCGCCCGAAAGCCCGCCTCGTAAATATCCGCTCCGGCAAACCGGTTGAGCGAGAACAAATTAGTCGCCTCATAATCCACCAGAACACTATCGTCATTGGGAACAGCAATGATTGTTTTAGGTGACCAAACCAGTTGTAAAACGGGTTCTAACACCTGCGTTGCCTTTTCGGTTGATTTTGCCAAGGGCAGGCGCAATTCCAATGCGGTAATTGGCGTCAACCGATTGATCGGAATTGGATAGGTACTGTCCTGTGACACCTGATATCGGTCTGCATGCAGTTCTGCGATGGTTGAAAAGACCAAACCACCGGCCAAAAACCAATTGCGCCGCCAGTCAACCGAAGCTGACAAACGCGTTACGTCACGGCCACGGCCCAAAATGTCAGTTGCCGACGCACGCACCAAACCACCTGCAGTCAGGTTAAAACCAAGCTGTCCGCCCAAACCGCTAGGGGAAAACCGCCGCTGATAGGTGAATTCGTTTAACAGAAATGGAATTACGTCGCCATCGATTGCGGCGCGCAACGATCTGAACCCGCGAATTTCAGCGCCAAAATAGCTGTGGCGTTTGGTCTTATCAATGCGAACGTAACTTTCCAGCCGCTCGCGTTCTGACAGTCCATGATCCAGAAAATACCGGCCGTCAGAAACAAATTGCAGGTCAATATCCGCCTTGAACCCATTGGAGAACCTCAGATTTCCTGTGCCAAACAAATACCCGCGGTTCCGCCGTGTTGATACACTGTCACTGGTATAGGCACCCGAAATATCCAGCGCGCCATTGGCAAAGCGTTGGCGGAAATCAAATTGCAGCGTCGCGGTCCCTGACGAAAACAAGAACGGCGTCAATTTCACATCCGCGTAATCGCCGAGCGTCAGAAAATAGGGTGCGCTGAGTTTCGCCCCATAAAGGGTGCTGTTAGATAATCCGGGCACCAAAAAACCACTGGCGCGTTTGACCGAGGGGTCAGGCACCCGCAAGCGCGGTACAAAAGCGATCGGCACATTCAGAATTTGCAACCGGGCGTTTTCAAAGTAAAGCTGATGCTGTTGTTCATCATGAACGATGCGCCGCGCTCTGATTTGCCAAATTGGTGTCGGTTTCGCCAGGGTTACCGAGCACGATGATGCCGCCGCCTGGCTCAGCAAATTGTATCGCCCTTTGCTGCGGCGTATTTCCACAGCGGACAATTGCATTTGCCGGTTCAAAACCATCCGCGCACCGCGCAGAACGCCGTTTTGCAAATCGGCAGATAATTCAGCAAAATCCGCGACGATTGTCAGCGTATCGCCATTCGCCAAACGCAAGGGTCCGCTGGCCGTGATTGTCTGGTTTTGACCGTCATAGGTAAGTTCAGTAGCGGTCAGAATTAACCCCTGGTAACTGATCACCACATTCCCCGTGGCGCGCAATATCTGATAGCCGCTTGTATACGTAATCCGGTCCGCTGTCAGGGCCGCCGGTGCGGTTTTGAGTTGCGCAACGGCGGGCAGAGCCGTGACGATAATCGCCAGCGCCAACCAAAGGCTTGCAAGCAGGCGGCCGACCATCAACCATCCTCCATATGCAGCACCAGACCCAGCGCCAGAAAAAGGGTTGCCATTGGCGGCCCCCATGCCGCAGCCATGATCGAAATAGCACCGTTAGAACCGAGGATCTCGGCGAAGTCCTGGACGATATAAACTGCCAGCCCCAGCAGAACTGTGATCATCACCATGAATCCCGTGCCGCCTGAACGCGCATGGCGCATCGAAAAGGCCGCGCCCAGCATCACCATCGCTGCTAACAAAACCGGTGTGGCCAATTCGATCTGATAGTAAACTTTGTGCCTGTTCGTGGAAAATCCCGACCGATCAAGACGCTGGATGAAGTTTTGCATATCCCAAATTGAAATGGTTGTAGGATCGCCGAAACTTTCAAGGATCTGGTCACTGGTAAGTTCCGAATTAAGTCTGAGATTTTCAAAACTCTTTGCCGTTTTATCAGGCACTTCCCCTTGTTTGTTCACTTCCCACAGCTTGCCCGGCCCCAATTGCCAAGCTCCGTCTGATAACGTGGCAAAACTGGCTTCGATCCGGCGAATAGCGGTGCCGTATTCGGAAAACTCGAAAAACGTAACACCGGACAACCGGGTCGCGTCAAAGTTTGCGCGTTTGGCAAAAATCACGGTTTGACCCTGATCGCTGCCTTGGCGCAGCCACAAACCGGTTCGGCTGAGGGAAAATGTGGATACAGTGCCTGTTTCATAACGTCCGGTTTCGGTTTCGAATTGTTTAAGTGCGATTGCTGCAAGCGGGTTGAAAACCGCAACGGCGATGCAGCCTAACACCATAGCAACCAAAATGGGCGCGGCCAGAACCTTTAACGCCGATTGGCCGGCAGCACGGGTTGCCACAAGTTCACTGTTGCGACTCAAGCCCAGATAGAGGGTCAATGCACTGAGAACGACAATGATCGACAAAAGTTGGACAACACCAGATGGCGCCTTTAACAGGGCAAGGCGCAAAGTAGCCAGAATGCCGAGATTTGCGGCCTCATAAGCGCCGAATATTGAAGTCGCATCCGTCAGGGCTGATAGTACAAAAAAACCGCTAAAGATCGCCAAAAACCGAAAAAAGAATTTACGCGCAAGATAAAGATGCAAGGTCATGTCGCACCACTCGCCGCAAATTTGACCGCTCGGCCCCGCCTTGAAGGGCGGCTAAGTTGATACAACAGAAACGCAACGATAATCGCGCCCATCAGGTCAGCCAGATACATGAGCGGCCACAGCGAAATATCCGACCAGACCTGATCACGAAACAACACCGACAAAGTGCTGAGGGTAATCACAACAGCAATCGCGGCGGCAATTTGCCGGAAGACACCAAAGCGGCTGAAACTTCCGACCATCAGCATCGCCATGCCAATCAACGGATAGATCAGCGACTGCAAAGGTTGCTCCAGTCTTTGATGGGCAAGCATTTTCAGTTCCGAAAGCTCGACCCCGGTCTGGGTGATCATTTGCGGTGTTGGAAAAAGCAGCGAGAATGTGGAAAACCCATGTGGATTGATCCGGTGCGAATCGTTTCTGCCAGTTAATGTACTGACATCCAACAGAAATTCGTCGAACTGAATTTTGCTTAAATGCTGAGTGGTCCGGTTGAGCGTCTGGATCAAGCCCTCATACATCACCAGACGCGCTTCGGTATCTGTACGCACAAGAACCGCTTTATGGGCGGTGTAAGTCAAGTCACGCGTGTTGTCGCGCTGGTCGTGCAGGAAAATGTCAATCAGGCTGCCGTCTTGGCCGATCTCGCTGGCATAGAATGTAACGCCATCATTCGGATGCAAAAACCGCCCGCCAACAATCATCCGCGAGGCCAGATCTTCGGCCAGCTCGCTTTGGCGCTGTCCGAGCTGGATAAGACTGACTGGTACCAGGTAATGACTCAGGACCCCGGCAAACACCGCGACTAGTAAACTAAAAATCAGAAACGGTCGCATCAACCGAACAGGCGATAAGCCGGATGATTGAAGAACCACCATTTCGCTTTCAGAATGCAACCGATTACAAACATAAACCGATGCGGCAAAAGAAACGACCGGCAAAACGATTGCCACAACACGTGGCAGGAAAAGGGCCATGATTTCAATAAAAACAGACAGTGACTGACCGTCGCCAATCAATTGGTCAAACAATCCAATCGCCCGACCAACCCAATATACACCAATCAAAATCAACGAAAAAATAGCAAACGGCCCCATAAGCTGAGACAGGATATATCTGTCAAGCCGTGCCAATTGATTTCCCGCCTCGCCGCTCGTGTTGTTTTGCGGGTAAAATAGCGTAAAAACAAAAACGGTGACAGTGTTATCTGGATATTTCGCCAACCTGGCGTTAAGTATCGTTTTGGCCCGAATTCAATCAAGGATACTCAGCAATGACCAGCCCCAGCGAAATCCAATTTCACGAAACCGATCTTGCTGATTTGGGGGGCCTCACCGGAAAAATTGCTGTATTTGTGGATAACGAAGGGCGGATTAATCCCGCTGCCAAGCGAATGAACAGCCTGACGAAAGGCTCGATTGCACGTCTTATAGCCAGCGAGGTATTCACAAAATTAAAGCCAGGTGAGGGTCACGCATTGTCTTTTCCGGCTGGGCTGGCAGCGCAAGGCGTGCTTGTGGTCAAGCTTGATCGCCGGTCTGACGTAAAAACAGCGCGTAAGGCAGGCGGGGCGATTGCCAAATGGCGTGCTCAGGACGATGTGACGGTATTGGCCGGATCAAACGCGCGCGCGACCGATATTGCCTATGGTCTGGCGCTGCGCGGATATGATTTTAAGGTGCATAAAACCCCCGGAAAAGACGACAAGCCGGCTGGAAAAGTTTCGTTTATGGTCGACAAGGCCGAAGCCGTGGCTCGGGCCGCGCAGCCAATGGCGGCGGTTGCCGAGGGTGTATTTTTCACCCGTGATCTGGTAAATGAACCCGCGAACATCCTGACAACAACCGATTTCGCCGCACGCTTGGCGGCAATGCAGGAACTTGGTCTGAATGTCACCATTTTAGAAGAAGCCGAGCTGGAAAAGATGGGCATGCGGGCGCTCTTGGGCGTTGGTATGGGCTCTGAAACCCCATCAAAAGTTGTGGTGATGGAATGGAACGGCGGCGGCGACGAAGCGCCGTTTGCTTTGGTCGGCAAAGGGGTCGTGTTTGATACAGGCGGAATTTCCCTGAAACCTGCCGCTGGCATGGAAGACATGACCATGGATATGGGCGGCGCCGGTGTTGTCGCCGGGGTGATGCGCGCACTTGCCCTGCGGCGCGCGAAGGCAAATGTGGTGGGTGTGGTTGGCTTGGTTGAAAACATGCCGGACGGACGCGCGCAACGGCCCGGGGATGTGGTCAAATCCATGAAAGGCGACACGATCGAGGTAATCAACACCGATGCCGAAGGGCGTTTGGTATTGGCAGATATCCTTTGGTACACGCAGGAAACCTATAAACCGACAGGTATGATCAACCTGGCGACGCTTACCGGTGCGGTGATTATCGGGCTTGGGCATGAAAATGCCGGTGTGTTTTCCAATAATGACGATTTGTGCCACAAGTTTTTGCAAGCCGCCGCCCGCGAGGACGAAGGCGCGTGGCGGATGCCAATGGGGCAGGCCTATGACGATCTGTTGAAGTCACGGATTGCCGATATGAAGAACGTCGGCGGTCGGCCTGCCGGTTCGATTACCGCAGCGCAATTTCTGAAACGCTTTGTCAAAGACGAAACGCCTTGGATTCACCTTGATATTGCCGGGGTTGCGCTGCGGACCGATGAAACTGATCTTGCTCCGAAAGGCGCGACTGGCTGGGGCGTTCGCGCGCTTGACCGGCTGATCCGCGACCAGTTCGAGGTCTGATGGCCGAGGTTTTCTTTTACCACCTCACCCGAACGCCACTAGAATCAACCTTGCCGGATTTACTTGAGAAATCGCGCGCAAGAGGCTGGAAAGCCTTGGTTAAATGTGGAGCTTTGGATCGCCTGAAGTGGCTGGATGATCGATTGTGGGCCGGTCGGGATGACGGGTTTCTGCCACATGGTGTCAGTGGTGGCGCTCACGATGCCGATCAGCCAATTTTGCTGACGATGGATGAGACGGCGGTAAATAATGCCGAAATCTTGATGGCTGTTGACGGCGCGGCCGTGTTGCCGGACGAAGTCGGGCGCTTTACGCGCGTGTGTATTTTGTTTGATGGTAACGATCCGGCGGCATTGGATTTTGCGCGTGGTCAATGGAAGTCGCTGACAGACGCGGGTTGCCCGGCGAAATACTGGTCGCAAGAAAACGGTAGTTGGGCGGAAAAGGCCTCTAAAAACCTGTGAAGATTTAGCGTTTCAAAAACATCTGGTCACCAGCGATTTCGATGCTGGAATAGCGCGACAAATAGGTCATCCCCAACAGCGACATGTTCATTTCGCCGTCGTTCACCCAAGCCGCGATGTTCTGGTCGATTTGGTTGGAAAATTCGACCAGTTTCAATTTAATTCTGGCCGTGCGTACTGTGCCATTTGCCGTCTGGGCAGTGCCAAGATAGCGCAGAGTTGCGACATCAATGCCGATAACTTGCGCGTCATTCTGCGTCAGTACAATATCAGTCGCGCCGGTATCTACAAGAAAAACAATGTCTTGTCCGTTGATCTTCAGAGTCGCATAGAAGTGTCGGTCAGCGGCGCGACGAAGCGCAATTTTATCGCCAGAAACGATTGCCGCTTGTGATGGAAAGATTTGCCGCTGGAAGTCGTCCTTGAACCCGTAAAGCAGGATTGCGCCAGCAAACAGGAACAGCCAAAGGATTGCCTGTTGCATCGCCTGCGCCAAACGACCGCGATATCGTGCAAATACCCAGCCACCAAGGACCAGTACTAGAATTCCCATGTAAATCAGACGCGGTAACTCGATGTTTTCCATCACTCCTCGCGGGCGCGCTCAAGCCGTTCTAATGCCAGTATCCACAATTCTTCGGCTTTTTCCAATCCCGCCATCACCTCGACACGCTTGCGCTGCAACGTGTCCAACATTGCAGTCCCGCTGGCAACATATAGGGCCGGATCGACCAAACGTTCATCCAGTTTCGTTCGCATCTCTTCTAATTTAGCGATGCGCCCCTCACATTTCGAGACCTCGGCCTGTAACGGTGCTGTGACTTTGCGAACTTCGGGTTTGGATTTCTGCGGTTTTGCGCGCCCACGGGCATCGCCTGAAGCAACCGCGCCACCGGTGCCGCGTTCTGACAGCAACAGCTTGCGGTAAGCCTCCATATCTTCATGGTAGACCGAGACTTTACCATCCTTGACCAACCACAGGCGATCCGCAGTCAGTGACACCAGATGTGGATCGTGGCTGACCAGAATGATTGCACCGGAATAATCGTTCAACGCCTGCACCAAAGCTTCGCGGCTTTGGATATCAAGGTGGTTTGTCGGCTCATCCAATATCAGGATATGTGGCGCATCAAGCGTGCAAATCAGCATCGACAGACGGGACTTTTGCCCGCCTGACAGACGACCAACTTCGGTATCGGCCTGATCGGCACCCAGACCGCCCGCTGCAAGACGCGCTCGAATTTTACCCGGTGTTTCAAGTGGGCGCAGTCGTCGCAAATGTTGAATCGGGGTTTCGTCGAGATACAATTCGTCAACCTGATGCTGAGCAAAATATCCGATTCTAAGTTTGGAGCTGGCGTGTAAGGACCCGTTAAGAGGTTTAAGTCTGCCTGCCAACAGCTTGGAAAGGGTGGATTTTCCTTGACCATTCGCCCCCAACAGGGCGATACGGTCGTCCTGATCAATCCGCAAGTTCAGGCCCGACAAAACCGCCTTGCCATCATATCCGACAGCCACGTCATCCAGTTTGACAATCGGCGGCGCCAATTCTTCGGGGGACGGAAAATTAAAGCCGATGGTCACGCCGTTTTCGATCACATCAATCGGGCTCATGCGTTCGATCATTTTCAAGCGGCTTTGCGCCTGCTTGGCCTTGCTGGCAGTATAGCGGAACCGGTCGACGAAAGTTTGCAGATGCGCTTTGCGGACCTCCTGCTTCTTTTTCTCAGCCTCGGCCTGCATTTGTTTTTCACGCCGCAGTCGGTCGAACTGGTCATAGCCACCCGACCAAAGCGTCAGTTTGCGGTGTTCCAAATGCAGAATCGCGTTGACTGAGCGGTTCAGCAACTCGCGGTCGTGGCTGATTACCACAACTGTATGCGGATATTTCGCCAGATAGGATTCAAGCCAAATCGTGCCTTCCAGATCCAGATAGTTGGTTGGTTCGTCGAGCAGCAGGATTTCCGGCTGGGAAAACAACACGCCCGCCAAAGCCACGCGCATCCGCCATCCACCTGAAAAGTCTGCGCAGGCGCGGGCTTGGGCCGCCTCGTCAAAGCCAAGGCCGGACAGGATCATCGCGGCCCGGGCTTCAGCGGAATAGGCGTCAATATCATGCAAACGCGTGTGAATATCGCCGATCCGCAAGGGGTCAGTTGCCGTTTCAGCCTCGGCCAGCAGTTCGGTGCGCTCGGTGTCAGCGGCCAAAACTGTCTCTAGAAGCGAATCGTTTGAAGCTGGCGCTTCTTGCGCCACGCCACCGATCCGCGACCCTTTAGGGATCGAAATTTCGCCGCCTTCCAGCACGTGCTCGCCGGTTATGATCTTGAACAAAGTGGTTTTGCCGGTGCCGTTACGCCCGACGAAACCAACCTTGTGGCCGGTTGGAATGGTTGCCGAGGCCCCGGAAAACAGTGGGCGGCCTTCGATTGAAAAGCTGATATCTTTGATCTTTAACATGGCGGGCTTTTGTTCACATCCCCCAAGCCATGTCAATCGCAGGGGCCGCGGTTAAATCGCGGCTTTTCAACCCAATCAGGGCATGTTACGTCGACCGCGATTTTAAACACGGGCATTAGGGCCCATTACATCTGAAGGGATGACCTCATGGCGATCCAACGCACGTTCTCGATCATTAAACCCGACGCCACCAAGCGCAACCTGACCGGCGCGATCGTCGCCAAGTTTGAAGCAGCTGGCTTGCGGGTCGTTGCCTCAAAGCGCCTCCATCTGACCAAAGCCCAAGCGGGTGTGTTTTATGGCGTGCATGCCGCGCGGCCGTTTTATGATGAATTGTGCACCTATATGGCGTCTGAGCCAATTGTTGCACAGGTTCTGGAAGGTGAAGACGCCATTGCCAAGAACCGTGAAGTTATGGGCGCAACTGACCCAGCCGAGGCAGCACCCGGTACGATCCGTGCCGAGTTTGCCTTGTCAAAGGGCGAAAATTCGGTTCACGGATCGGATGCGCCGGAAACTGCGGCTGAAGAAATCGCCTATTTCTTCTCGGGTCTTGAACTGGTTGGCTGAATTTCGCTGCTGGTAAAAAAATTGGACGCGTCGTCATAATGACGGCGCGTTTTTTTTCGTGTAAAAGAACAAAAACCAAAAAAAACGGGAGAAGACCACAATGACAAGACCTTGGGAAAAATTTTATTCCGAAGCAGCGAAAGATTTCGATCTGGCCGATATGCCAAGCCATACGTTGGTTGATCTGATCAACAAGGCTGGGGCAAAGTTTACGAACCGACCCGCTCTGACCACGATCTTGCCAAATGGCGCCACCGGTACGGTGAGTTATTCGGAACTCTTACAACACGCGAACCACTTTGCGGCATACTTGCGGGACGTCGTGAAATTGTCTGCGGGCGACACGGTTGCGGTGATGACGCCGAACTGCATTGATTTCGCGATTGCCTGCATGGGAGTTGCCAAGGCTGGGTGCGTCGCCACCAATGTGAACCCGCTTTACACGGTGCCCGAACTTGAACACCAATTGACCGACAGCAAGGCAAAAGTTTTGGTGATTATCGATCTGTTTGGTGACAAGGTTGACGCAGTTATCGCACAAACCGGTGTGAAACAGGTTGTTACGCTGTCTCTGCTTGATTTTTTCCCACCTGCCAAAAAAGCGTTGATCGGGTTCGTCATGAAGCGGGTGAAAAAAGTCATCCCATCAATAAAAACGCCACATATCACGATGGTAGCAGCCTTGGCCAAAGGCAAGAAGGCCGCGCAGGGCATTGATATTGCTTCTTATTCTTCGCATGTTCAGCCGACGGATACGGCGATTTATCAGTATACCAGTGGCACAACTGGTCGCAGCAAGGGTGCGGAACTCAGCCATCAGGGGATTTTGGCGAATTCCTTTCAGGCCCGGTTGATGACGCAAAGTGTGATGGGCGGGAACGGCGAAACCACGTTGATCGCGCTGCCGCTTTATCACATTACGGCGTTTGCCCTGATCTTTCTGGCCGGTATTTCCGACGGTGGGCACGGCATTTTGGCCCCAAGTCCACGGCCGCCATCAAACCTGAAAGCTGCGTTCGAGAAATATACGATCACCTGGTTTACCGGCATTAACACGCTGTTTGCCGCGATGACGGTCGAGCCTTGGTTTGACAAAAAACTGTTTGAAAATCTGCGGTTTTGCGGGTCTGGCGGGGCTGCGCAACAAACCGGTGTAGCCGTTCGGTGGAATGAGTTAACCGGAATCAGTATCAATCAAGGGTACGGAATGACCGAATGTTGCGGTGTGATTACGCTGAACCCTGTTGCCGATAACCGCCTTGGAACTGTCGGAATTCCGGTTCCCGGAATGGACTTGAGAATCGTCGATGACAACGGCGTGGATGTGCCACTTGGAACCCCCGGCGAAGTTATATTCAAGGGGCCGACGATCATGAAAGGCTATCTTGGCAGGCCGGATGCCACAGCCGAATCAATCAAGGATGGCTGGCTTTATTCCGGTGACATCGGGGTGATAGATGAAGATGGGTTCGTTGAAATTGTCGATCGCAAGAAAGACATGATCTTGGTTTCTGGCTTTAACGTGTCACCCAATGAAATCGAGGATGCGATTTCGATGTTGCCGGGGGTTGTGCAGGTCGGGGTCATCGGAGTTGCCGATGAAAAGTCAGGCGAAGTGCCGGTCGCGTTTGTGGTTACCAAAGACCCGGCGCTTAGCGCGGATGTTGTGATAGAACATTGTCGTAAGTCTTTGACCAAGTACAAAATCCCCAAGAAGGTCGTGTTTGTTGATGATGTGCCGGTGACACTGTCCGGCAAAGTTTTGCGCCGCCAGCTCAGGGACGAATATTTAGCCTAGCGACGTTTTATCACGCCGATCGCGTTCAGGGCTGTCTCAAGCTCTGAACGCCCTTTGTCGTGGTCAGTAAGACTGGCTTTTATTGCATC
>DJBQ01000191.1:24474-30442 GCA_002430125.1 Rhodobacterales bacterium UBA5972
ATTGCATCGAACTTTTGGCGAAGTTCAATTTTCTCTTTCCCTTGGCAGTCATTCCAAGGGCGACCCTGTACCCCCATGACCATCGCGTAGTAGCCGATGAAGTGAGGCCTTGTGCCTGCTGCCAGGACCCGCCTGTATGCCTCGTCAGGGCCAAGTGCGCGCAACTCATCAGCACTGTGAATACCAGCGCGCGCATATTCACGATCTGACGCGGGGCCTAGATTTCTTATCGACGATACCGGATCGATCATTGCAGAAAAATTGGTTCGCGCTGGCCGCTGGCAAATCGACGCAGGACCATGGGATAAAGCGCGTGTTCCAGTTTCAGCACGCGCGCAGCAAGCGAGTCTGGGGTGTCGTCGCGTAGAATTTTCAACCGCGCCTGGCCTAAAATCGGTCCATCATCCAGCGCGCCTGTTGCCTCGTGAACCGTGCAGCCATGTTCGGCATCGCCAGCGTCAAGTGCGCGTTCATGGGTGTTCAGGCCGCGATACTTTGGCAGCAGCGACGGGTGGATGTTCAAAATACGACCCTGCCATTTGTCCATGAATGCAGGGGTCAGAATGCGCATGAAACCAGCCAGACAGATGATGTCTGGATTGGCGTCTTCAAGCATCTTATTCAGATCTATTTCAAATGCAGCACGATCACCCTTGAACGGACGGTGATCGACCACGGCAGTCGGCACATGACGTTCCGCCGCTTTGACCAAGCCGCCGGCGTCGTGATTATTTGACAGAACCAGGCATGGCCGGGCAGGGTGATCGGCGGTCATGCTGTCAAGCAAGGCAACCATGTTCGAGCCGCCACCAGACACCAGAATGGCGACGCGCTTGGGGTTCACAAAAGCGATCCCTTATAGGTGACGCCCTCGCTTTTCGTAATTTGGCCAATGACAAAAACGGTTTCACCTTGTGCACGCAATAAATCAGCCAAGGCATCAGCTTTATCTGGTTCAACCACGGCAATCATCCCAATTCCGGAATTGAAGGTTTTCAGCAGTTCCGATTGCGCGATGCCACCTTGCGCTGCAAGCCATTGAAACACCGGCGGCAAAGGCCAGGCATCAAGATCAATGACCGCGCCCAAATCTTTGGGCAGAACCCGCGGCAGGTTTTCCGTCAATCCGCCACCGGTTATATGCGCCAAAGCGTTCAACCCGCCTGCGCGGTAAGCTGCCAAAGCTTGTTTTACATAAAGTCGTGTCGGAGCCAGCAAAGCAGCCCCCAAAGTACCGTCGCCAAACGGGCAGGGCGCGTCCCAGCCAAGGCCGGATCTCTCGACGATCTTACGCACCAGGGAATAGCCGTTGGAATGAACGCCGTTGCTTGCCAGACCCAGCAGAACATTCCCTTCGGCTACATTTGCAGGCAGGCTTGCGCCACGTTCCATCGCACCAACCGCGAATCCGGCAAGATCAAAATCGCCACCGTGATACATCCCTGGCATTTCAGCGGTTTCACCGCCGATTAACGCGGTTCCCGACAGTTTGCATCCCAGTGCAATGCCGTCGATCACCCGCGCCGCCTGATCAATCTCAAGCTTGCCAGTGGCAAAGTAATCAAGGAAAAACAATGGCTCGGCACCCTGACAGACCAAATCATTGACGCACATTGCGACAAGATCGATGCCAACAGTATCCAGAAGTCCGGTGTCTATGGCGATCTTCAGTTTCGTGCCAACCCCATCGGTTGCCGCCACCAAAACCGGGTCAGAATATCCGGCGGCCTTCAGGTCAAACAACGCACCGAACCCGCCAAGCCCGTCCATCACACCGGGACGGTTGGTGGTCGCTGCGGCTGGTTTGATCCGTTCAACCAGCGCGTTGCCTGCATCAATGTCAACGCCAGCATCCGCGTAACTGAGGCCATCTTTAACGTTCATCACTATGATCCTCGCGTTGGTGGAATTTGCGGTTCGTCTAAAGGAATTCACACGCCATGGAAAGCCGCGTTTCACCCACCCTTGACCAGTTGTCGCGCCGCAAGTAAGCAAGGGGCAGGCGGGCCTGTAGCTCAGTTGGTTAGAGCAGAGCGCTCATAACGCTTTGGTCGTAGGTTCGAGTCCTACCGGGCCTACCAAAACGCCAATCCTGCAATTTGGGGAAACGCACATGGGCGAAATAACTTTTATCCGCCATGGTCAGGCTTCGTATGGCGCGGCTAATTATGACAAACTAAGCCCACTTGGGCATCAGCAGGCCGAATGGTTGGGGCATCATCTTAAGGTGAGCGGCCATAGGTTTGATCGCATAGTCTGTGGCACTCTACGACGTCACCGCGAAACGCTTGCGGGGATTCAGCAAAGCCTGAACCATGAAACGGTGGCAGAAGATGCGCGTCTGAACGAAATGTCGTTTTTCGCGCTCGAACGCGCCTTTGAAGCCTATACCGGTGAACTTCTGCCCCTAGGCCAAGCGGCGGCGGCCCGCAATTTCAGTCGCGTGATGGCCGCTTGGGAGGCCGACGAGATTCCCGATGTCGACGAGCAGTACGGCGATTTCAGGTCACGTATTCTGGCGGCGGTGGCAGATCACAGCCGCGAAGGTGAACATCTGCTGGTTGTCAGTTCCGGTGGGCCGGTCGGGGTGACCATACGCGAGGTTTTGGGGCTTGATTTGGCGGCGATGACCAACGTTATCTTGCGCACGTATAATGCGTCCTACAGCCGGTTTGCTATTTTGGATGGGCAGCGTCATCTGGTGCAATTCAACGGTGTCGCACATCTGGAAACCGCCGACCGCAGGCATGCGCTGACCTATCTTTAGCGCGGCAAGGTGAGCACAACTTTCAGGCCACCCAATTCTTCGCTGTCCAGCAATTCAAGCGCACCACCGTGGCTGCTGGCAATATCCATCACGATGCTCAGTCCCAAACCAACCCCGGTTCCGTGATCCTGATTCCGTGCAGAATCAAGCCTGATAAAAGGCCGGATGGCCAGATCACGCTGTGCCACAGGAATGCCGGGGCCGTTATCTTCGACAATAAAGCGGATCGAACCCGCGGTCTGATCCATCGACAACCGACAGAGATTGCCGTAACGTGCCGCGTTGTTGATAAGGTTTTGCAAAGCCCGCCGAACGGCATTTGGACGAAGCCTGACTTGTGCAAATGGCGTATCCGTTTGAGATAAAACAAATTCAGGCACCACTTCATCCCGCCCAAACTCGTCGATCACCTGTTGGGCCAGCTGCACCGGATCGGTCAGAACAGTTTCCTCGAGGCTGTCGCCGCGTGCGAAGGCCAAGAACTCCTCGAGCATCACCTCCATATCGTCGACATCGCGGATTAAATCTGTGGTTTCTTCGCTCGGTTCACTTAAAGACAGCCCCAATTTCAGACGGGTCAAAGGCGTTCTTAGGTCATGGCTCACGCCTGACAACATCAGGGTCCGCTGTTCGATATGTCGCTCGATCCGGTCACGCATCGCAAGAAAAGCTTGCCCGGCAGCGCGCACTTCGGTGGCACCCGACACCCGGTAAGGAATATTCCGACCCCGGCCAAAGGCTTCGGCGGCGCGGGCAAGTCTGCGGATCGGCCGCACTTGATTTCGCAGGAAAATGAAAGAAATCAAGGTCATCAGAATCGATATTATGATCATCATAACAAGCAATTGATGTGGCGCTGAGGCCGATACTCTTGATCGGTCAAATGTCACGCTATATTGGCTTTTTGTTGAATGCAGCCCAAGACGCACAATTCGCCCATTGGTTTTCAGATCAATCCAGTCAATTGCCGGGATTCCGGCGCGCAATGTCGTTATCACGTTGGCACCGGTCAGATCGTCTATTGCTCGACTGTCGGTGTTGTTTAAGTCAATCGCCTCTGTGGGAACAATCGCATAACCCAGCGGCAAAGCGAGTTCGTTGATGACTTTGGCGACCGCGTAAGTATCGTTAGCATCGTCGATCTGCTTTAAAATCAAGGATACATCCCGGACAATATTCACCGACATTTGTTGGGTGACCCCATCAAAATGCCGTTGAATGAAGGTCACAGAAACCACCAGTTGAATGGTGATCACGGGCACCAACAGAATCATAGCGGCCCGGCCATAAAGGCCCTTAGGAAGGATTGACTTGAGCCAAGCGAAGGTCATGTTGGCAAAGTAATCCGTGAAGTCGGTAAAGCGCAAGGAAACTGCATGGCCAATGACCCGTTCAATCGCAATTTCGACCCACAAACCGGCCAGAGCGTGGAAATTGCACCGGGGATGCGTCGGGTCACCGCGCCAAATGCCTCGCCGATGACATTTACCGGCACCAATACCTATCTTTTGGGCGAACGCGAAATTGCGGTTATTGATCCGGGTCCGGATGACCCGGCTCATCTGGCGGCAATCCTTGCTGCAGTCGGAGACGCGGCAAAAATCAGTCATGTTTTCGTGACCCACAGCCATGTCGACCACTCGCCACTTGCCCGCAGGCTGGGCCAGATTGCTGGCGCACCGGTTTTGGCGCTTGGAGACAGTTACGCGTATCGCTCGGTGCGGATGGTCGAACTTGCATCTATCGCCGAACTTGGCGGCGGCGAGGGGGTCGATGTCGATTTTGCACCTGATATACAACTGACAGACGGCGAAATTGTTCAGACGGCGGAATGGTCCCTCGAGGCGATTGCAACACCCGGGCATTTTTCAAACCACATGTGCTTTCATTGGGCGGCTGAGAACGCTGCGTTTTCCGGTGATCACGTTATGGGTTGGGCCACCACATTGGTTTCACCGCCCGATGGTGACCTGACTGCGTTCATGAATTCACTGGCGATAATGGCGGCGCGCAACGATGATCGGTATTTTCCGGGGCATGGCGCGCCGGTTGCAGACCCAAGCGGTATGGTGTCCTATCAAATCGGTCATAGAAAATCACGCGAGGCGCAGATATTGGAATGCCTGACAAGCGGCCCTGCCACGCCGAGGGGGCTGACCGACCGGATTTACACCGACATTCCGGCATCACTGATCCCGGCGGCGGCGCGCAATGTTTTCTCGCATTTGCTTGATTTACATGCAAGAAACCTGGTTTACTGCCGCGATAAGCTGTCGCCAAACGCAGCGTTTTCGTTGCGGATGAAATAGAGGCAAAAAACCCGATAAAGCCACTGGACGCCCGAAACCTGTCTTGTTATACGAACCCCCGTTGGACCCTTTGGCCCAGCAGGCATTCCGGCGTAGCTCAGCGGTAGAGCAGTTGACTGTTAATCAATTGGTCGTAGGTTCGATCCCTACCGCCGGAGCCAAATAAATCCCTAAAATAACTGAAATTATTGCTAACGCAATAGTTTTATGCTAATTCGGTACACAAGATCGGTACACAATCGGTACACTAGGGATTCATAATGGCTACCAAATTATCATACTTAGTTATCTCCCCCACTGGTTGGTACGAATACAGACGGCGTGTCCCAGCGAGGCTCCGACCTTACTTCCCCCTAACCAGCACGGGTAAGCCTATGTCCGAGTGGAAGAAGGCGCTTGAAACCAAAAATGAAAGGGTTGCACAGGTAAACTGGCTCAAAGAAAATCAAGAGTTTGAAACCGCTTTGTCAGTTGCTGAAATGCTAATTGATAAAAGAGATTTACTGCCACACGAGGCAGTAATGGTTGGCAAAGGCATGACATTAAAAGAGCAAATACACCCATCTCAGGCCCCTACCCTAACTCCAAGTGCAAGTAATGAAGAGATACAAGCATTCCCAGCCTTGGTGATAGAATGGAATAACCGATTAGAAGACAAACGAACGATATTGCTGGATGTGCTGCAAGATAAGTATATCGACCAGAACCGCATGAAAAAAGATTACGACGAAGGCCGTTTCTTCAAAAAGGACTACAAAACTCCTTATAAACAAGAAGACCCCAACGATCCCTTAATTACCGCACTAAAGATTATAGATGGAGAAGTTGAAACTCGTCCTTTTGCCACGTGGCAAGACGCCATGGAATTATACATCAGGATCAACAAACGGGA
>DJBQ01000076.1 GCA_002430125.1 Rhodobacterales bacterium UBA5972
CGCCCTACCCCCCGGGATATTTAGACCGAAAAGAAATGCATCCTTGCTTATCCGATTAGGCCCTGATTCTCGCCTACTTGCCCGCGATGCAGCAACAGGTGATCCAATATCACGCAGGCCATCATCGCTTCGCCCACCGGAACGGCGCGAATACCGACGCAGGGATCGTGGCGGCCTTTGGTCACGATTTGGGTTTGCTCGCCAGATTTTGTGATCGTCTGGCGCGGCTTCAGGATCGAACTTGTTGGCTTGACCGCGAATCGGCAAATCACATCCTGACCGGTTGATATTCCGCCAAGAATGCCGCCGGCATGATTTGACGAAAACGTCGGCTGGCCATCGTTGCCCATGAAAATCTCGTCAGCATTGTCTTCGCCCGTCAGGGCGGCCGCATCCATACCTGCGCCGATTTCTACAGCTTTGACCGCGTTGATTGACATCATCGCAGCCGCTAGGTCGGTATCAAGCTTGGCATAAACCGGTGCGCCAAGACCGGCTGGAACACCGCTGGCCACAACTTCCACCACCGCGCCAACCGAATTGCCGGATTTGCGCAACTCACCCAGATAGGCCTCCCATTCCTGTGCTGCTTTAGCATCCGGCGTCCAGAACGGATTGGCCTCGACTTGGGCCATATCCACATTGTTGCGGTCGATTTTATGTGGGCCCATCTGCACCATATAACCGGTGATTTTTATGTTTGGTGCCAGAGCTGCCAACGCCGCACGCGCCACGCCACCAGCCGCCACACGCGCTGCGGTTTCGCGCGCACTGGATCGCCCGCCACCACGGTAATCGCGGATACCGTATTTCTGCCAATACGTGATATCCGCGTGCCCGGGGCGGAACTTTTCCATGATATCGGAATAATCCTTGCTGCGCTGATCGGTGTTGCGGATCATCAACTGGATCGGATGGCCGGTGGTTTTACCCTCGAACACGCCTGACAGGATTTCAACTTCGTCAGCTTCCTGCCGTTGAGTGGTGAATTTGTTCTGCCCCGGTTTGCGCCGGTCCAACCAATGTTGCAGCATTTCTTCTGTCAGCGGCACGTTTGGCGGGCAGCCGTCAACGGTTGCTCCCAAGGCCGGCCCGTGGCTTTCGCCCCAGGTGGTGACGGTGAACATGCGGCCAAAACTGTTGGTGGACATAGATGCGCTCCTTTGCGTGTGTCTTATGCCTTAGGCGGTCAAGCCTGCCAAGATGTTTACACGACCCTTGCGGCGCGTTCCACCGAGGGCAGCGACAAAACCAGACCCAAACCGATCACCGCCAGCAGGGTTAAGCCTTGAAAGCCCAACTGATAGCTGCCGGTCTGATCGAACGCCAATCCCATTAAGACCGGGCCGATCGCGCCACCGATTGTGCCAAAAAACAGCACGGTTCCGAAAATCGCACCATGCGCGCGCATGCCGAAATAGCTGGCAACAGTTGGCGATACGACGGTGAACAGGCCACCATGCGCAAAGCCGTAACAACCGATTGCGATGAATAATGCCGTGTGGGCCGTTGTTCCGATCAGTGTGAACAAGCTTGCCGATAGAATGGCAAAGCACAGGGTAAATGCCTTTTTGCCGCCGATTTTGTCCACCAGCCCACCGACGGTCAGGCGACCCAGAATGCTGGCCCCGCCGATCACCGACAGCAAAACTGCCGCCTTGGCGCCGGTCATGCCCAGATCCATGCCATGCACGGCGATGTGCAAAGGGACTGCCATCATGGCCGGAAAGAACAGAAACTGGACAGCGCACAGGGTCCAGAACACACGGGTTTCTCGCGCGCGGGCAAAGCTTGTTCCGGACTGCGCTGATACGCCGTCGGTACCTGCCGGTTTGGGTGGATGTTTCATCATCATTGCCGCAGCCAGCAACATAACCATTGCGCCGATGCCAAGGATCACTAGGGCGGTACTCCAACCATAGACCGCGATCAGAATTGCCGCCAAAGGCGGGGTCAGCATCTGGCCCAAAGCGGTGCCAACTTTGACCACCCCGGACATGATCCCGCGACGATGTTCAAACCAGCGTGCGACGGTTGACAGGGTGACAACATCATGCGTGCCAAGGCCAAGGCCGATCAGGGTGCCAAACAGGACGAACAACTGCCAGGGCTGAGTGATCTGCGACAGAAAAATGAAGCCAAGACCATAGGAAAAACCCGTCACACTTAACACGCGGCGCGGGCCGAACCTGTCATTCAGCCGGCCACCGATAATGGCCAGAATGCCCATCATAACGACGCCAAGTGCTGAACTGCCTGACAGCAAGGTACGTGACCACCCAAACGCGGTTTCAAATTCCTTGATGAACAATCCATATGAAAACAACAGGCCGATGACCCCGAACTGGGTCAGGCAGGCACCGAGGACGACGATGTAACGGGATTGTGGCACCGATTTTCCTTTGGGTTGACCGGCTGATTTGCAAGCCGTCTGTGGCAGTGAACAGGCGGTCGGGGCGGCTGAGGAGTTGGCCGGGCCATCTTGTGCAAGCTTTATGCACCAGTTCGACAGCGGCTGCCAAGGCGGATTTCTGTGCTTTGGAACCAGCGCAATATGTGCGTCGCTATTATCCGGTTGCCAGCCGGAATGACCATGGCCAAGGCGGCGTCAGTTCCGCTTACCGGGCTTGCGGCCTTTCAGGCGGTGCACAGTTATTGGGTGGTTCAGATCGCTAAAGCAGTCCACTGCGTCGTGGCCAGACATTGGAGTAGCCATCGCAACCCATCTTGCACTCTCCGACAACTGATCTTATGCTTGCCCTCACCTCGGGGGGCCTGAAAAGGCTGAGATACGCATTAGCGTGACCCGCTGAACCTGAACCGGATCATACCGGCGGAGGGAAGGTAGATGACACTTGTGTCCTTCACCCACCCAACGCCTGTGGACCATTGGAGGATATGATGATCAAGACATCCCTGATAGCTGCGGGATTTGCTTTTGCGCTTTTGGGCGCGGGCAATGCAGCCGACAAACCAGAATTAAACGTCTATACCTATGACAGCTTCACGTCAGAATGGGGGCCCGGTCCACAGGTAAAAACCGCGTTCGAGGCGATCTGTGATTGCACGCTGAAGTTCACAACGGCAGGCGACGGGGCTGCTTTGTTGGCGCGGGTTCAGTTGGAGGGCAGCAACGGCAAGGCAGACGTGGTGTTGGGGCTGGATACCAATCTGACCGCGCGCGCCACCGCGACCGGATTATTTGCACCCCTAAGCCGCGCGCCGGTCAAGTTGGATTTGCCGGTGGTTTGGGATGACCCGGTGTTCCTGCCCTATGATTGGGGTTATTTCGCATTTGTCTATGACAACACCAAACTAACGGAAGTTCCGACCTCGTTTGAATCGCTGGCGGCGGCACCTGCGGCGCTGAAAATCGTGATCGAAGACCCGCGCTCATCGACCCCCGGTCTTGGGCTTTTGATGTGGGTGAAGGCAGCTTACGGCGACCGCGCGCCTGAAATTTGGGCCGGTCTTCAGCCGCATATCCTGACGGTCACCAAAGGCTGGTCCGAGGCTTACGGAATGTTCCTGAACGGCGAGGCGGATATGGTTTTGTCCTATACAACCTCGCCTGCCTATCACCGGATTGCTGAAAGCGATGCCAGTAAATCCGCTGCTGTCTTTGACGAAGGGCATTATATGCAGGTTGAGGTTGCCGGAAAACTCAAGGCGGCGCCGCAGCCAGAACTTGCGGATAGGTTTCTGGCCTTCATGTTGTCGCCGGAATTCCAGTCTTTGATCCCGGCAACCAATTGGATGTATCCCGCGGTGATGCCCGAGGCCGGTTTGCCGGAAGGGTTCGATGCACCGCTTGACCCCGCCAAAGCGCTGTTGTTTTCCGCAAGTGATGCCGCAGCCAAGCGTGATAGCGCGCTTGATGAATGGCTGACAGCGCTTAGCAAATAGCCATGCTGCGCGTCGCCGGGTTCACTGCTGCCGGATTGCTCGCCTTGCTGACTTTGGGCACGCTGGTGGTCGTGGCTCTACATGCGGGCGGCACAGCGAGGTTGATCGTGTCAGATTGGGCAGCGATCAGGTTTACGCTGACCCAAGCCGTGGTTTCAGCCGTCCTAAGCGTCGGCATTGCGATCCCGATGGCGCGCGCACTGTCGCGGCGTCAGTTTGTGGGGCGTGGCTTGCTGATAACGCTGCTGGGTGCGCCGTTTATCCTGCCAGTGATTGTGGCGGTTCTGGGATTGTTGGCGGTGTTCGGGCGGACGGGCATCCTCAACCAGTTTTTGGGGTTCTGGGGTGCGGCGCCGATCAGCATCTACGGCTTTTCCGGCGTCGTTCTGGCGCATGTGTTTTTCAACCTGCCACTGGCGACCCGGTTGATTCTGCAAGGTTGGGGACGGGTTCCCGCCGAACGGTTTCGGCTGGCAGCACAACTTGGCATGGGGTCGAGCGCGATCTTCCGGCATCTGGAATGGCCGATGTTGCGAACTGTTGTGCCGGGTATTTTGGTAACCGTGTTTTTGTTGTGCCTGACCAGCTTTGCCGTCGCGTTGACGCTTGGCGGCGGGCCAAAGGCGACAACGGTTGAGCTGGCGATTTATCAGGCGTTGCGGTTTGACTTTGATCTGCCCAAGGCGGCTCTGCTGGCGATGGCGCAGTTCGGGCTTTGTGCGATTGCTGCATTTGTGGCGTGGTCGGTGGCGCGGCCCGAGGTGCGTGACATCGCGCTTGACCGCCCGGTTGACCGGTGGGACAGCGCCGCTTTGTCGGCGCGGTTAGGCGATTTTCTGGTCCTCAGCCTTGGGGCGGCCTTTCTGATCCTGCCATTGGCGATGATTAGCCTGAACGGTCTGCCGCATTTGTTGGACCTGCCGCAATCGGTTTTCTCGGCCGCTATACGGTCAGTCATTGTGGCGCTTTCGGCGGCTGGTCTGACGGTATTTTTGGGGTTGCCGCTGGCTTTCACCATCATCCGCAGCCGCCGCGTCGGTGGTCTGATTGAGGCGTCGGCCTATCTGGCACTTGCCGCCTCGCCAATGGTGATGGGGACCGGACTGTTCTTGCTGTTATTCGCCTGGATCAACCCGGCTGAAATCGCGTTGCCGCTGACCGCTTTGGTCAACGCGACACTGAGCCTGCCGTTTTGCCTGCGCGCGATACTGCCTGCCATCAGAACCGTCGAGGGCCGGTATGGCAGGTTGGCGCAAAGTATGGGCGTCACTGGCTTTGGCTATTTTCGCCTGATCCTGTGGCCGAATATCCGGCCAGCCGTTGGGTTTTCAGCCGGGTTGACGGCCGCCTTGTCGATGGGCGATCTTGGCGTTGTCGCGCTGTTTGCCGATCCCGATCAGGCGACTTTGCCGCTGGTTTTGTACCGGTTGATGTCGGCTTATAAGATCGGGGCCGCCAGCGGCGCCGGGCTTTTGTTACTGGGTCTCAGCCTTGGCCTGTTCTGGATTTTTGATCGCGGGGGTCGGCTGAATGCTGCAACTTGACAATGTGGTGATCCGTCAACAGGATTTTTCGCTGCGCGCAAACTGGTCCGTCAATGCCGGTCGCAAAGTTGCGATAATCGGGCCATCAGGCGGCGGGAAATCCACCTTGCTGGCGGCTATCGCGGGCTTTGTTGCGGTGTCAGACGGCCGGATCATCGCCGACAGTCGTGACATAACGGCCTTGCCGCCCGGCGCACGACCGATCAGCCTGCTGTTTCAGGATCACAACCTTTTCGCGCATCTCAGCCTTGGCGATAACGTCGCGCTTGGCCTTTCGCCGCGCCTTAAGCTGTCGCCGGATCAGTGGCGCAAGGTTAGCGAAAGCCTTGCAACGGTTGGCCTTGAAGGAATGGAAGCCCGCAAACCCGCGACGCTTTCAGGCGGCCAGCAAAGCCGGGCAGCCCTGGCGCGCATCTTGTTGATGTCGCGCCCGGTGGTGCTGATGGATGAACCCTTCAGCGCGCTTGGCCCTGCTATGAAGGCTGAAATGCTGGATCTTGTGATGAAAACCCTTGGTCAGACCAAGGCCACATTACTGATGGTCACCCATGATCCGAATGACGCGATCAGGCTTGGGGACCAGACTATTTTGCTGGATGATGGCGTCGCCAACGCCCCGGTTGACACGCAAACGCTGTTTGCGGACCCACCCGCCGCTTTGAAAGCATATTTAGGCTAACCAATGAAAAAGGGCGCGCCGCGAAAGGCACGCCCTAAAATTTCCGCAATCAAGGACCTGTCAGTCTTTGCGCTTGGGTCCGGCCCAAAGTTTCTTGTTGCTCAGATACAAAAGCGACGTCAGCAGCACCATGAAGGCCACCGCCAAAAAGCCGGTATTCTTGCGCGCCATCATCTTTGGTTCAGCCGCCCACATCAAAAATGCCGACACATCCTCGGCCATATGCTCGACCGAATTGGGATGCCCGTCGCGATATTCAACTGCGCCGTCTTCCAGTGGCGGGTTCATCGAAATCCAACCACTCGAAAATGCATGGTTTTCATAAAGCGTCACGCCGGCCTGGGTTTTTTCCTCGCCGGTGAACCCGGTCAGGATTGAGGCGATATATTCGGCCCCGCCCATGCCCTGGACAATTTGATTGATCCCCAAACCCATCGGGCCGTGAAAGCCGGCACGCGCCTTGGCCATCAGGCTTAAGTCAGGCGCGCCAACGGCAGTATTGGCCGGAAACTTGTCCGACGGCCTGCCGGGCCGGGTTTCGCCGGTTTCAGCGTCTGTGACGTCAAACAAGGCGGCAAAGGCTTTGACCTGCTCTGCTTCCAATTGCGGGCCACCTGGTTCAGCCAATGCGCGGAACGCCACTTGGCGCAGGCCGTGGCAAGCCGAGCAGACTTCCTTGTAGACCTGCAAGCCGCGCTGCAACTGATGTACGTCGAATTTACCGAACGGGCCTTCAAACGAAAAGGCGAAATCTTCGGTGTGACCTGTGCCCGCGGCATTGGTTGCCCCTGTTCCCAAGCCGAATGCAACGAGTGCTGCGAGTATGCTGTTCTTAATCATCTCGTCTGTCCCTTTGTTCTGTTCATTCAGCCGCAGACGCAGATGCGTCTTTGGGTGGGTAATGGGCATCGAAGTCTTCTTCGATGGTTGCAGGCACTGGCAGTGGTTTTTCAAACACGCCCAGCAGCGGCAAGACCACCAGGAAATACCCGAACCAATAGCTGGCACCGATCAGTGATATCACCGGAACCATGCCTTCGGCAGGTTGCGAGCCGCACCATGTCAGCACCACGAAATCCACCGCCAGCAACCAGAACCACCACTTGAACGACGGGCGATACTTGCCCGAGCGCACGGTTGAGGTGTCTAGCCAAGGCACGAAGACCATCACGATGATCGACGCGAACATCGCGATTACGCCAAAGAACTTGGCGTCAACGATGCCGCCGGTCACAAGGTTGACCAACTGAACCGCCCAAACGTCCGAGGTAAAGGCCCGCAGAATTGCGTAGAACGGCAGGTAGTACCATTCAGGTACAATATGCGCCGGTGTCACCAGCGGATTGGCTTCGGTGTAGTTGTCCGGATGACCCAGATAGTTCGGCATAAAGTATGTGATCGCAAAAAAGATAGTCAGAACGACGCCCAGCGCGAACAAGTCTTTCACCACAAAGTACGGCCAGAACGGCAGCGTGTCTTTCTCAGCCCCGGCTTTCGAGCCGCGGCGCACTTCAACCCCTGACGGATTGTTGTTGCCGGTGGTATGGAACGCCCAGATATGCACGATCACCAGACCGGCCAGAACAAAGGGCAGCAGGTAATGCAGGCTGAAAAAACGGTTCAGCGTTGCGTTATCAACCGCAGGTCCGCCCAGAAGCCATGTCTGGATAGTTTCACCAATGCCCGGGATCGCACCGAAAAACCCGGTGATAACCGTAGCACCCCAGAAAGACATCTGACCCCAAGGCAAAACATAGCCAAGAAAACCGGTTGCCATCATCACCAGATAGATCAGCATGCCGACAATCCAGGTGACTTCACGCGGCGCCTTGTAAGACCCGTAATAAAGACTCCGGAAAATATGGAGATAGACCGCAAAGAAGAATAATGACGCGCCGTTAGCGTGCAGATACCGCAAAGCCCAGCCGCCGTTCACGTCGCGCATGATATGTTCGACACTGTCAAACGCCATGCTGGTATGCGGCGTATAATGCATCGCCAGCACAATACCCGTCGCCAGTTGCAGCGCCAGACAGAACGCCAGAACGATGCCCCAGATCCACATCCAGTTCAGGTTCTTCGGTGTGGGGATCATCAATGTGTCATATAGGATGCTGACAACGGGCAAACGCTCGTGCAGCCATTTTTCTACGCCCGTTTTGGGCTCGTAATGATCGTGTGGAATACCGGCCATTTACTGTCTCCCTTAACCGAGCTTGATGGTTGTGTCGTTCATAAAGACCGCAGTCGGCACCGGCAGATTTCGCGGGGCCGGGCCTTTTCGGATACGACCAGCAGTGTCGTAATGTGATCCATGACAGGGGCAGAACCAGCCGCCGAAATCACCGGCCCCGTCGCCCAAAGGCACACAACCCAAATGCGTACAAACGCCCATCATGACCAGCCATTCACCGGCTTCATCCAACGTGCGGTTCTTGTCGCTTGCATCTGCACTGTCTGCAATGTTTGCGTTCTCGGCTGCAGTGTCGACCAGATCGACCAAGGCCACGCTGCGGGCGGCGTCGATTTCGGCCGGGGTGCGGCGGCGGATGAATACCGGCTTGCCGCGCCACTTGACGGTGATCTGGGTTCCGACTTCGACACCGGAAATATCCACTTCGACCGAGGACAGGGCGAGAATATCGGCGGAGGGGTTCATTTGGTTGACCAGTGGCCAAACGGCGGCACCTGTGGCAACTGCCCCAGTGGCCGCGGTGGCCACATATAGGAAGTCCCGGCGGGTGCCTGCGTTGTCTTCTGCGTGAGACACGAGTTTCTCTCCTTTGCCCGGCCCGGAAAACAGGCCAATATCATACGACGAACCCCAAATCGCTTTGGGGCTTCCGCGGGTTACTACACAACGGCTTGCCCTAGGTCCAGCGGACATTCGGGCGCAGATAACAGGAATGTGAAAGATTTGAGACTTGCGGTTTACCAACCCGATATTGCGCCCAATCTCGGGGCGATTTTACGTATCTGTGCATGCTTTGGCGTGCCGCTGGATGTGATCGAGCCATGTGGCTTCCCATTGTCCGACAAATCCTTGCGCCGCGTGGCGATGGATTACGCCGGACAAGCCGATTTTAGCCGGCATGATTCGTGGTCTGATTTCGTGACACTTACCCGCCCTCCACGGCTTATCCTACTGACAACAAAGGCGGAAACAGACATCTGGGATTTTGATTTTCGCGCTGACGATACTTTGATGATGGGCCGCGAAAGTGCCGGCGTACCGGATGATGTGCACCACGCCTGCGACGGCCATGTCCGTATCCCGATGCCCGGCGGCGGGCGTAGTTTGAATGTCGCGGTGGCGGCGGGGATCGTTTTAGCCGAGGCGTTGCGGCAAATTCGGGGTTCAAATTGATCTGGCTGCGCGCTAGGGTCGCAGGCCACAAATAAATTTGGACCTGCCAATGAGAATGCATGCCGTCTGGAAAACCCGCGCCGTCTTGCTGGCGATGATTCTGGCTTTCTCGCTCAGCAGCAAGAAAGTCGAGAAACTAGGCGACACCTATCAGATCGTCCTGCCGGTGCTGGCTTTGGGCTGTTCGGCGGTTAACGGGCAAGCGGTTGATTTCTTTGTGCGCTACTGGGTGCAGTGGGGTATCGTTCACGGCAGCAAAGCGGCCTTGGGTGACGCGAAAATCAACCAACGGCCAAACGGCAACTATAGCGGCATGCCGTCGGGCCATACGGCGACTGCGGTACTGGGGGCCAGTAATCTGGTGCATGAATGCCTGACCGGCAGCCCTTGGGTTAAAGGCGTGGTCATCCTGACTGCAGGTTTTGTTGGCGGCTCGCGCATCGAGTCCGAGGCGCATACGATCTGGCAGGTATTAGCGGGGGCTTTGGTCGGTTGGCTGACCGAGCGTGCGTTTCGCAAGATGTCGCCACTTGCATGGATGCGACAGGCAAGGCAGTGGCTGGCCGCACGTTTTGGGCGCGGCCAGGCCTGAGGATTATTCCAGCGGAACCGTGTCCAGCATGCTTTGGGTTTGCCCAAAACCTTTTTGCCAGGCTGCAAGATTGGGCCGCGCTTCGCGCCAATTTCGTGCTGCGTGGCGGAAATCAAGGTATTCCAGCGCACAGCCAACCGCCACCTGCCCCATTGTCAGGGGGCCGGTCAGATGTGCAAGCCATGTGGTATCCAGTGCATCCAGCGCGCGGCTGACTTTTTGCCACTGGCCTTCAACCCATTCCGGCATCCGCTTGTCCTCAGGGCGAACGCGGGATTCGTAAACCATCAGGATCGCCGCATCGGTCATGCCATCCCCCATCGCTTCAAGCGTCAGGACCGGCCACAGAGCATCACCTGAAGGGTAAAGTTTGCCACCGGCGCGGGCATCCAGATAGCGGCAGATAACGCGGCTGTCGAATATCGCAGGGCCTTTTTCAGGCTGCAAGGCCGGGATTTTGCCAAGCGGATTGTGATCCAGTGGCATGGTGCCGGTGTTGACCGGACTTCCGGCCGCAGGCACCAGTTCAACATCACCCAATTGACCGGTTTCGGCCAGCAGAACCATAACTTTGCGCACATAAGGCGACGTTCGGGAGTAAAACAGTTTCAATTTCAGACCTTTCGGAATTTAAGACGCCCAAGGGCAGTTGCATCAATTTCGATACCCGGACCATTCGCACCAAAGCGGATCACCCGCCGCCAGCGCGCCTGCGCATTAACCTGAGCGCGGTCTTTGGCGTGATGAGCAGCCAAACCTTCCGCAACACTGTCCAGCGCGTCTTCGTTGGCTTGCAGGGTGGCTGAACGGGCGACTTTGCGACTAAGTGCATAGGCCGCAACAGCCACCACGCCGTAACGCAGTGCAACAGCGGCAACCGGGGCAAGAGGTAACGGCATGATAAACCTTTCTACAAGACAGGCTCAGCTTAGGGATAAGCGGGCGGTCAATCAATCTTTTCGGGTGGCGCACGCATCAACTTTGCCAGATCGGCGGTTTCTGATCCTATGCCGGCAGTTGCCATCGCATCAGCGGCGGCCAACCGGGCCGCTTCGGGCTTGTTTTGTGCCAACTTCCATGTGCCATCCACAGTGCCGATTTCCAGCTCGATCGGCACGATCATCCGCAACAGTTTTGCCAAGGCGTCAGGGTCTACTTTGTCAGTTAACCAAGGGGCCTTCGGCATCAGCCGGGCTTCAAAATTTGCTGACAGCAGGTCCAGATGCGGGCGCAGATCGGCATCATGCTTGAGCTTCAGATCACCGCGAATATGCACCGCAACATAGTTCCAGGTCGGCACCTGATCTTCCATTTCATACCAGTCAGGTGACACGTAACTATCCGCCCCGCTGATCGCCAGTATTGCAGGTCGTGTTCCACCTGCCAATGCGCGGGCAATCGGGTTCGAGCGCATAAGATGCGCCTCGATCCGGCGGCCATCTTCGGTCATCACAAAGGGCACATGGCTGATCAGCGGCCCGGCCTCGCCGTTAATACTGAGCACACCAAATCCGCGCTTGGCGGCAAAATCCAGATTGGTCTGGCGTTCAGTGCCGCGATAGATGGGGTTTGGATGCATTCACAGACTTTCCGGAAATAAGGTAACCGGATCACCGGCCTGCCACTTTTTATACTTGGTCATAACTGCCGCGAACTCTGAGGAGGCTAAGAACATCGCAAGCCAGCGTTTCAAATGAATCCAAGGCTGCGAATCAAACCACACCTGGTCGACCGCGGCAAGCTGCCGTACAAAGGGTGCAATAGCCATATCGGAAAGGGCTGTGCGGTCACCAAAAAGAAAGCTGTGTTGCGAAAGCCGCGAATTTAGTGCGTGCAAAAACACACTGGCCGCGTCGCGCGCGGTTGTCCCGTCGCTGTCAGGATCACGGCTGACGTATTTATAATGATCTAGGTTGGTTTTGAAATCACCATCCGCTTGGGCGATCAGATCAAGCATGTCGGCCAACTTCCCTTGTGGCGCAATCAGCCATTCCGCCGGATCGTTTTGCGCCAAAGCCCAAAGCATCACATCCAGGCTTTGGTCAATCACCTGCCCATCTGGCATCACCACCACGGGCACCGTCGCCTTAGGCGAGGTTTCAAGGAATTCCGGCGCTTTGTCACGCAGCAGGACTTCACGTAATTCACATTGAACACCAGCTGCCGCAATCGCCAGTCGGGCCCGCATCGCATAGGGGCAGCGGCGAAAGCTGTAAAGGATTGGTAGCGCGTCAACCATATAGCCGCGCGCCATCTTGTCTGGTGATCCGGGAGCGGACAATTTGGCCGACGGGCTGGTCGGTGGAAAAATGCACCGGTGCAAAACCCGGCGTGCGGCCCATCCGTTTGTTTTCCATCAAAACGCTGTGATCTCGCCCGATCTGGTCGGTCAGATGCTTTTCGACCTGCGCATCCCCCAAAGCCCGCAACCTTGCTGCCCGACCCTTGATCAAAGTCCTGTCCACTTGGGGCATCCGCGCCGCTGGGGTGCCGTGGCGGATCGAATATGGGAAGACATGCAGCCAAGTCAGGTCGCACTCGGTCACCAGAGCCAGCGAATTCTCAAACATCGCCTCGGTTTCGGTGGGGAAGCCTGCGATAATATCTGCGCCGAAAACGATATCGGGACGCGCCGCTTTGATATCCTGACAGAACCGGATTGCGTCGTCGCGCAAGTGGCGGCGTTTCATCCGTTTCAGGATCATGTCATCGCCTGCCTGCAAGGAAAGGTGCAGATGCGGCATCAGGCGCGGTTCGGACGCGATGGTTTCAATCAGCAAGGGATCCGCCTCGATTGAATCGATCGACGAAATCCTGAGGCGGGCCAGATCAGGCACCATTTTCAGAACCCGCGCCACCAGATCACCAAGCCGCGGCTGTTGCGGCAGATCGGCCCCCCAGCTTGTCATGTCAACGCCGGTCAGCACGACCTCGTTGAACCCTTTGGCGGTCAGGCGTTTGATCTGTTCAACCACAATATCAGCAGCGACTGACCGGGAATTGCCGCGCCCAAACGGAATGATGCAAAACGTACAGCGGTGATCGCAGCCGTTTTGCACCTGCACATAAGCGCGCGCGCGACTGCCAAACCCGTCGATCAGCGGCGCCGGAGCGCGGGTTTCCAGCATGATATCGGCGACCCGCATTGTGGCAGCACCGTTGGCATCAGGGCGCGATAATTTGGCCCAACTTTCCGCCTGCATCTTTTCGTGGTTACCCAGCACCAGATCAACTTCGGGCATTGCGGCGAAATCTTCTGGTTTCACCTGTGCTGCACATCCGGTCACCACCATGCGCGCATCCGGGTTTTCTCGGCGCAGTCGGCGGATTTTCTGTTTCGCCTGACGCACCGCTTCAGCGGTTACAGCGCAGGTGTTGACCACCACAACGTTTTCCAACCCCGTCTGGCGGCCAAGCTCGCGCATCGCTTCGGATTCATAGGCGTTCAACCGGCAGCCAAGGGTTTCAAAGACCGGCACCGCAGTCATTTTGTGCCTGCCAGAAATTCAGAGGTGAAGACGCCGTCGAATACATGCGCTGTCGGGCCTGTCATCCAGACACCGTCGTCGCGCCAATCGATCTCCAGCGCCCCACCGTCAACCACGACACGGCATTTCCGATCTGTCAGCCCACGACGCGCCGCAGCAACCACCGAGGCGCAGGAACACGATCCGCTGGCCAGCGTCACGCCAACGCCGCGTTCCCAGATTTTCAAGCGGAGTTCGCTTTGCGAGATCACCTGAACGAATTCAACATTTGTCCGCTCGGGAAACAGCGGGTGGTTTTCCAGCGCAGCACCGCGTGTCGCCAGATCAACGGCATCCGCATCTTCAACAAAAAACACGCAATGCGGATTTCCCATGCCCAAAGCCACCGGGTCGCCGGGAATTGGCAAATGCAATGTCTCCAGTGGATGCGCAAGGGGGACTTGCGACCATTCAAGCTGCGGCTCACCCATGTTGACGCTGTAAAGCCCCGCGCCCAGATCGCGGCAAGCCAACAGCCCGCGTTCGGTTCTCAGGATAATCGCGCTGCGCCCGGTATCAGCAAAAATTAAACCGGCAATACACCGCGTGGCGTTGCCACAGGTCGCTGAAAGGCTGCCATCGGCATTCCAGAACTCAAGCCGCGCGTCCGCGTCATTGGCATCCAGAATAACCGCAAGCTGATCAAACCCCACACCAAAATGCCGATCGCCAATTGCGCGGGCCAGTTCTGATGATACCGGATTGGTTTTTCCACGCGCATCGACCACAACAAAATCGTTGCCCAGCCCGTGCATTTTGCGAAACGGTATACCTGATTTAAGCCAGTCCTGATCCATTTCGGTGCTATACCCTTTTGCCAATGCCTTGGCTATATTGGATCGCCGGAACAGATTCAGCAAATTTTCGCGCTGAAATCGCAGATTTTGACTTGACCCGACCCGCACCCGCTTATACCAACCGCCTCCTGTGTGGGCCGGTAGCTCAGTTGGTAGAGCAACTGACTTTTAATCAGTAGGTCTCGGGTTCGGATCCCGACCGGCTCACCAGTTAAATCAACGACTTGCAAGAAAAGTTCTGTGTTTTTCGGTCTGTTTGGCTACCACCAGGCTACCACCGAGTGAACTATCGGTGCATAGATATTTGCTAAATTCAGTAAGTGGAAATCGGCGCTTGGATCAAATTGGGTTTTGCGGTGCGCAATTTAGCATTAAAGGCTCATAACCTGAAGGTCGTTGGTTCAAATCCAACTCCCGCAACCAAAATAACTAAATATAACAGTAGCTTGGCCGGTGGTATTATAATACCACCGGCCTTTTGCGCGTTTACATCAACGCCACATCAACACCG
>DJBQ01000098.1:0-2277 GCA_002430125.1 Rhodobacterales bacterium UBA5972
AAATGTTCTCGACAGGCATATTATCAGACAATCACCATTGAGGCATAGTCCAGTCATCGCAACAAAGGAAAGCAACGAAGATGACCAAAATGGTTTTTATCCAGGAAATTGAAGATGTGACCAAATGGCTGGACATGGCCGACGCGCGTAAAAAAGTGCTGGGGCGATTTGCCAAAGATATCGTGTTCACCTTGATGCCGATGCAGGCAATCAGGTGGCGCTGACGATGGATGTACATGACCTTGAGGGCCTCAGGTCGTATTCCCGGTCCGCAGAAGGTCAGGCGCAGTTACAAAAAGGCGGAAATCTCCGGCAAGTGGCGTATTTCACTCACCTGACGTGATCGGAAACCTAACCATACAGGTCTTTAGCACGGGCATCAAAAGCACGAACAATTCGGTGCATCGCTTCGCCAAAGAAGACGCCGATTACGGCTTGCAGTACAGATGACCTGAATTCGAAATCCACGAAAAAATCCACCTCACAGCCACCGTCGGCCTGCGGGGTGAAATGCCAGTGGTTGTTCAAATACCGGAATGGTCCGTCCAGATATTCAACGTCAATCTTGTTTTCAGCCGGGTGCAATGTGACCCGCGACCCAAAGCGTTCGCGGAAAAGTTTGAAGGATATGACCAGATCAGCCTCGATGACCGCACCAGTGTCGGTCGCTGTCTGTTTGCGGATGCGCGCAGCAGCACACCACGGCAGAAATTCCGGATAAGCCGCGATGTCAGCCACCAGCGCGTACATTTGCGCTGCACTATATGGCACCACCCGTTTTTCTGCATGTGTCGGCATGGCACCTCCGGTTAACCTGTCTGCGCGCTGCTATCGTTGAGTTTGGGCGAAAGTTCAAGATCGCAATGCCATCTGACCCTTGCAGAGACGGGTCTGGAATGCCAAGATTTACTTGTTCAACCAACGGAGTGCACATGCCAAACCGACCATATGTGATCGATGAAATGATCTCGGCCAAATCCATCGCCGCCCGGGTCGAGGCATTGGCCAAGGAAATCCAAACCAGTTTTAAGGGCACGGATAAACTGGTGGTCATCGGCCTTCTGCGCGGATCGTTTGTGTTTATCGCCGATCTTGTGCGCGAGCTTGATTTACCGGTCGAGGTCGATTTTCTGGAAACCTCATCTTACGGCAACAGCATGGAAAGTTCACGCGAAGTGCGCATTCTCAAAGACTTGCGCGGTGAAATTGAAGGACGCGATATCCTTGTGGTCGAGGATATCGTTGATACCGGCCACACACTGAAACACGTACTTGACTTGCTGGCGACACGGCATCCCCGGCGCATCGAAGTATGCGCGTTGCTTGATAAACCAACCCGGCGCGAGGTAGATGTCAAAGCAACCTGGACAGGGTTTGAAATCCCCGACAAGTTCGTGGTTGGCTATGGCATTGATTTCGCGCAACGAAACCGCAACTTGCCGCACATTGGCGCGGTGCGGTTTTTGGAAGAGTAACCCGGCAGTTAAACCGCCGAGGCCTTTACCGCCGCCGCAAATTCCGATTTCAGCTGATCAATATCCTCGATCCCGACGGAAACCCGGAAAAACCCTTGGGTTATGCCAAGTTTCTGGCGATCCTGTTCACTTAGCGCGCGGTGAGACGACGACGCTGGATGCGACAGCGTGGTGCCCACATCACCGAGTGTCGGTGCAAACGGAATATGCGGGGCGGCTTTGGTGAAGGCGTTCGCCGCCTCGCGCCCGCCGTTCAGTCGGAAACTCAGCATATTGCCGGGGTTGTCCCCCAGTACAGCCCGCGCCCGGTTGTGGTCAGGGTGATCCGCACGCCCCGGATAATAAACCTGCGCGACACCTGTCAGCCCGGCCAGATGATCAGCCAAGGCCGAAGCATTCTGTTGTGCCCGCTCAAACCGCAAGCCAAAGGAATGCAAACCGCGTTCAGCAAGCCAGCATTCATAGGGGCTGGGCGTCATGCCCCACGTCACGGCCGCATCATAAATCGGCTTTTGAATGTCCGGGTCTTTGGATGCAACATAGCCAAGCGTTACGTCCGAATGGCCTGCCAGTAATTTGGTCACGGAATGCAGCACAATATCCGCGCCATGATCGAAAGGCCTGTAAGATGCAGGCGTTGTAAAGGTGTTATCCACCACCAATAAAACATTGTGGCGTTTGGCTATATCGGCGATCGCGCCCATGTCAGCCACACGCAGAGTCGGGTTGGAAACAACCTCGACCAAAATCATTCGGGTTTTCGGCGTGATAGCGGCCTCGAACGCTTTTGCATCCGTCGGGT
>DJBQ01000098.1:2336-8017 GCA_002430125.1 Rhodobacterales bacterium UBA5972
CTGCGAACCCCATGCGCGGCAAATCCTGCATCAGCAGGCGCATCGAGCGGCCGTAAAGCTGATCACCAGCCAAGACATGATCGTCTTTCTTAAGCAATCCCAGAAGGATAGCAGATAAAGCCGCCATTCCAGAACCGGTAATGATACCGCCAGTCGCCCCTTCCATCCAGTCGATCTTCCCCGCCAAAACCGTCGCGTTCGGATGGCCTTCGCGCGCATAGGTGTAGCCGGGCAAACGGCCTTCGTATTGCGCGTCAAGTTGATCCGGGGTTTCCGAACGGTACACGACCGACGGATAAATCGGCGTTACAACCGGCGTGCTGGCAGATTGTGGCAGGCCGGTACGCCGCACGAGGGATTTGTAGTCGTCTGACATCTTAACTGCCTTTGCTCTAATTTCATTAAGGCAGTCATACGCTGATTAAGCGCCTCTGCAAGTGGCTGATGTCAGTTAAGGGCGGATTTGAATTTCAGAAACCTGGGATCGGTCATCACCCGCGCATTCATCGCGTCGCGCAACGCACCAATGGATTTATGCGGTCGCATGACGACTTCGAATTTTGCAATCATGCCGTCGGAATCCAATGTGATCAGATCAACGCCAACCGCATCAAGATCACCGATTTTACATTGAAATTCCATCGCCCAATCCAGCCCGTCGCCGATAATGCGGCGATAGTGAAAATCGCTGAAAATATGCCCGACATGCCCCAGAACAGCCGCCACTGCATCTCGCCCTGTCCATGTTTTCCAATAGGTTGGCGGCAGAAACTCGACCTTTTCGGCCAGAATAGTGGCGATTGCCGCGTCATCACCCTTGGCGATGATATCCTGCATACGTTGGATTGTAGGGTGCATGTCGACCTCGGTTGTTTGTCAGTTGATTGTTGCTCCGAAGTCCCGGTTTCTTCAAGCGAAACCCGACGTCAATCGGATGGGTCCAACAGGGCAACCAGTTGATCCGGCACCTCGATCATTGCGTCATGCAGACTGTCAAGGCGATGAGTGCGCCACGTTGGATCAGCCTTGAACTGATCGTAAAACCGCCAGAATGGCGAGGGTTTGTGGTATGTGCAGATGATGTAATCGCGCGCCGTAACGTCGTTTTGACGACCTGTCAGGGACACTCCCTTGCCAAAACAAGACCCCGGTTGCGGGCCGGTCATGCGCTTCAGCCAGTCAATCCGATGCGGGCTAACCCAGCGTTCAAACCCGGTTGGATCAGTATGACCATCAGGCCGCCGGGCTGCCGCGACTTCGGCGGCGCGTTCGGGGGTTGAAAGCTGCGCAGCCGACATGCCGCTGATTTCAGGCACCATTGCATCAAGATAAACCAGTCGGCCAATGCGTTCCGGCATTTGTGACGCAACACCTGTGACGATCGTGCCGCCATAGGAATGACCTACCAGTACAACGTCGTACAAATCTTCCCAGATCATCAGGTTGGCGATATCCGCAACATGGGTGTCAGGGCCTTCAACAGCGTCGATCAAGTGGCCACGTTCGGCCAGTCCGGTCAGGGACGGCGCAAAGACGAGGTGACCACGCGCTTGCAAAAACTCGACAACCGGTCTCCAACACCAGCCGCCATGCCAGCCGCCATGAACCAAAACAAAAACCGTCAAATTGGCCCCCTTCTGTGCCTGTCAGGCCTCATCGCCCTTGGCCATCACTTCGCCACCCGCAGCTTCGGTCAGGTCATTGCGAAACTCGAAAAGCTCGGGAAAAAAATAGTATTGAGTGGTCGAGGCCAGATAGTCCTTGAAAAACGTACCACCGGTGCCGCGCGCCCGAATGCCTATCTGGCGGCGAACCATCAGAATATGATTGTGACGCCATGACTGGAACCGTCGGTCAAGTTCAAATGCGTGTTCGGCCAGTTGGAACAAATCATGCTGGGTCCAGCGTTCCCGGTAGACATCCAACAAAGATATTGCACGGCGTTGAAAAACATCAAAAAACGCGGCGCGCAATGAACGCGGATGTTCTGCCCGCAAGCCCGGCCAAAGCTTTTCAACCCGTTCTATATATTCAGGTCCGGCGGTTTCACACAGACCAACCATCACTTCGACTTGCCTGAATTGGCGCGACTGCATTCCGGATGCGCCGGTCAGATCAGCCCTGAATTCGGCAAAATCAGCGGCAGTCATAGTTTCAAGCACGGTCCAGTGCGCCTCGGCCAGACGCATGATCTCGCCCAGTCGGTTCAGTAGCCAGTTCGCCTGATTGATCTGATCGCTGTCCAACATCACAATCACCCGATCAAGATCGAATATGATGTGTTTGAACCAAATCTCGAGTACATGATGCACCGTGACAAACAGGTGCTCTTCAGGGTGTGTCGTCACCTGCCGCATGGATGTCAGCAGTTGATCCAGTTGCAAGTGATAGGCGTAGTCGAACTGTTTGCTGCCGACAGGCGTGGGCGTATCGGACATAGAGCCTCGCTGTGATAAATTGGTTGTACAAACACAAGCATGTTGTATCTTGCGAGTCAATCCAGACCGATCAGAGGTATCTGAAGCGGTCAATATTGCGATCAAATAAGGGAGATTTCGATGGCTGCGGATAACTTTAGCGACGATCAATTGGGCCGGGCACGGGTTCGCGACAGCGACGAACTGGAAGCGTATTACGAAGACTTGGCAAAATTCGAAACGGCTGCCCTGTGGACCGTTGCCAATGATATTGAACCCTGGCAACCAACGCCGGCAAGCGACGCTGTCATTTGGCGGCACGCTGATTTGCGCCCACATATCCTGCGCTCGCTTGATTTGGTCACCCCTGAAATGGCCGGTCGCCGCGTGGTTTATCTGCGCAACCCGCGCCGCAAAGAAGTTTCCGCCGCGTGTGGATGGTTGTTCTCGGGCATTCAGGTGATGCGCCCGGGTGAAAGCGCGCCTGCGCATAACCACGCTGCCAGCGCACTCAGGTTCATTATGGAGGGCAAAGGCGCCTATACGGTGGTTGATGGCCACCGGATGACGCTGGGTGCGCGGGATTTCGTGATTACCCCAAACGGGTCCTGGCATGAGCATGGTATCGAAGACGATGGCGAAATTTCAATGTGGCAGGATGGCTTGGACATTCCGCTGACCAACGCGCTCGAGGCGAATTTCTATGCGGTCCATCCGGATGATTATCAGAAATCAAACCTGCCAACCGATGCCAGCCCCGCCACGTGGGGCAATCCGGGCATGTTGCCGGTCAAGGAAAAGTGGGACGCGTTTTATTCGCCTTTGATGAAATACAGCTGGGACAAAACTTATGAGGGGTTGAACAATTACGCCAAATTCACTGATGGCGACCCTTTTGACGGGGTGATCCTTAAATATGTGAACCCGCAAACCGGTGGCCATCCGATGGCAACCATGGGCACAATGATGCAGATGCTGCGCCCGTCCGAGCATACCAAGGCGCACCGCCACACCGGCAATGTCATCTATCACGTCGCCAAAGGTGAAGGTTATTCGGTGATCGGCGGCACAAGGTTTGACTGGAAGGAAAAAGATATCTTCTGTGTGCCGCCTTGGGTTTGGCATGAACATTGCAACAAAGCAGGCAATGACGACGCCTGCCTGTTCCAGTTCAACGATTTCCCGGTGATGGAGAAATTGCATTTTTACAAAGAACAAGCCTATCCGGAAAACGGTGGCTATCAGCAGGTTGAAAAGACCGCATAAGGAACGCCGAATGAAACTTATAACCTACCGTAAACACGCCGCTGATGCGGGTCATTTGGGCGCAATTCTGAACGAGCAAGTGATTGATCTCGAAGCGTTTGGCGACGCGATTGGCGAGCCCCTGCCCGGCAACATGCAGGATTTTATTGATCTGGGTCCAAGTGCGATCACCGAAACCAGCGAAATGCTTGCCGAAATGGAAGGCCGCTGGCCGCTTGGCACATCTACCCCGTTTGAAAATGTGCGGCTCTTGGCGCCGATCCCCCGCACCCGCAAAAACATCTTTGGCATTGGCCTGAACTATGTCGAACATATCGCCGAAAGTGCGGCTGCCCTTGATACATCCGCAGATCTTCCAAAGCAGCCTGTCGTTTTCACCAAACCAGCGACGGCGATTATCGGAACCGGTGAGGCGATCCAGCACAATGCGGCGATGACCCAACAACTTGATTGGGAGGTTGAACTGGCGGTGATTATCGGTACGACTGCGACGCGGATCGCCAAGGCTGATGCGATGCGGCATGTGTTTGGTTATTCGGTGATGGTTGATGTCTCGGCCCGCGATAACCGGCGTGCCGGACAATGGATCTTCTCGAAAGGTCAGGACACTTATGCGCCGTTTGGCCCCTGCATTGTGACGTCGGATGAAATTCCAGACCCGCATAATCTTGACTTGTGGCTGACCAAGAATGGCGAGGAAAAACAACGATCAAACACTAAGTTTCTGCTGTTTGACATCCCGACCCTGATAAGCGACCTCTCAAGCGGCATGACACTGGAGCCGGGCGACGTGATCGCAACTGGCACGCCTTCAGGGGTTGGAGCCGGACGCACACCACAAGAATGGATGTGGCCGGGCGACGTGATTGAATGTGGTGTTGAAGGTATCGGGACTTTGCGCAATCCAGTCGTGAAAATCTGAAAATGGACGGCGCGGAGGATCCCAAAATTACGGTTCCGCGCCGCAAGGGGATCCAATCCATTCTGACCGGATTTCAGGTGCTCGACTTTCTGTTAAAGGCAGGGCAAGCGGTGCCGCTGCGCGATATTGCGGCCGGGACTGGCCTGTCCGCCAGCAAACTGCAATTCTATCTGATCAGTCTGGCCGAAGTCGGAGCCGTCAAACAAGATGTACAAACCGGGCATTATGGCCTTGGGGCGTATACTTTGCGCCTTGGCATCGCCGGGCTGCAACAGTTTGACATTTATCAAAGCGCGCATGCCCGGATGGAACAGTTGGCCAAAGATACCGGTGCCACGGTTTTTCTGGGCGTCTGGGGCGATCAGGGCCCAACGGTTATTCACCGTACTGAAAGCCCCTCGCGCCATCCGATTTTCGATTTGCGCTTGGGCGCTGTGCTACCCATAACAGGATCGGCATTGGGGCGTCTGTTTCTGGCTTACTTGCCTAAATCCGTGACGGCAGATCACGTCATCGGGGGCATTGCGTCATTTGAAGATTCTAGCCGCCATATTAGACAGGCACGGTTAAGCATCAGCCGGGGCGAATTGTTGGCGGAACATACCGCCATCTCGGCGCCGATTTTCGATCAAAGCGGTCGCATCCTGGCCGGAATCACCCTGATGGGACCGCAAAACTTGCTCAGCGATGATCCTGATAGTGCGGCTGCGCGTGCACTGAAAACACTAACCGAGACGATTTCTCACGAAGCCGGGGCGACAACGCAACATTATTTGGATTTTTAAGATCGCGACCGCTTGAATGCCAATACGGACAAGCTGGCGCGCCTTCCTGAGGGCACGGAAACCTAAAACTTCGCACCAATTATTCGAAGTACGGATTTCAAATGCTCGCCACCGCGCATAGATAACGGTTGGGTGCAGCCTTTGCTGGCCAGCGATCGCGCGGCTGCCGTGCTTCGGTCCGAGTTGGATCACCTCGGACAGTCGGATGGCAACAAACCAACCAAACCGCCAAGGCTTTGATATATTAGGTAAATTTGGCTCTGGCGGCAGGTGTCTGGCTCCTGTACCATG
>DJBQ01000146.1:0-9879 GCA_002430125.1 Rhodobacterales bacterium UBA5972
GCGCGGCACCTGATCCATGCAACACGGCCAGCCACGGCATCTTTCGGCTGACCGCCGAGGGTCGCAACCCTTACCGCGAGTGTGGGCTTGCTATGGCGGCTTCCTCCTTACAAAGAACCCCAGCTGTCGATATTTTTCTGGTAGTTAATCCGCGCAAACGGTTCAACCGTGCGGAATCTCTTTTTATAGAAGCCATGCGTGACCGTATCCGGCCCACTCCAATCAAGCAGCCGACATATGTCTAAGACGCATGCGTCGGCCATAATGCCGTCGTCCTGGATTCAATCATAGACCAGATGCCGCAACCAGCTTGTCATCCCGGTCAAATCCGGAAAAGTTCAGTACCGTATTGTCCAAGGCTGGATAGCAGAGCATTTGCTGCCGAGAAGGCATTTTGGCGAATTTGTATTTTAGTTACAACCCGTGGACTATTAGCTCACGTTGTGATCCAGCGAATATCCGGCGCCGCGAACTGTTCGAATGGGGTCGGGCAAATCACTTATTCTCAGGGCCTTGCGCAGCCTTCCAATATGCACATCGACGGTACGGGTGTCTACATAGATGTCGCGTCCCCATGCGCGGTCAAGCAGTTGGTCGCGACTCCAGACTCGACCGGGCCGTTCCATGAATGTAGCAAGCAGTCGGAACTCGGTTGGCCCGAGCCTTACATGGTTTCCGCCACGGGTGACTTTGTGCTGTTCCTTGTCCAGAACCAAATCGCCATATGTCAGTTTGTCGTCAGTGGTAGAACTCGTCCGGCGCAAAATCGCATTGACCCGCGCCAGTAACTCCTTAATCGAATACGGCTTGACCACATAATCGTCAGCACCGGTATCAAGGCCACGAATGCGGTCAGTTTCTTCGCTGCGCGCAGTCAGCATGACAATCGGAATATTGGCCCAACGGCGGCCAGACTTGATCTGTCGACAGATTTCAATGCCGGAAAGTTCTGGCAGCATCCAGTCCAAAATGATCAAATCAGGCGCTTCTTCGGCCATTAAAAGCATCGCTTCCTCGCCTGTCGCCGCGTGGTTCACGCGGAAATTTACCTTGCGAAGATTATAGAGCAAAAGCTCGGCCTGTGCGGGCTCGTCTTCGACGACCAATATTAGTGGCTGAAGATTCGTTACTGATGTGCTGCGGGCTGTCATTTTGGGAAATCAGACCTCTTGGGACAATGTTGTGTTGCTCTTGGGGCGTTTCTCGGTGGGCTTTGCGCCTGTAACGAGAAAAATGACCTGTTCCGCAATGCTCGTCGTATGATCGCCCATTCGTTCAACATTCTTGGCTATAAACAACAGATGCATGCACGGCGTGATGTTGCGCGGATCTTCCATCATATAGGTCAAAAGCTCGCGGAAAAGACCGTCATGCATCTGATCCACCTGCTCATCACGCATCCAAACGTCCTCGGCCAAAGCTGCATCTTTACCGATATAGGCGTCCAGCACGTCTTTCAGCATCTTTTGAACCAGCAAACACATCCGTTTGATGGTGCGCTCACTGTTAGAGGTGTTTGGCTGGATTTCCGCAAATATCTGCACGCGTTTGGCAAGGTTCTTGGCATAATCTCCAATACGTTCAAGGTCTGCTGCAACTTTGAACACCGCGACCACCAATCGAAGGTCTTGCGCCTGAGGCTGGCGGAGCGCCAGAACGCGCACCAGTTTTTCTTCCAACTGCTCCTCGATGGAATCAACAAGCTTGTCCGAAGCGATGACCTGCGCGGCCTTTGCCAAATCACGATGCACCAGTGACACGGCCGCGTCTTCGATAGATTGTTCAACGATACCTCCCATTTCCATGACCATTTGGTTGATCTGGGCGAGATCTTCGTCAAATGATTTGACTATGTGGGCGAATTCCAAATTGTTCTCCTTTGCTCGCAACTTCCGCAAGACGAATGCTTTAACCGATACGGCCGGTGATGTAACTTTCGGTACGCGGGTCATCCGGTGTGGTGAATATTTTTTCGGTCGGACCGGTTTCGACCAGATTTCCCAAATGGAAAAATGCAGTCTGCTGCGAGACGCGCGCCGCCTGTTGCATCGAATGGGTAACAATGACGATTGTGTAATTCTGGCGCAATTCGTCGATCAGTTCTTCGACAATGGCTGTGGCAATCGGATCAAGTGCCGAACATGGTTCGTCCATGAGGATGACTTCCGGCTGAACGGCAATCGCACGCGCGATACACAGTCGTTGCTGTTGGCCGCCTGACAGACTGGTACCGGGCTGTTGCAGCCGGTCTTTCACTTCCTCAAACAAACCTGCTTTTTGCAGACTCGTCACCACAATCCGTTCTAGATCCGTTTTGGTATGCGCAAGGCCATGGATGCGCGGGCCATAGGCGACATTCTCGAAAATGGATTTGGGAAACGGATTTGGTTTCTGAAAGACCATGCCGACGCGGGCGCGAAGTTCGACGACATCAATGTCCCGCGAATAGATATCTTCGCCATCAAGGGTGATTTTTCCGCTTACTCGGCACGTATCGATAGTGTCATTCATTCGGTTCATGCAGCGCAAAAACGTCGATTTTCCGCAGCCGGACGGGCCGATAAGCGAGGTCACCTCGTTTGCGCCGACATTCAGATCAATATCGAACAACGCTTGCTTTTCACCGTAGAATACATTGACTTTTTCCGCACAAATAGAAATCGCCCTGGGCGACGGATCTGCGTTCAAAGGCACGTTTTCCAGCGGCTTGAATTTAGTGTTCATCTGCATGACGCTTTCCATTTTGACATTCTAACATTTACCACCGGCGTTCAAAGTGTTTGCGCAACAGAATTGCGGTTATGTTCATTACCGCCAAAAACATCAGCAAGACGATTATTGCGCCTGATGTGCGCTCAACAAAGGCGCGCTCTGCTTCGTTTGCCCACATGAAGATCTGCACCGGAAGTGCAGTTGCCGGGTCGAGCGGTGTCACAGGTGCGTCAGTAATAAACGCAACCATCCCGATAAGTAACAATGGTGCGGTTTCCCCCAACGCCTGCGCCAGCCCGATAATCGTACCCGTCAGAACACCCGGAGCAGCCAACGGCAACACATGGTGAAACACCATCTGCATACGCGAGGCCCCTATGCCTAGGGCCGCCGAACGGATCGACGGCGGCACGGCTTTCAGTGCAGCGCGTGTCGCGATGATGATCGTTGGAAGGGTCATAAGCGTCAAAACCAACCCACCGACCAGCGAAGCTGATCGCGGCAGGCCAGCGAAATTGATAAACAAGGCGAGGCCAAGCAATCCAAACACGATGGATGGCACCGCGGCCAGATTGTTGATGTTCACCTCAATGATGTCAGTGAAGCGGTTTTTAGGCGCGAATTCTTCAAGATAAATCGAGGCCGCGACTCCGATTGGCAACGCAAGCACCAACACAATCAACATCATGTAAAGTGACCCGATCATCGCCGCGCCCAAACCGGCCATTTCCGGACGGCTGGATGCGCCATTGCGAAACAATCCAAAGTTGAACCGTTGCGCCAACGTGCCATCCGCTTTTAATTGCGCCATCCATTCAAGTTGCCGGTCGCTGACTTTCCGGCGTTTCTCATCGACGCTCAGGTCGATCTGACCCTTGTTGGCGCTGTCTATATCGGCTTCAGCCAAAATCCAGATATTTTGTGTCGTGCCGATAATCGCAGGGTTGGCCATGACCATATCGCGCAGTTGGACCTTGGTGCCGTTGGAAATAATTCCATCGACCAGCTTGCGATCTTTGGAACTGAGCTTTCCTAATCCCAGCTTCATCGCCAATGCGTCGCGCGCCAGCACCGCATAGTTTGGTGTCAGCAGCACATCCGGATCAGTTGCACGCGCGTTGTTTTTGTCGATCAACTGCGCGTCAAATGTGATATCAAGATTAAGCGATGTCTGCCCAAATGCCGTGTAGCCTTTGGAAAAGACTGTGAACAATAGGGCCGCAAGAAAGAACAAACCCACGCCGATAGCTGCTTGACCAAACAACCGGAAACGACGTTCAGCGGCATAACGCCGTTTAAGGCCGAAATCGCGTTTCTGACGACTATTGCTGGCGCTGGAATCGGTCACTCATACTGCTCCCGATATTTGCGCACGATGTAAAGCGCATAGACATTAAGGCCCAGTGTTATGAAAAACAGGGTCATCCCCAAGGCGAACGCGACCAATGTCTGCGGCGAAGTGAATTCAAGATCGCCAGTCAACTGATTGACAATTTTCACGGTGACAGTGGTCATCGGTTCAAACGGATTTAGGGTAAGGCGCGCGGCCACACCAGCGGCCAAAACCACGATCATAGTTTCGCCGATTGCGCGAGATCCGGTCAATAACAAAGCGCCTACAATTCCGGGCAGTGCAGCGGGCAGCAAAACCCTGACCATGGTTTCAGACCGCGTGGCACCAAGGCCAAGCGAGCCTTCGCGCATCGAGGCCGGAACCTGCGTGATCACATCATCTGAAAGTGATGAAACAAAGGGAATAAGCATCACGCCCATCACCAAACCGGCCGTAAGAACGCTTTGGGCTTGAATGAAACTTGCACCATCACCTGTGGCGATGCCCGCGATTTGCGCACTGATATCGCGCAGTAACGGGCCAACTGTAACCAGCGCAAAGAACCCGTAAACGATGGTTGGAATACCCGCCAGAACTTCAAGCAGAGGTTTGACAATCGCGCGGGTACGCGAGGATGCATATTCTGCCATATAGATAGCGGCGAAAAGGCCAATGGGAACCGCCACAATCATCGCCACAAGCGCAATGTAAATGGTTCCAGCAAGAAGTGGGATCAACCCGAACTGACCAGTCGCACCAGGATTATCTGCGGCTGCAAAGCGTGGGTCCCAAACCGTTCCAAACAAAAACTCCATCGGCGGAACCGAGGCAAAAAACCGGCCGGATTCAGCTACCATCGACAGAAAGATTCCGATAGTTGATAGAACCGCGATTGAAGACGCCGCGATCAAACCCGCAAGGATGATCGTTTCCACTTGGTTTCTGGCGCGCAAGCGAATTGCAATTCGCGACAATGCCCAAACCGCGCCGATGAAAGATGTGGTTATGGCGATGACAGTCAACCAGAACCGGCTTTTGTCTTGCAGCGCAATTAATGTGTAGGCGGCGTCGATCATAAAGTCCTGACCGTTAGAACCAAGTACGATGCCACGTTCATTCAGTTTTGGCCCTATCTCTTCAAAAATTTTTGGCAGCCCCAGGCGTTCGTCAACGGAAAATTCTCGTAAGCCCCCTGCCAGCGAGCGAACCATACCCATCGACAGATTTTGGTTATTCTCGCTGGTATCCTGTTCGGTTTGGGGAAACCCTGTCCGCACCGTATTTTCCAACATGAATGGTGCCGCCATCAACCAGGCAGCAAGGAACAAAACGCTTGGAATTGTTGCCCACAAAAACACATAGGCACCCGCATAGCCTGGCAAAGAGTGGAGTTTGGAAAGGTCGCCGCCAGACACATTTTTCGCGCGTGCGCGCCCCAGAAAATATCCGGAAACACCGATTGCAGCCACCAAAAAGAAAATGTTCAAAATCGACATTCTTCAGGGCCCCGTCATATGCCGTTGTTCAAAATGAGAAGGGCGCGACCTTGGCCGCGCCCCTCGCGTGAATTACATAATCTTGCCGTCCATAACGTTTTGACGGGTTGCTTCACGTTCTTCGTCAGGAGCGGCAACCAGACCATAATCGGCCAACGGGCTGTCCGGGCCAACCATTTCGTCGGATGTGAAATACTCCACATACTCCTTCAATCCGGGGATAACGCCGATATGCGCTTTTTTGACGTAGAAATACAGCGGACGCGATACCGGGTATTGCCCCGAAGCGATCGTTTCAGTCGAGGGCACTATGCCGCCGACGGTTGCCACTTTCAGTTTGTCCGCGTTATTGCCGTAAAACGAAAGACCAAACACCCCGAGGCCGGTTTTGTTGGCTTCAATTCGTGCCAGTGTTTCGGTGTAATCGCCGTCAATATCAACCGCGCGCCCGTCTTTGCGCACAGCCATGCAATCGCGTTCGGCATCTTTCTTAGCCATACCTGCGGCCAAACGGGCTTCTAACCCACCAGCGGATTCACAACCAATTTTCAATACTTTCTCTTCGAAAACTTCGCGTGTGCCGTGTTTTTCGCCGGGTATATAAGCAGCAATGTCCCATTTCGGAAAGGCCGGATTAACTTCGTCCCATGTTTTGTTGGGATTGTCGACAAGGGTACCGCCCACAACAATTTTTGCAGCCAATGCTTTGTACAGGTCGATAGGTTCAATTGCCAAATTCGGGCCATCGATGTCAGTCGCAAACACAATTCCATCGTATCCGATTTTGACTTCGATGATTTCGTCTACACCGTTTGCCTTGCATGCCTCGACTTCCGACTGCTTGATGGCGCGCGAAGAATTGGCGACGTCGATAGTGTCAGAGCCGACACCTTTGCAAAATTCTTTCAGACCGGCCGACGAACCGCCTGACTCCACAACTGGCGTCTTAAACTTGGGAAAAGTTTCACCAAAGTTTTCAGCAACGATTTTTGCGTAGGGTAATACGGTTGACGAGCCTGCCACCTGCACTTGATCGCGGGCAGCGGCGTTGGAAACGGTTGCGGCTGATAAAATCAAAGCACTTGAGAGAACTGTGAGAATTCGTTCGGTCTTCATGGTTCTGTGAACCTCCTGATTGATAACGAGCTAAGTTAAGCAAGCGCTCTCTAGGCTTGGTTAGTGAACCCTATATGAAGTTTACATGACAGTTTTATGACAACAACCCCGAGCTTCGTATTTGCGCGAAAACTGCCCGACCGTGCCCCCCTAGGCAGAAGGAAGGAACACCGAGAAATTGCTGCCGACACCTATTTCGCTGGTGACAGCCAAGCGGCCGCGATGACGGTTTAGAATATGTTTTACAATCGCAAGCCCCAGTCCGGTGCCACCCATCTGGCGCGACCTGCCTGAATCGACACGATAAAATCTTTCTGTCAATCTTGGCAGGTGGACCGCGGCAATGCCTTCGCCTTTGTCAGCGACACTGGTTACAATCTCGGCGATACCGGATTGGCCGGAATGTGGGGCAATCAAAATGGTGATTTCGGTACCAGGACGGCTGTATTTGATCGCATTCTCAATCAGGTTTTGGAACACTTGGATCAATTGGTCGGCATCGCCCAAAACTGTTGGATTTTTCGTTTGATTCGCGATTCTAATTGTTTTGGTGTTGGCCATGGCCTGCGGCTCCAACGTATTGACGATCCCTTGAATCAAACCCTCAAGCTCGACCTTGTGGGTCGGACGTACGCGCTCCATTGTCTCGACTTTTGAAAGCGACATCAGATCTTGAATTAGCCGGTTCATCCTCGCGGCCTCGGCTTCCATGATGTCAAGAAACCGCGCCTGCGCCTGCGGATCGTCCTTTGCTGCACCTTTGAGGGTCTCGATAAATCCGCTAAGTGCCGTTATCGGGGACCGCAATTCGTGGCTGACATTGGTTACGAAATCAGACCGCATTTGCTCGGCCTCCAATCCATCGGAAATGTCATTGAAACTCATGACGACGGCCGGATCGTTATTTTCGCCAAATGCGCTTTTTGCATTTTTCAGGCGGGTTGCCGTCATTCGAAAAGTGGTCGGCAGCGGCATCTTAAGGGTCAAAGGAACGGAAACTTTGTCCATGCCCGCCATAACATCGGCAAATGCCCGCAGGACGGATGGGTGTCGCAGGGTCAGTGACAGGTCAGCCCCCACAGCACCGCCGTTGAAAATTTCCTGAGCTGCGGCGTTGATTGCGATCAGGTATCGATTGCTTGAAACAACAATAACCGGTTCAACCAAAGCATTCAGAATCTTTGAGATAAGATCGTTTTCGCTCATCGATGCTCCATGCTGAATTCAACGACCTGTCGCGCATTAAAATTGCCGCAAAGTTTTGTCCAGTCTGGCATCGTAGGCTTTGATGACACTGATATAGGGCAGAAAGCAACACCTGTCAGCAGTTTCGGATGTAAGACCTTCTTTGACTTCTGCTGCGTCGACCCGCGATGTTCTGGTAGATGCCCTAAAAGGGCCTCTGCATCAATTTCTGCAGGAACCATGGCGCCGCACCTTTCAGTCCCGCGCCGCGTCATCCTCCTTCATAAGTTGTCCGACGATTCCTTCGCAGATTTGGTATTTCCGCCCTATTGATAGACAAAAGCTGCATCTCCGTAATCGACTGTCTTGAAGTGGTCTTTTTCCGCCCAATAGTCCTGGCTGATCTGCCATTCGGGTTTGGTCCCGCGCTTGGGCATCAAATGACCACCGCGCAGGATATAGCCGGGGTTAAAGTCGTTGGTATCCGCCCAGGACGAAATGGGCATGTCGCGGTCTTCGTCACGCAGTTGGACCTCAGCGGTTTTGTGCCCGGTCATGTCCATATGGTTCAACAGACCACAGGTAAAATCGGCCAGAAGTTCAGTGCGCAGGGTCCAACTGGCGCGGAAATAGCCACAGACCCAAACCATGTTCGGTGCACCGGTGAACATCGCGCTGCGATAGCCGACGCTGTTGCCCCAGTCAAAAGCTTTGCCATCAACCGTAAAGGCAACGTCGCCAAGCGGACACAGGTTGAAACCGGTGGCGGTGACGATGATGTCGGCCGCCAGTGCCTCGCCAGATTTTAATGCAATGCCGGTTTCGGTGAAGCGGTCGATATGGTCCGTCACGACCGAGGCTTTGCCACTGGCAACAGCCTTGAACAAATCGCCGTCGGGCACAAAGGCGATACGCTGGCTCCAGGGTTTATAGCGCGGTTCAAAATGTTTCGAGACATCGTAATCGGCCCCCAGATAGGCCCGCACCCCGTTCAACAGCAATTGTTTCACCTCATCGGGATGCGACTTGGCCTGGCGGGTGAACAGCCGACGCGCGGCCTGCAAACGGCACCGAGCATGGCCCGCTTGATGGGCTGCCTATTACGGTCAAACAAAACATTGATGTCAAAGGCCTGCCAAACCCGAATGGCGTTCTTATCATGACCGGTTTGATCGCAACCACGGATGCACCGGTAATTCGTCACCTCAAGGCGGCGGGGGCGATCATTATCGGGCAGACAAACACGCCGGAACTTTCGCCGCGGGCCTTCACCGACAACCCACTGCACGGGCTGACATTGAACCCCTGGGACGCCGCGATTACTTGCGGCGGGTCATCAGGCGGGGCTGGTTCGGCATTGGCGGCGGGGATTGTGGTGCTGGCGCATGGCAATGATATTGGCGGCTCGCTGCGTTGGCCGGCGCATTGCAATGGCGTGGCCACGATCCGCCCGACACTTGGCCGCGTGAGGGCGCGACAGCGTGACCGTCTACCGATCAGATCTGGCTGCAGTTCCTTACCCTTTTGGCGCAGATGAAGGCTGAACCACACGCATGCAGCCCAATTTGTTGTAGGCAAAACCGATTGGCGCGCCCTTGGAATTCTAACTGGTCAGTGAAGGCCCATAAGGCTGGCGCGCAAGGCGTCATTGCCCCTGGCTTCTTCAGCGGAGCCCGACCAGATTTCATTACCGGCCTCAAGAACAACGACGTCATCCGCAACTGCAAACGCGCGTTCGGTATTCTGTTCAACCAACACCACGCCGATGTTTTCCGTCTTTAGTTTCGCAAGAACTGCGTAGCATTCATCGACCACTTTGGGCATCAGACCAAGGGACAATTCGTCCACGATCAGGATTTTTGGCCGCGAGATCAGCGCTCGTCCCATCGCCAGCATTTGTTGTTCACCGCCCGATAACGATCCTGCCGCCTGATCGCGTCGCTCACTCAAACGGGGAAAGTATTCGTACACCATATCTATGCCTTCTGACATGATATTTGTCGCCACCACGTGCCCGCCGACCATCAGATTTTCGCG
>DJBQ01000146.1:10109-24711 GCA_002430125.1 Rhodobacterales bacterium UBA5972
CAGCACGATACTGCCCGATTTGCGTTCTACCAGTCCGACCAATGACATGAGCGTCGAGGATTTTCCGGCGCCGTTGGCCCCCATGACGGCCAAGATACGGCCTGCCCCCACATGAAACGAAAAGTCGCGCACGGCGATGATGTCGCCATATCCGGCCGACAGATTTGTCACGTCAAGCATCGACTGTTCCTCCAAGATAGGCCCGAATGACATCCGGTCTGGCCATGATTTCCTTGGCAGGGCCAAAGGCAAGTGAACGACCCAATTCTTGTACGTAAACCTGCGGACAAATCCGCATGACTTCGCGCAGGTTATGCTCAATCAGAAGGATCGTCAGACCGTCAGCGTTCAGGGTTTTGATCAAATCCGCCAGCGATTGCGCCTCGGATTGATTGAGACCTGCCAGCGGCTCATCCAGCAATAGGAGTTTCGGGTTCAACGCCAAAGCGCGCGCGACCTCGAGCCGCTTTAGATAGCCAAGCGGCAGCTTGGACGGTTCGGAATGCGCGGCATCCTTCAACCCGACCCGGGTCAGCAATTCCATTGCCCGTTGGTTTTCAGCACTGCGATCAAACGAGCGCATCGCGACTAACGGATTTGATGTCTTTGCGGCACCGCATGCCAGCGCCACGTTTTCAAGCAACGTCATCGCGCGTAGCGGCTGTACGATTTGCTGGGCCAATGCCAGACCGGCGCGGATACGTTGGTTGATCGACATGCCCAGCAGGCTGCGCCCCTCCAACAGGACCTCGCCTTCCTGTGGTTTCACAATGCCAGTGATCACCCGCATCAAGGTGGTTTTACCAGCGCCGTTCGGGCCGACGAAACCAATCAGATCACCGCGATTGATGGTCAACGACGCATTGTCGACCGCCGTCACACCGCCAAACCGAACGGTTACGTTTTTAACTTCCAGAACAGGTTGCATCATGATCTCCTGCGGATTCTTTTGACAGACCGATTGACGATCCCTGCCAACCCGTCGGGCGCCCAGCGCATCATTGAAAACAGCAAGGCGCTGTAGACCAGAATTTTGTAGTCATCGACGAACTGGATCATCAGCGGCATTACCGACAAGCCGGCAGCGGCGACGGCAACTCCCCAAACCGATCCGATGCCGCCAACGATCACCATCGCGAGAACGCTGACGCTTTCGACAAACCCGAAACTGTCAGGCCCAACAAAGCGGAACTGTTGCGCGTAAAGCGAGCCAGCAACGCCGGCGGCCGCCGTGCCAACCACAAAGGCAATCAGTTTGTATTTGGAAACGTCGATGCCCAACACCCGCGACACGTCTTCGTTGTCAGCAATCGAGTCAAACACGAAACCCATCCACGAGCGTTTGATCACCAGTGAAAACACCGCAAAAGCCGCAGCAAGTAGCAGGCAGAACGCCATGAAACCGATCCGTCCAAAAGACGAGGCCTGTATGCCGGAAATGCCGATCTCGCCACCCAGAAAATCTTGTTGACGGACGATGCCGACGAACAGGAACACGACCCCCATCGTGGTGATTGCCAGAAAGTCATGTCGGACCCGCAGGCTGGCGATACCAACCAACACGCCAAGGCAACCGGCCAGAACTGCAGCCACCGGGATGGTCGCGATGAACGGAACCCCCGCCTTCATCATCGCGGCAGTCGTATAGGCACCCACCCCCATGAAAGCCGCATGGCCAAGGCTGATTTGCCCACAGAACCCGGTGATGAAATTGAGGCTGAGCGCGAACAGAACGCTGATCGCCATCGACGTAATCAAGGTGATTTCATATGCCATCATTTCGCTCCTAGCAGACCTTGCGGGCGGACCATCAGAACAAGGATCAGGAACGCGAACGCCAAGGCATCACGTCCCAGAATATGCCCCAGATAAATCGTCCCGAAACTTTCAATAATACCAATCGCCATCGCCGCGACCAAAGTGCCGCGAATACTGCCAAGGCCTCCCAGAACGATAATCGCCAGGGCTTTATACGAAGCGACACTGCCCATCGTTGGCTCGACCAGATTGTTCAGCAAAGCCACCAGAACCCCGGCAGCAGCGGCCAAAGCCGAGCCGATAAAGAAATTCAGATAGCGCACATTCTGGATGTTAATGCCAAAGGCACGGGCCATCGACGGGTCAGTCACTGTCGCGCGCCACGAAACCCCAAGCCGCGTATTGCCAGACAACCATCCAAGTATGCTCAGCATGACGATTGACAGGCCAATCACCAGCATCTCGCCGTATTTCAGGTAAAAACCACCGAAAATCTCGTAATATCCCTGCAAGGGCGGATTTGTATAGGACAGCCCGTAGGGGCCAAAAATGATACGGAAAATCTCTTCCGAGGCAATGAACATCGCGATCGAAGCGATCAGAGCAATAAAGGGTGGTTTGCCCAACAGCGGTTCGTAGGCCAGCTTGTAAACCGCCATTCCCACAACGCCAGTCACAACCATCGATACTGCCGTGGCCAGAACCAGACTGCCAGTGGCGTTGGTCACTATCACCCCAAGATAGGCGCCAAGCGTAAACAGCGCAGCATGGGCCACATGCAGGATCCTGAGCAGGCCATAAACCAGTGTCAAACCAAGGGCGATCAAAGCGTAAATACTGCCTTGCACGATTCCCTGTAGCAGAAGTTCAAGATAAAGCATGTTCAGTCACCCTCTTGCGGTTCGCATCGCGACGAAATGATTTGTCAGGTCAAAAACGCCGCCCGGTTGGGCCGGGCGGCGCGAAAATCTTACCTTATTCAGTCGGCGGTGCCAGCAGAGCAGCATCGTCGATGACTGCAAAATGATGCCAGTTGCCGTCTTTTACGATCTGGACCTGAACTGATTTCTGCACTTCACCCAAAGCGTTGAACGAGATCGTCCCGGTCGAGGCAACCAGGTTTGTCGCAGCAATCGCATCGCGGATCGCAGCCTTGTCGGTTGTGCCAGCCACTTTCATTGCGGCAGCAAGTACTTTGATCGCTGTGTGACCCGACGCGGCGACCATATCGGATTTGTGGCCAGTCTTTGCCTCAAAAGTTTTGATAAAATCCTGTGTTTCGGCTGCACTTGAATCGCGGTCCAGCGACGTTGTGATGATTGTGCCTTCGGCGGCTGGGCCAGCAATTTCAATATAATGCTGCGAGTCATAACCTTCTTGCCCGATCACAGTTGTGGTGATCCCCGCTGCACGCAACTGGCTGACCAGTGGTCCGGCAGTAAAGAAATAACCCGTGGCATAAATCACATCCGGATTGTCCGAACGGATTTTCGAAACGATCGGGCCAAACTGACGATCCTTGATGCTGTATTCATATTCACCGATCACTTCGACACCAAACTTTGCGGCGGCTTCCTTGAAGCCAGCTGCCAAGGATTGGCCAAAGTCGTTCTTGATCGTCAAAATGACGGCGCGTTTCAGGCCAAGGTTTTCACCCGCCAATTTTGCGCCTGCGCGGCCCTGAACTTCACCCACAAACGAGGTACGGAACACATAGTTGCCCGCGCGCGTGATGTCGGGATGGATCGCATATGCCGAGATATAAGGAACACCGGCTTCCTGAAAAATCCCGGCGGCAGCGCGGGTCGATCCGGAATAACTGCCTGAAACGGCGGCAACGACGCCGTCTTTTTCGATCAGTTTTTGCGCAATCGGTACGGCCTCTTTTGGCGAAGCCTGGTCGTCATAGACAACAAGCTCCAGCATGTCGCCGTTGATACCGCCAGCCGCATTGACTTGTTCGACGGCCAGTTGTGCACCGTTCAATGCCGATTCACCATCCGCTGCGGCAAATCCTGTCAGCGGTACGTTAAAACCGATTTTGACGTTTTCAGCGAATGCTGGCGCGGCCATCAGGCCAACGCTGATCGCAGCACCCAGAAGTTTTGATTTTAGTGTCATAGTAGTCTCCCTGTTTTGGTTGTTAGGTCTGTGTAAAGTTTCCGGTATTTCAGCCAAGAATCCCCGGCAGGTTAAGTTTGTGCTCGCGAGCACATTCAAGTGCAGTTTCATATCCCGCATCTGCGTGACGCCAAACACCCGATGCCGGGTCGTTCCATAAGACGCGTTCAAGTCTTTTGGCGGCAGCGTCTGTGCCATCGGCCACAATCACAACACCGGCATGCTGGCTGAACCCCATGCCGACACCGCCGCCATGATGGATACTGACCCAGGTTGCGCCCGAGGCTGTGTTCACCAGCGCGTTCAACAACGGCCAGTCTGAAACTGCATCTGACCCATCGCGCATTGATTCTGTTTCACGGTTGGGCGAGGCGACGGAACCCGCATCAAGGTGATCGCGTCCGATCACGATCGGGGCCGAAACTTCGCCGGTTCTGACCATTTCGTTGAACGCTAAACCCAAACGATGCCGGTCGCCCAAACCAACCCAGCAGATCCGTGCGGGCAGGCCTTGGAACGAGATGCGTTCCCGCGCCATATCCAGCCAGTTATGCAGATGCTTGTTATCTGGCAGGATTTCCTTGACCTTTTGGTCGGTCTTGTAAATGTCCTCGGGGTCGCCCGACAGCGCCACCCAACGGAACGGGCCGATGCCGCGACAGAATAGCGGGCGTATGTAAGCCGGTACAAATCCCGGAAAGGCAAAGGCGTCTGTCAGGCCTTCCTCAAGCGCCATTTGCCGGATGTTGTTGCCGTAATCCACCGTTGGCGTGCCGTCATTGTGGAACGCGACCATCGCTGCAACCTGCACTTTCATGCTGGCGCGGGCGGCTTTTTCGACTTCTTTTGGCGCGCTTTCCTGCTTTTCTTTCCACTGTGCCATAGTCCAGCCTTGCGGTAGATAACCATGTACCGGATCGTGCGCCGACGTTTGATCCGTCACAATATCAGGACGAACACCGCGCCGATAAAGTTCGGGAAACACGTCGGCCGCATTGCCCAGTAAGCCCACCGATTTCGCTTCCCCGGCTTTGGTCCAGCGATCAATCATCGCCAAAGCTTCGTCCAGACTGTCGGTTTTCTCGTCGACATATTTGGTGCGCAGGCGGAAATCGATGCTGTCAGGATTGCATTCAACTGCCAAACAACAAGCCCCGGCCATAACCGCGGCCAAAGGCTGTGCGCCGCCCATGCCGCCCAAGCCGCCAGTTAATATCCATTTGCCCTTTAAGCTGCCGCCGTAATGCTGTCGACCGGCCTCCATAAAGGTTTCGTAGGTGCCCTGAACGATGCCTTGGCTGCCAATATAGATCCACGACCCGGCCGTCATCTGGCCATACATCGCCAGACCTTTTTTATCGAGTTCGTTGAAGTGATCCCAAGTCGCCCAATGCGGCACGAGGTTTGAGTTCGCGATCAAAACGCGCGGCGCATCAACATGCGTACGCACTACTGCAACCGGCTTGCCGGATTGCACAACAAGGGTTTCGTCCTCGTTCAGGTCTGTCAGACTTTGGACGATCAGGTCGAAATCTTTCCACGTCCGCGCCGCCCGCCCGATCCCGCCATAGACCACCAGTTCATGAGGGTTTTCGGCCACATCCGGGTGCAGGTTGTTCATCAACATCCTTAGTGGCGCCTCGGTCAGCCAGCTTTTGGCAGTCAGCGTGGTGCCTGTTGGCGGATAAATGTCGCGGGTGTTTTTGCGCGGGTCGCTCATGACTGGCTCCGGATTAAGTCGATTGAAGAGTGTGAACTCTGATGCTTGCCCAACTTGATACCTTGCTTAAAGGAATGCTTAATATTAATAAGAATGCACATAATAAAGTCAACAAATTTGTTGAGATGCCATGAATCAATGCAAAACAAGCGCTTGTAATGAAATATCCGCCACAATGCGCGCGGGTCTTGCTTGCCCGGACAGACGAATCACCCTTTTGGGCAGCAATCTGCGATATGAGACAGAAAATAATGTGGCTCGTCATCAGAGAAGAATTGCGATAATTCGCACAGTCAAACTCACTATATCCGACTTGGGAAACAGCCTTTGAACAAATCGATCCGACATTCCTGGAAAGTTGTGCGCGACAAAATCCAGGCAAAGATTTTGGACTCGACCTATGGGCCCGGCGACAAACTGCCAAAGGACGATGATATCGCCATTGAATTGGGCTGCGCGCGGACCACTGTTCAGCGCGCAATGCGTGATTTGTCGGACAGCGGACTGGTTGAACGCCGGCGCAAAGGCGGCACGCATGTGCGCGCCGATCCGGTGACGCGGGCGACACTGGATATCCCGATCACCCGCCGGGAAGTTGAACAAAAAGGCGGGATCTATGGCTATCAACTGGTGAAACAGCAGATGGCCGAAACGCCGCTTTCAGTTGCCGCCAATTTCGGCCTGCAATCGCCCCAATTGATGTTACGGATACAGGCGATTCATCTGGCCAATCAACGCCCCTATATATTTGAAGACCGTTGGGTTTCGACCCTGACGGTCCCCGAGATTACCCAGGTCGATCTTGCGCAGGAAAGTGCCAACGAATGGCTGGTGCGAAACCGGCCATATTCGCGTTGTGATCTGCGGTTTTATGCGACCAAAGCCGACAGCCACTATGCGTCTATGCTGAACGCTGAACTGGGCGAGGCCCTGTTCGTTATGGAACGAACAACCTGGATCGGGGCGGACCCAATTACGTCTGTAAAGGCTGTCACCATGCCCGGTTATCAATTGCTGACACAAATTTAGCAAACGCCATGGGTTCGGTTTGCGGGGCGCGTAATGCCGTCGAAGTTAGCCACGTCCTAATCAACGCTATTGAAAGCAATTCTTGCTGAACCGTTTCTGATGGGCAATTCAGGGCCGATTAATAAATCGCCACGAAACACCCAACTGCTTCGGTTATGCTATCGCCAATGTCCGGCCGTTAAGCGACGTGTCGCCTGATGGCACAAAACTGCGGTTCATTCCGCTTAAAGGCGACGTGCGGCCGATGCGAATGGGGCTGTTGATGGCCAAGGGTGCCGAGAATGTGTTGACCGTCAAAGCTTTTGTTGATCATTGTCGGGATTTGGTAGCAAAAAAGGCTGTACCGGGTATGAACCTAACATCCTAAACGAAGCATCTGACTTTTGGCCGGGGGCAAAGCGGGACCTAAGCAATGCTTTTGCAATGATGACTTTATCCTTTCCGCGGCCCCGTTAGACCGTCGCAGGAAACCTGTTTCACTGGAGATTAATGTGCGCGATCCCCGTTACGATATTCTGTTCCAACCGATGGCTATTGGGCCAGTCACCGCTAAAAACCGGTTCTTTCAGGTGCCGCATTGCAACGGAGGCGGCTATCGTGACCCCTCGGCGGCGGCGGCGATGCGTGGCATCAAGGCCGAAGGCGGTTGGGGCGTCATTTTCACCGAACAAACCGAGATGCACCACACCTCCGAGATCACGCCGTTCATCGAATTGCGCTTGTGGGAAGATCAGGACATCCCTGCGCTGCGCAAGATGTCCGAGCGGATGAAAAGTCACGGCGGTCTGGCGGGCATTCAGCTGGCTTATTCCGGCATCAATGGCCCAAATCTTTACACCAAAGAAGTCCCCCTGGCACCGACTGCCCTGCCAATCCGCACCTTTACCAACGATCCGGTTCAGGCGCGCGCAATGGACAAGACAGATATCAAGAACCTGCGGCGCTGGTTTGTGAATGCGGCTATTCGGTCCAAGGTTGCGGGCTTTGACCTTATCTGTCTTTACGGCGCACATGGGTTCGGCATCTTTCAACATTTCCTCAGCCGCGCGACAAACCAGCGCTCGGATGAATACGGCGGCAGTCTGGAAAACCGCTCGCGCTTTGCCCGCGAGGTTATCAACGATATGCGTGATGCGGTGGGCGATACCATTGGCCTGACGCTTAGGGTCTCGTTGGATGAAACCATTGGCGAACTGGGGTTTTCCAACGCCGAGCTGCGCGATTTCGTTGAAATGAACCGCGATCTGCCGGATTTGTGGGATCTGGCGCAAGGCAGCTGGGAGGATTGCTCCGGCCCATCCCGCTTCAAAGAAGAAGCCGCGCAAGAAGCGCTGGTCAAAGGTATCCGCGATCTCAGCGACAAGCCAGTGGTCGGTGTCGGTCGCTTCACCAGCCCCGATGTGATGGCCAGAATGATCCGCCAGGGCACACTTGATTTCATCGGTTGTGCGCGCCCGTCAATTGCCGACCCGTTCCTGCCCAAAAAGATCGAAGAGGGCCGGATCGAAGATATTCGCGAATGCATCGGCTGCAATATCTGCATCACCGGCGACATGACCCAGTCGATCAGCCGTTGCACCCAGAACCCCACGTTTATGGAGGAATGGCGCAAAGGCTGGCACCCCGAAACGATGAACGCGAAAGGCGACAGCCAAAACGTGTTGATCATAGGCTCAGGCCCGGCAGGATTGGAAGCGGCGCGGGCGTTATCCTTGCGAGGCTATGATGTGGCAATTGCCGAGGCACGCACTGAAATCGGTGGCCGTGTTACGCGCGAACGACTGTTGCCGGGGCTTTCAGCCTGGGGCCGGGTGGTGGATTATCGGCAATACCAGATATCGCAACGTCCCAACGTTGAAACCTATTTGGACAGTGACCTGAACGCCGATCAAATTCTCGAATTTGGCTTCCAGAATATCTGCATTGCGACGGGGTCAAAATGGCGGGCCGATGGCGTCTCGCGCCAACATGTCGTGCCAATGTCGATCAACGCGGCGATGCTTGTCTACACGCCGGATGACATCATGACCGGAAAACTACCAACCGGCAGGGTCGTGGTCTATGACGATGATCACTATTACATGGGTGGTGTATTGGCGGAATTGCTGGCGCAAAAGGGCTGTGATGTAACGCTTGTCACCCCGTCGCCTTATGTTTCGGACTGGACCCGCAACACGCTTGAACAAGCGGCGATCCATGTTCGTTTGATCGAGGTTGGTGTGAAAATCGTGCTGAACCGGGGTGTTTCCGCCATCCTTGCAGACAGTGTTGAAACCAACTGCACCTATACTGACCGGCGGGAACAGACGCCGTGTGATGCGGTGGTCATTGTGGCCTCGCGGGTTGGCAATGACGTGGTCTATAACGCATTAATGGCACGTCGCCTGGAATGGGCAGATGCCGGTATCCTTTCCGTTAAACTGATCGGGGACGCCAACGCGTCAGGCCCGATCGCTTGGGCCACATATGCCGGGCACCGCTATGCGCGTGAACTTGATCTGCCCGACATTGGCGATGCCCTGCCCTTCCGGCGTGAAGTGACCGAGTTGGCCTTGGACTAGCGCGGGCAAGACACAGATCATCCTTGAACCATTGATCCGCAATACGTCGAACGCCGTGTGTCGCAATCAAAAAATACTGAAGCCGTGCTTGGCCTGTACCGATTGCAGCTCTAAACCTCGTGTTTTCGAATATGGTATACCTTTGGGATTAAGACCGGAGAAGTTCGTCCAAAACATAATAATATTAACAAAGTATACTTGAGTTTTACTGGGGCAAGGGGCACCAAGATCAGGGGAGCCGTACCGCGCAAGATGCCGGTATTGCCTCGTTATTGCCAAGCTAACAGTCAGCCCGGCTAAAGAATCTGCGACTGGCCCAGGGTTGTCTAGCGACTACATTCGCCCCGGACATGATTACGCCTTTTCGGTCGCCGCCAGTTCTGTTGCGAGGCGGATTTCCTCGGCGGCGCGAGGTTTTGAAAGCCCCGCCAACAGCAGATAAGCAACTGGCGTCAGATAAAGCGTCGACACAGTCGCAAGGCCAAGGCCGCCAACGATCACCCAACCCAAAGCGCCACGCGCTTCGGCACCGGCACCGGACGACAGGATCAGAGGTACGCCGCCAACGACAGTCGACGTCATGGTCATCATCACGGGGCGCACGCGGATCGTGGATGCATCCAGAATAGCACTGGCCACATCCTGTCCGGCATCACGCAACTGATTGGCAAATTCAACGATCAGAATGCCGTTCTTGGCCATGATCCCGATCAGCATCACCAACCCGATCTGGCTATAGACATTCAAACTAAGACCGGTGAACAACAGCGCAAACACCGCGCAGGCCAGACCGATTGGCACGGTCGCCATCACCACGACGGCGGAAACAAAGCTTTCAAACTGTGCCGACAGCACAAGAAAAACCACCAGAATGGCAAAGCCGAACGTCACGAACATGCTGGAGTTGGTCTGGTCCAAAGTCGCGGCCTCGGCCAAAGGCACAATGCGATTTTCTTCGCTTAGTGTACTAGCAGCCAGCGCGCGCACTGCAACCATCGCATCCCCAAGCGACATTTGCGGGGTCAGCGAGGCGGTGATCCCGACCGAGCGGTTCTGCCCCTCGCGGTTCAGTTCAGGGGCGACCGGACGCTCGACCAGATGAACGAAGCTGGACATCGGCACCATCTGTTTGTCACCGGTCTGCACAAAGATATTTTCCAGATCCCCCGGATCGTTGACCGGCGTCGAGGTCGACAGCATCTGCACGTCATAGCTGGTGTCATTGATGAACACCGACCCGATAGTGCTGCCATCCAAAACCGCACGCAGGGCGGCCCCAAGCCCGGTGATATTGATCCCAAGGTCCGAGGCGCGGGCGCGGTCAATCTCGATAAAAATCTGCGGCTGGGTGGTTTCATAGGACAATCTGACCTGCCCCATCGCCGGATTCATTTGCATCTTTTCAACCAGCGCGTCGGCCGCCTTGGCCAGTTGGTCGTAACTGTTGCCGGTGATCGCAAAACTCAGCCCACGACCAGCCCCGCGAATACGCAACGAATTGGGTTGAATGGCAAATGCCCGCACACCGATGATCTGGCGCAATTTGGCATTGATATCGCCCACGATTTCCTGTTGCGACCGGGTGCGCTCCTGCCATTTCTCCAACGTAAAAACCATGAAAGCCCGGTTTTTCGCGCCAAACCCGGTGATCGAAAAAATGTTGGATATCTCGCCACTATCTCGCAGCGACTGCACCATGTCTTCAATTTCCTGCATTTTGGCGATAGTATATTCCAGCGAAACACCTTGCGGTGCCGTAATGCTGAGAAACGCCAAAGCGCGATCCTCGGGTGGGGTCAGTTCCTGTTTTATGCCGCCTGCAACCAGTGCGGCGGTGGCGGCAAACAGGATTGCAACCAGCACGACGACCAACGGAACGGCCAATGCAGCCCGCAGGGTTCTGGCGTAAAGACGGATCAGCAGATTACCAAACCATGCCAAAGGGCCGCGCGAATGCGTCACATCATTCGAGCGCAACAAGCGACTGGCCAGCACCGGACACAGGGTCAGGGCGACCACTGATGACAGCAATACCGCGATCGCCAGCGTGAAGCCGAATTCACGAAACAACCCACCAGCCTGCCCCGGCAGAAAGGACAGGGGTACGAAAACCGCGGCCAGCGTCGCGGTTGTGGTCACGACAGCAAAGAACACCTGCTGGGTTCCCAAAACCGCGGCCGCACGCGGGCCCATGCCGTCGGCCCGTCGGCGCACGATGTTTTCCAAGACAACAATTGCGTCGTCAACCACCATGCCAGTAGCCAACACCAAAGCCAGCAGCGTCAGGATGTTGATCGAAAACCCAACCAGATAGATCGCCGCCATTGTCCCGACCAACGCCACCGGCAGGGTCAATGCCGGGATCAGTGTCGCCCGAACATCCCGCAAGAACAGAAAGATCACCGCCACCACAATCAGCATGGCCAAACCCAGTGTTTTAACCACTTCGTCAATCGATCCTTGGATGAATGTCGCATCATCCGACGTAACGAAGATGTCGATATCATCTGGCAAAGTGCGGTTCAGGTCCTCGATCACTTGCCGCACAGCAGCCGAGATTTCCAATGTGTTCGACGTGGCTTGGCGAATGACTCCTATGCCGATGCCAAGCCGCCCGTTCGCACTCAGGATCGTCCCCGCCGGTGCGGGGCCCAGCGTAACTGTCGCGACATCGCCGATGGTCACATTGTCGGCAATTTTCAACGCTTCAAAAGCCTCGGCAGAGGCAACTGTCGCCGTGGTGCGCACGTTGATTGCCTGCCGCTCGCCGGCCAGATCGCCGGCAGGCGAGTCAAAGGCCATGTCCGCCAAAGCCCGGCTCATATCGGCAAGTGTCAGGCCGCGGCTGGCCATTTCAAGCTGGTCGATATCAATCCGGAAGATCGGCGCGCTGTCGCCATAGATCTGCAAATCCGCCACGCCATTGATCGAAATAAGCCGGTCCTCGACCCGATCACGCACGATCTGGGTCAGTTCTTGCGGCGAGCGGCCCGACGAAGTCACGGCGATCCGCATGATCGGATCGGCATTGGCGTCCGCCTTGACGATTTCGGGGGCCGACGCTTCGTCTGGCAGTTGGTTGACGATACGCGACACTGCCGAGCGCACATCAGTGGCGGCTACGTCAATATCAACGTTTTCCTGAAACTCGACAGTCACGCGGCTGCGGGCATAACGTGAATTTGACGAAATCGTGCGCACCCCGGACACCCGCCCGACAGCGCCTTCAATCCGCCCGGTCAGCTCCTGATCGACGGTTTCCGGCGAAGCACCGGGGAATGGCGTAGTGATCGTCACCACCGGACGGTCAACATTTGGAAGCTCGCGAATTTCAGCCCCAAACAACCCGGCAATCCCTGCCATCACGATCAGTGAATTCAAGACAATCGCCAGGATTGGACGTCGCACAAACAGGGCAGTCCCCGAGGAGAAAGCCCTGTGTTTGGGGATGGGGTCGCTCATTGCTGGTTTTCCATTACAGGCACGCGCATTGTTTCAACCCCAATCACAGCTTGGCCGTTGGTAAGGCAGCGCTTTTCGCGGCGGCTTTGCTTTTGACACTGACATCCGTGCCGGGGCGCAGCGATTGCACGCCTTCAATCACCACAAGTTCACCGGGCTTCAAATCGCCCTCGATCAGAACCTGATCGCTGTTACGCTGCCGGATAATGACCGGCACCCGAGCAGCCTTGTCGTCACGCACAACCCAAACAAAAGCCCCCTCGCTGGACCACTGCACCGCCAAAGGATCGGCAGCCAGTAAAGTCGCACCCGGAAAGGATAACGACACCGAAAATGCCATTCCGGCAAGCAGTTGGTCATTGTCGTTGTTGACCCGGCCCTGCACCCGCAGGGTGCGGCTGGCACGATCGACAATAGTGTCGATGGCAGTAATATCACCTGTAAGTGTCACATCACGCAGTCCCAACGGCGAGGCCAGAAACGGCATGCCGACCGACATCTTGCCAATGACCCGCTCGGGCACCCTGAAATCAATGACGATTTCTGAACGGTCGGTGATCGTTACCAGCGCCTGCTGAGCGGTGATGCGGTCGCCCACTTCCATGTCCATGATGCCAACCCAGCCCGAAATCGGCGCAATAATGCGCCGCCGGTCCAGATTGAATTGTGCTTGCCGAAGTTCCAGTTCCGCAGTCCTGAGGGCAAGTTCCGCGTCCTGTGCGCGCACTTCTGTGACTGCGCCGGATTTTCCCAGCCGTTTTACCCGATCACTATCGTCTTTGGCACCATCAAGCACGATACGGGCGCGTTCAAGCGCGATGGATTCAGCCTCGTCTTCCAGTCGGGCAATGACAGTGCCAGCCTCGATATAGATCCCGGCGCGTTCGGCGATTTTAGTGACCAAACCAACCGCTTCGGAACGGACGACCACTGATCGCTGGGCGCGCCCATCACCGATGGCCTGAATCTTGTCGGCAATTGCACGTTCAATAAGCTCTGCCACCAGAACTGTGACCGGCCCACTGCTGCGCCGCACGGTTTGCGCTGGCTTTTCCGAGGCTGGATCAGCGGGATCAATTCCAAGAACCGCAAGCACACCAACGCGGTCAAGCATCGCTTTGGCTGACGGCACATAGGTAATCCAGACATAAAGCGTCGCTGCAAGAACTGCGGCACCCAACAGGATTTGTCGCAGAATGGCCATTGAACGGTTCCTCATTAGTACTCCACCATCATGTCAAATAACAGATTGCAGCGAAAGTCACGCACGACTTTTCAGACTGAAATGACTAAAAGCAGGTTTGGCGCCAGCCAAGGTGTTGCTGAGGACAAAATGCAGCCCGTTTCTTTGGGTCAAAACCTCAGCCGGGGTCATTCGAGTTTTGAAAATGAAGAAGTCAGTTCAACACGCACCGGGAAGGCCGCCATACCGCTGGTTTCCCACGCTTTCACGTCCTCTTCGTTGTTTAGCACCTCAAGCAGCGAGACTGGATATACCGCCGCAAAAAGCCCTTCTGTCTCGACCTGTACGCGCCTGAGCACACGGGCCTGATCACGATCACTGCGCAGCTTGTCAAACTGCGTGACCAGGTAAAGCTCGTGCGGGGAGTAGCCGTCTTTAACTGCGATCAGTGTCGATTGCGTGCGGTCAGGTTTGGCACCTTTTTCCTCGGCCGCGCCAAAGTCAATCAGTGTCAGATTGTCGGCGTCGTCCACCAGTATATTGTCCGGTGAAATATCACGGTGCAACACACCACAATCGTGCATGTACCGCACAGCTTCGAATATCTGCCGAATTGCACGTGCAAGGAATTCCGGTTGCAATCGTTCGTTTTGATCTTCCTTTACCGAAATCAGATCAAGCCCGAGCACATAATCAGGCACCATTTATGTGCTGATATTTTCCTCAAAGACCTTATGAACCGCTACGATATGCTGGTGCTGGTGCTGG
>DJBQ01000146.1:24839-32255 GCA_002430125.1 Rhodobacterales bacterium UBA5972
TGCTGGTGCTGGTGCTGGAGCTTGGCCATTCTGCGGGCCTCGCGCACGAATTGCCGCTTGATGGCCGCAAGGCGATCCTCATACTCGGGCGCCGCCGCGCAAACCAATCCATCGACGCGTTTGCACATCTCGGATGGGAAACATTCCTTGATCACAACCAGCCGGTCCAGACTGTTGCGTGCCACATAGGTTATGCCAAAACCGCCGCGCTGAAGCTGCTGTTCGATCACATCCTGCCCGTTCAGAAGTCGCACACCAATGCGCAATGCATCGGCCGGATGAGCATCTTGGATCTCGGTTACATGTTTCAAAAGTGGGCGCATCTTGGTCCGTCTTTCAGAATCACACAAAGTGTCGCTTGGCGTTCAAGTGTTGGCTGAAGAATCCATTTCGATTGTGATCAGATCATGGTAAACATATGCCGGACTCGTGTTCAGGCGGCTTTCCGCCATTCAGCGCCGTCAGCCAAAACTGGCACCGCCGTGGGCAATCCTTCTCCTTAAAACTAAGGGGCTGTCATGGCCCTTTAGATTCTGGAGGGATTCCGCCTTAAGCTAAAAAGCGACCTATTTCTGCTCCGCCTTGGGTCACACCTCGACGTTTACGGGCGCCACCATTCGGATGTTGATTGCTTCATTTTGGCTGGTAATTGGCGAATGCCGCAACCCAGCGCCGTTCACACTAGCGGGCCGCTCAAAATATGGGCCGCCTGTTCAGGCATCAGGTGCGCGACAAATGCCAATGACTTTTCAATGGCATCCTTGCGGGTCACATCATTTGGCGACAGATGGAGTTTTTGCCAGAAGCCATCGGTCATTGTGTCAATCCATTCGGCGATCCCGTCGGCTTGCGCAGCCATATCGCTTCCCAACAATTCGCGACAGATATTCCTGATTGCGACAGCCCGACTGTGATCAAAATGCGCCGAGATCTCTGCATATTGCGGGGTGAATTTCTGCTCGCCCCAAAAGGCAAACCAAACCGACAAGGCCTCGGGATTGCAGACCGACGGCGCGAAATCTGCTTTGATAACTGCGATCAGTTGATCAAGGGGATCCGGGCCGGCATTTGCCAGCATTGATTTCCAGTTATCTTCGTAGCATTCGTATTGTTCGCGCAGTGTTTCGGTCAGTAACCCGGTTTTTGATTTGAAATAAAACACGGCCACACCCTGGGACAGCCCCGCCTCGGCAGCAACAGTGGCCAATGTCGTCTTGGTCAACCCGTTGGTCACAATTGACCGCAGCGTTGCATCCAGCAGTTGTTGGCGCCGCATGTCCGCGTTTTGTTTGCGTTCTTTCCGCGCCCGCACCGGTGTTATGTCTGGTTTGCTCATCAGCTCAACTTTTTGTGCTCCTATGTGCGTTTTTCCACAAATGGGCGCATATGTCAGCAGTAATATTTTTGTTTGAGCGCTCAAAGAACTTTACCGTGGATTTCCTCTCGTCTAGTGTCTGCCTCAAGAATGGAGCGACACATGGGAAAACACAGCAGTTATGACGCGATTGTCGCCGGTGCCGGGCATAACGGTCTGACAACCGCCTGTTACCTGGCCAAAGCCGGGTTGAAAGTTTTGGTTGTGGAAAAGAACGACTGGATCGGTGGTGCCGCAGTCAGCCGGTCTTTGCACGACGGTTGGACCTATTCGAATTGTTCGTATGTCTGTTCCCTGCTGCGCCGCGAGATCGTGCGCGATCTGGAACTGCCCCGGTTTGGACTGCAGGTGATCCCCTATGAAGGCGGTGCCAGCTTTACCAAGGATGGCGATTACTTTGCCTATATGTCCGATCACGATGCCCTGCGCCGCGAAATCGCGCGCCACAGTTCAAAGGATGTTGATGCCTATGAACGTTTCAGCCAGACGGTGATCCGCCAGTGCCGTTTTATCCGGCCGTTTCTGCTGCGCAACGCGCCCGATCCGACGTCGCTGAAACCGCGTGATATTTCCGAACTGCTGTTTCTGGTGAAACAGGCGCATGGGCTGGGCGCCAAGGAACTGGGCGAGACATTGCGATTCTGGTCAATGTCGATTGGCGATTTTCTGGACGAGCATTTTGAAACCGATCTGATCAAAACCCATATTGCCGGTGCCGGCATTATTGGCACCGGTTTGGGGGTCTATTCGCCGGGGACGGCCTATGTTTTGCTGCACCACTATATGGGCGATGTCGACGGGGCAATCGGTGCCTGGGGCTTTGCCCGAGGTGGTATGGGCGCGATTTCAAACGCGCTTGGTGCAGCCTTTGAAGAAGCTGGCGGCGAGATCGTTATGGGCTCGGGCGTTGACAAATTCCTGGTTAAGGGTGGCAAGGCCGTGGGCGTGGCGCTGGAAAATGGCGACACCTACTATGCGCCGATTATCGCCTCAAACATGGATGTGAAACGCACCTTTCTCAAGCACATGGATCAGGGTGTTTTACCTGCCGATTTCACCAAAGCGGTCGAGCGGTTCAAAATTCGCGGCTCGTCCGGCAAGCTGAACATCGCTTTGGATTCCTTACCAAAATTCCCGGCAGCGCCCGAGGGGGCGACGTTTATGCGGGGTGATCTGCACTGCTCGGCATCGCTTAATGAACTCGAGCGGGCCTATGACGACTGGAAAGAAGGGTATTGGTCAAAAGACCCCTATTTCGACCTGCTGATCCCCAGCCAGATCGACCCGACAATGGCACCGCAAGGCAAGCACATGATGACAGTGTTTGTGCAATACGCGCCTTACGATCTGAACGTTGATGGCGTGCGGTCTGGCGAAAACTGGAACGATGCCACCCGCAAGGCGTTTGCCGATTGTGTATTTGACAAGATCGAACAGGGCTGTCCTGACATCCGCAAGCATGTGGTGCATGCCGAAGTGCGCAGCCCTTGGGATATCGAAAACGAAGTCGGGCTGACCGAAGGCAATATTTTTCAGGGCGAGCTGACGTTTGACCAGTTGTTGTTCAATCGCCCGATTCCCGGTTACGCCCAATACGACACGCCGATTGACGGGATGTATATTGTTGGATCTTCCGCGCATCCCGGTGGCGGCGTGATGGCAGCACCCGGGGCGAATGCGGCGCGTGAAATTCTGCGGACCATCGGCAAGGGCAAACTGATGCCAAAGTTTGCGGCATAGGGGGTTGATATGAGCAAGCCATCAGACCTGACTTATGACGCTGTGGTGATTGGTGCCGGCCATAATGGGCTGGCGGCGGCGACAACTTTGGCGCGGCAAGGCAAATCCGTCTGTGTGATCGAGTCCCGCGACGGTATCGGCGGCATGGCCAGGAATGCTGCGATTGCGCCGGGTGTCGTTGCGCCAAAAATGGCGCACTTACTGTATAACCTGAACCCTAAGACTTTGAAAGAGCTTGGTATTACGGCCCCGAAATCGGTTTCATTGCCGACCGTTTCCTTAGCAGATGATGGCCGCCATGTGGTGATCCAGGGCGATCTTGTCATCTATGCAGATGGCAGCGCGCATCCCGAGGCGGCAACATTTGCGGCGTTGCACAAAAGACTGACCAAATTCGCGGCTTTGCTTGGGCAGATGTCGCTAAAAACGCCCCCTTCGCTGGCGGGTGGGTTGATGGATATGGCCACGCTGCAAGAATTGGCCGGTTTGGCGAAACTGGGTATCGGGCTGAAACGTATGGGCAAAAAGGACATGCGCGAGTTTTTGCGGATCCTGCTGTCAAATGCCTATGACCTGATTTTGGACGACTTCGCCGATGCACCACTTGCGGGCATGCTGGCGGCTGACGCGGTGCGCGGGGCTTATGCCGGACCGCGCTCGCCGGGCACAGTGTTTTCGATGATGTACCGGCTGGGCAATGGCGGTGATGTGAGACTGCCAATGGGCGGCATGGGCGCGGTTGCTGACGCGTTTGCCAATGCCGCAAAGCTGGCGGGATGTGACATCAGAACCGGCTGCGGGGTCGCGCAGGTGATCGTTGAGAACGATACCGCGCGCGGTGTAATATTGGCGGATGGCAGCGTCATTAACGCGCGTTCGGTCCTGTCCAGTATCGGGGCTTTTCAGACCATGCAGATGGCCGGGGTCCAACATTACGACACCGAGGCGGTTCGTCGCCTGCGCAACCTGCGCAATAAGGGCACGGTTGCCAAGGTCAATCTGGTGCTGTCTGGCGCCCCCGACTTTGTCGGGTTGGACGCGAAACTTACTGCTGGTCGGTTGTTGATTGCCACCTCGGCCACTTACGTCGAACGTGCGTTTAACCCTGTAAAATATGGGGACATGTCCAATGCTCCGGTGATCGAGGCGGTCATTCCGTCGCTAAGTGATCCTTCGTTATGTTCGGATGGTCAGCACATTCTGTCAGCAAACGTGCAGTACGTGCCTTACGCGCTTGCGGGCGGTTGGACGCCTGCTGCACGCCAGAAATTGCTGGAATTGACGCTTGATAGGCTGGAGGTTTATGCGCCGGGTTTGGGCAGGCTTGTGACCCATTCCGAGGTTCTGACCCCGCTGGATATTGAAACCCAAACCGGGGCACCGGGTGGGCATTGGCACCATGCAGAAATGGGGATTGACCAGATCCTGACCCTGCGCCCGGTCAACGGTATGGCGCGGTATGGCTTTGGAATTGCTGGCTATTACCTGTGCGGTGCATCCGCCCATCCCGGTGGCGATGTTATGGGGACAGCCGGGCGAAATGCGGCGCGACAATTGCTGAAAGACGGGGTGCTGGCATGAGCGCGAAAATCAAAGCCGCAGCTGTGCCAATGGGGCTGATTGAAACGCCGTTCTACCCTCGGTTAGCGGCGCTGAGCCGGGCCAAATCGTGGATCGGTTGGGCAGGTTATATCTCGCCGCTTGTGCTTGATACTGTCGAGTTTGAATATTTTGCGATCCGCAATCAGGCGACGCTGTTCGATATCTCGCCAATGCACAAGTACCGCATCACCGGACCTGATGCGCTGGCGGTGGTCAACCGCTTGATAACCCGTGATATTCGCAAGGTGCGCGATGGTCGGGTTGGCTATGCAATGTGGTGTGATGAAGACGGGATGCTGATTGACGACGGCACGGTTTTCCGGTTCTCGCAAACCGATTTCCGGCTGTGCTGTCAAGAGCCGATGTATGGTTGGCTGATGGATGTGGCCTGGGGTTTTGACGTTGTTGTTGAGGATGAAAGCGACAGTATTGCAGCGCTGTCTTTGCAAGGGCCGACATCTTATTCGGTGCTGAAAGACGCCGGTCTGGACGTCGCCGAAATGAAGCCGTTTGACTGGCGCGAAGTGGAACCTGATCTGTGGATTTCGCGCACTGGTTTTACCGGCGATCTGGGCTATGAGATTTGGGTTCCGCGCGATCATGCGCTGGCGATTTGGGACCGTTTATGGGCCGCAGGAGCCGATTGGGGACTGCGCGCAATTGGCGGGCAGGCGCTCAATATGGTGCGCATCGAGGCCGGATATATCGCGGCTGGCGTTGATTTTCAGCCCGTGCATGCGGTGATGCGATTGCACCGTGGACGCACGCCGATGGAGCTGGGTTTCGACCGGACGGTGGCCTTTGACAAAGGCCATTTCAACGGCCGTCGCGCCCTGTTGGCGCAACAGGATGCGGGGCAGCGTTTTGCCTTGGTCAAGATTGATATTGGCGGTTTCAAACCGGCGGATGGCGCGTTGATTTATCACCGCAAGCGCACAGAAGTCGGGCATGTCACCTCGGGCATTTGGTCGCCAACCGCCAAGCGCAACATCGCTTTGGCCGAGTTAAAGGCGCCTTTTGGCATCAGCGTCACCACCGACCTTTGGGCCGATGTTTATGTCCACGAAGAAGGCGTCTGGCGGCACAAAATGGTGGCGGTAGTTATTGAAACAAAACCGTTTTTTGCAAATACCCGTGCGCGCGCGACCCCGCCGCGCGCGTTCTGATTACTGCGACTGAAAGGAACCACTATGTTGAAATCAACCACAGCCCTCGCCACAAAGGCCCCGGTTTTGTCTAACGAACCGGGCGTTGAAACTCTGGTTGAATGGGACCGCCAACATCAGCTGCATCCGTGGGCTGCGATTGGCGATTGGCGCGGTTATGACAACATGATGATGGACAGTGCTGACGGGATTTATTTGTGGGACAGCACAGGCAAACGGTACATCGACGGGCCGGGCGGAATGTGGTGTGTTCAGATCGGTTACGGTCGCCGGGAAATGGCGGATGCGATTGCGGCCCAAGTGATGAAACTGCCCTATTCATCGCCGTTTTCATATGCGACGGAACCTTCGGCGGTGCTGGCGAAAAAGCTGGCGGAAATGGCACCGGGTGACCTGAACACTGTGCTGTTTACCACCGGCGGATCAACGGCCGTGGATTCGGCGCTGCGGGTGATGCAATTCATGAATAACCGGCAAGGGCGGCCAGACAAAAAGATCATTCTGGCGCGTGAAAAAGGCTATCACGGCTCGACCTATCTGGCGCATTCAGTGACGGGGAAGGAACGCGATAAATCGCAGTTTGATTTCGAAAGCCGGCTGGTGCATTTCCTGCCGGATGTGAACCCTTATCGCCGCCCGAAAGGGATGAGTGTGGCCGCGTGGTGTGATGCCAAAGTGGCGGATCTGGAACAGGCGATTTCCGAGGTTGGGCCGGACAAAATCGGGGCGTTTATTGCCGAACCGATCTTGAGTTCCGGCGGGGTGATTGTGCCGCCCGAAGGCTATCACAAACGCACCTTCGATATCTGCAAAGCCCATGATATCCTTTACATTTCTGACGAAGTCGTCACGGGGTTCGGGCGGTTGGGGCATTGGTTCTCGTCCCTTGATGTCTTTGGCATCGAGCCGGATATCATCACCTGTGCCAAGGGGCTGACATCGGGATATTTGCCGCTTGGGGCCTGCATCATATCAGACCGGGTTATGGCGCAAATGGCCGATCCTGAAGGGGCGGTTGCCTTCACCAATGGCTATACCTATTCCGCCCATCCGGTAAGCTGTGTGGCGGCCCTCAAGAACATCGAAATCTTTGAAAACGAAGGCCTTTTGGAGCACGTGCGCGCCATCACGCCACATTTCCAAAAGCGGCTGCACGATCTGGCACGGTTCCCGATTGTCGGGGACACGCGTGGCATGGGGTTGCTGGGGTGTATCGAAGGACGGCCCGAGGAAAACGGCAGTAATCTTGAGGCGCAGAGGGCGCTGGGTACGCTGCTGGACGAGGCCTGTGAAGAGATGGGGCTTTTGGTGCGTCCGATGATCAATATGGCGGTGATTTCGCCACCGTTGATTATTACGATAAAACAGATCGACGAAATGTTTGATATTCTGGAACGGGCGCTGGAAAAGGTGACGGCTGAGCTGGCGGCATAAAGGTTTGCCAAAACGGCGGTCGAATCAGGGTTAACTGGTTGGTTTGGCGCGATAGTTTTGGTGACACAACCTGTACACAACGTATGCACAACCTGTACA
>DJBQ01000146.1:32393-32867 GCA_002430125.1 Rhodobacterales bacterium UBA5972
ACAACGTATGCACAACCTGTACATACGATTTTCGCGGAATGGCGGGTTAACGCAGCGTGCGGTAAGTTAGATGCCAAAGGCCGGATGTTCGCGTTTGCCATAGCGTTTGGCGAGGTCGATACTCTGGCCCAGATCCATCGCGGCGCGATAGCCGGAATAAACGGCGGCGGCGATGATCGAGGGGGCTTCGGCGTCGCCAATGCGGGTGACGGTTTTGATGCCAGCGGCACTCAGCGCGGCGGGGTCGGACATCAGGTCGTCATAAAGTCCGGTGACGGGAATACGGCGGGTCAGCGGGATGACGGCATCACAGGCGATTTGGCTGGTCTTGGCTGAAAACACGCAGGCCAGATGCGCGGCCCCGTCATTGACCGCATCGACGCATTGGTTGGTGATGATCTGCACATTTGCGGCAATCAGGGCGGCGTTGGATTTATACTGCTCGTTGGTGTTTTCGCCCCAAGCGCAAGCGCG
>DJBQ01000146.1:33006-33242 GCA_002430125.1 Rhodobacterales bacterium UBA5972
CCTTGCGGCGTGACCAACGTGACGCGATGGCCTTTTTCGCGCAACGCAAGTGCCAGAACCGAGCCGATGTAATAGTGATCGTCGTCATAGATCACGATATGGTTGGCGCTTATCGCAGCCCCTTCCAAAACGGTTTCAGCGCTGACGATCATGGCGGGTTGCGCGTGCGAAAACCCGGTATCACTGTGACGGCCTATGCTGTCAGTTGCCCATTTGGCACCGGTGGCGATAAGCAC
>DJBQ01000146.1:33461-33684 GCA_002430125.1 Rhodobacterales bacterium UBA5972
TTTGCAATCTGACCAATGCGCCAATCGCGCACGCGCGCCCATTCGGCCAAGCCGGGCAACGCGGCCTCGCGGCTGACACGCCCGCCTAACGTGCGCAGTTCTTCGGCCAGCATCACGTCGTAGCCACGTGCGCCCAAAGCGCGCGCCGCCTCCAAGCCTGACGGGCCTGCGCCGACAACCAGAACCGATTGGCGGGTTGTGGCGGGGGGAACGCGTTCAGGGT
>DJBQ01000146.1:33858-35804 GCA_002430125.1 Rhodobacterales bacterium UBA5972
GGGGGGAACGCGTTCAGGGTGCCAGCCCAGCCGCCATTCTTCGCCCATCGTCGGGTTTTGAGTGCAGCGGATTGGCACGCCTAGACTGTCATGCGCGTAACAGATGTTGCAGCCGATACATTCGCGGATATCCTCAACGCGGCCCTGTTCGATCTTTTGCGGCAGGAACGGATCAGCGATGGACGGACGCGCCGCACCGATCATGTCTTGCGCGCCACTGCGGATAACCTGCGCCATGGTATCGGGCGAAGTGAAACGGCCCACGGCGACAACTGGTTTGCTGGTCATGGTTTTGGCGCGGGCGACGTTTGGCACCAAGGCGCCTTCTTTCACAAACCGCGAATTGCCCATTTCGATATCGTAATCCGGGCCGGTCAAATCCCACAGATCCGGCAAGTCGGCCAACATGGCGAAGGCGTCATAGGTTTCGCTGTCATCCAAATCGACGCTGAACCTTGTAGCAACGGCGGCTTTTCCGGCGACGGCTTCCAGGGTTTCTTCGATCAATTCGCGCACCAGTCGCACGCGGTTCTCCAAGGAACCGCCATATTCATCAGAACGCGTGTTGGTCAGCGGGTTGAGGAATTCAGACAGCAGATAGCCATGCGTCGCATAGACATAAACGATGTCAAATCCGGCGGTGATCGCACGTTTCGCGGCATCACGGTGCCATTTGCGCAGGTCGCGAATATCCTGTTTGTCGATCTTGCGGGTCTGGCCGGGATGGCATTCACCAGCATCTGTCTGCGGGCGGTTGCGCAGGCCGAGTGCGGGAATGCGGGTGCCGAAATTGACGATCATGCCGCCGCCCAACCACAACTCGACCCCGGCCAAAGCGTTATGCGCGTGGACCGCGTCGGTCATCAGGGCGTTGCTGCGGATATCGTCGTCGTCCCACAGGGCGGCAAAGGGAAAGGCGTCGTTGTCGGAAGTCGGATGAACCGAACAATATTCGGTGTTCACAACCCCCCAGCCACCCTCGGCTTTGATGCCGCGCATGGCGGCCAAAGTTTGCGGGCGACGCCAGCCCATGCCGGAACAATGCGGCACCTGATAGAATCGGTTTTTGGCGGTGACCGGGCCAATTTTGATCGGTTCAAACAAAATATCATGCTTTGGGTCGCGCATTTTGGCCTCGATTTGCAAAAACAGCGCTAATTTTGTTTGAGCGCTCAATAAAAACTTGAACCCAGACTATTTCGCGCCTAGCTTTTTTTCAAGGTCTTGACATAGTGATCGTAATTAGGACCGCCAAAACACACAGGGAGACTATAAATGTCTGTATTTACCAAAACCGTGGCGACGTTTCTTGCCGCCACACTGGTTGGCAGTGCCGTATATGCCGCCGACGCTGAACTGACAGTTTTTGACTGGGCTGGGTATGAAGACCCGGAATTTTTCACTGCCTTTACCGATAAGCACGGCGACGCGCCAACTTTTGCGTTTTTCGGTGATGAAGAAGAAGCGTTTCAGAAGTTGCGCTCGGGGTTTCGCGCCGATGCGGCACATCCGTGTTCGCAATCGGTGCCGAAATGGATTGAAGCCGGATTGCTGGAGCCGCTTGATCCGTCGCGGATTGATGCCTGGGGCGATCTGAACCCGGCATTTCGCGACATCAAAGCCTTTTGGAAGGACGGTAAACCTTATTTCGTGCCGGTCGATTGGGGCAATACGGCGGTGACCTATAACACCACCCTGCTGACAGAAGCAGATGTGACCTCGTTGCAGGCTTTTGCGGACCCAAAACATGCGGGACGCGTTTCGATTGGGGATAACGTGGATGATGCCTATGCGCTGGGGTTTTTGGCAACCGGGGTGAAAGACTGGACAACCGCGACGGATGAACAGTTTAAGGCGGCGTCGGCTTTTCTGCGCAAGGTGCATCCGAATGTGCGTAACTATTGGGCTGATGGCGCGTCACTGGCGCAGTTGATGCAAAGCGGCGA
>DJBQ01000069.1:0-6833 GCA_002430125.1 Rhodobacterales bacterium UBA5972
GGTATCCGACAAATGTTGAACAGCCGTCTTTAAACCGGTAAAATGGCCGCGATCCAGTGACTTTGGCGGTTTCTTCCTGAAATAGTCAGACGCCATAAACGTATTCAGAACCTCAGAATCCACCTGACCCAAAGACGCCAGCGCGCCACCGTAATCGCAGGCAAGCCCGGTGCGTTCCTGCGCAAAATCATCCATCAACGCGTTGGCAGGCCCGGTGTCAAACGCCACCAAAGCACCGACAGCGCCGGCCCCGGGCTGTTTGGTGTCGACAAAAGTGACATTTCCAACCCCACCGAGATTGAGAAAAGCAACGGATCCGGTTTGAAATTTCCGGGCAAGCGCAAAATGATAGAACGGCGCCAAAGGTGCGCCTTGCCCGCCTGCCGCCACATCCGCACTGCGGAAATCCCACGCGACCGGCAAACCTGTCCTGGCCGCGACAATCGCGCCATCACCCGCTTGATGCGTGCCGCGGCCTCCGGGCTCATGCGCCAGAGTCTGCCCGTGGAAACCGACCAATTCCACACCGCCAAACCGCCCGATCAGCTCGACATGCGCGTTTTCCACCACCTCTGCAGCCTCGGCCACGCCCGCGTCTGTTGGCCATTTTCCCTGCGCGGCGGCGATAACGGCGCGTTCGTCGGGTAAATAGGGCCGGTATCCGGTTGCACCGAACTCAAAAACCTCATCACCGTCGGTCAATATCAGCGCCGCATCCACCCCATCCATCGAGGTGCCCGACATCATCCCCAACACCCAAATTGCCTCTTGCTCCGCCATGGCTCTTCCCTTTTTTGTGCGCCCAGTATAGAGCAGGCCACCGATATTCCAATGGAAGACAGCCATGACCCACCATCCCAAGTCAGATTTTCTGCACGTCATGCAGACCCGTGGCTATCTGGCAGACTGCACCGATCTTGAAGGGCTTGACGCGGCTTTAATGGCGGGCGTTGTTCCGGGTTATATCGGTTTTGATGCAACCGCAAAATCGCTGCATGTTGGCAGCCTGATTCAGATCATGATGATGCGTTGGCTGCAAAAAACCGGACACAAACCATTGGTTTTGATGGGCGGCGGCACCACCAAAGTTGGCGATCCCAGCTTTCGCGCCGACGAACGCCCGCTTTTGACCACAGACCAGATCAACGACAATATTTCCGGCATCAAACAGGCGTTTTCGTCCTATGTCAGCTTTGGCGACGGCGCGTCTGACGCGATGATGCTGAACAATGACGAATGGCTGGGCGGGCTCAACTATCTTGAGTTCCTGCGCGATATCGGTCGGCATTTTTCCGTCAACCGGATGCTTAGTTTTGAAAGCGTGAAATCCCGCATTGACCGAGAACAAAGCCTTAGCTTTCTTGAATTCAACTATATGATCCTGCAAGCCTATGACTTTATGGAACTTAACCGCCGGTATGGCTGCCTGCTGCAAATGGGTGGCTCGGATCAATGGGGCAATATCGTCAACGGTATCGACCTGACCCGCCGGGTTCTGGACCATCAGGTTTTCGGCCTGACCTCGCCCTTGCTGACAACATCAGACGGCAAGAAAATGGGCAAATCACAGGACGGTGCCGTGTGGTTAAGCCCCGACATGCGAGCGCCTTACGATTTCTGGCAGTTCTGGCGTAACACAACCGATGCGGATGTCGGACGGTTCCTAAAGCTTTACACCGAACTTTCAATCGAGGAATGCGATCGCCTTGGCGCACTTGGTGGGCAAGAGATTAACGACGCAAAAATTATTCTGGCCAACCAAGTCACCACGCTGGCACATGGCGCCGCGGCGTCCGTCACAGCCGCTGCCACTGCGCATGAAGTGTTCAAAAAAGGCGGTATCGGCGATGATCTTCCGACATTCAACATCAGTAAATCCGAGTTGGATACAGGTATCACAATCGCCCAATTGCTGATCAAATCCGGGCTTGCCGCCTCGGGCAAAGAGGCCAAGCGCTTGATTGCAGAAAACGGCGCCCGCATGAATGACACCCTTGTCCACGACAGCGGGCAGATGGTCACAATTGATATGCTGGCGCACCCCCTGAAGCTTTCAGCCGGAAAAAAACGCCACGCTCTCGTTCAGCTTAAATGATTTCTTTTCGGTAAAAATATCCTCGCCGAAGGCGCAAATGCGTTACCCCCTCGAAAGGGGGGGGCGTTATTGGTAGTTGCTTAGCGAGCGATAACTTTCACGGACTTCATGTAATCCGCCGGTGCCCCAACCGACCCATTCGCGGATTGGCTGCCCTTTTTGATCACATCAACCACGTCCATTCCGGAAATCACCCGGCCAAGCACCGTGTATTGGCCGTTCAAAAACGGTGCCGCATCGAACATAATGAAAAACTGCGAATTTGCAGAATCAGGACTTTGGCTGCGGGCCATGCCGACAATGCCCCTCACGAAAGCCTCGTCCGAGAACTCGGCCTTCAAGTCCGGCAGGCTTGAGCCGCCCATTCCAGCTCGACGCAGATCACTCCCTGCAAGTTTGCCATACTCCACATCGCCTGTTTGCGCCATAAAGCCGTCAATCACCCGGTGGAAAACCACACCGTCATAAGCCCCGGCTTCGGCAAGCGCCTTGACCTGCGCGACGTGGTCGGGGGCCAGATCGTCAAGCAATTCGATCTCGACGATGCCATTGGCCTGCCCGGCGACCTCGATCACCAGAATATCGGTGGCCTGCGCGGTCGATGTCAGGCCAATTGCCGCCGCGCACAGGAAAAAGCCGACAACAAAGCCTGCAAATATCCGCCGCATTATGTGATATCCGCTGCAACTTTGACCGAAATCATCCGGTCTGGGTTCATCGGTGGCTCGCCACGCTGTAGTTTATCAACGTGTTCCAAACCGGAAATCACCCGCCCATAAACCGTATATTGGCGGTTCAGGAAATGATTATCGCTGAAATTGATGAAGAACTGCGAATTTGCGCTGTCCGGGCTTTGTGAGCGGGCCGCGCCGATTGTGCCGCGGTCATGCGGAATACCCGAAAATTCTGCTGTAACATTTGGTAAATCCGACCCACCCGTGCCTGCTGCACGAATGTTAAAATCAGCTTCCATATTGCCGTTCTTCACGTCACCAGTCTGGGCCATAAAACCATCGATAACCCGGTGAAACGCCACATTGTCATAAGCCCCGGCGCGCGCCAGTTCTTTCATCCGCGCACAATGCAGCGGTGCGATGTCTGGTAACAAAGCAATCGTTACTGGACCGTCTTTCAGTTCAATGACAATGGTATTTTCCGGGTCTTTAATCTCGGTCATGACCGACTCCTTTTGCTGAATTTCGGGCGACCCTAAAGATTTCCGGTCGTCGCGCCAAGAGGCAGATCAGTGCGCAGACGCATTGACGCCGATCTATCTGTTAAAACATTCAAATTCGTCTGACGGCAAGCCGCAGTCTTAGCGGCCATATTTGGCGGCCAAAGCCAATTTGACCCGCTCTGGGACAAATTTGGTGATATCGCCGCCAAGGCGGGCTATTTCCTTGACCAAACGCGATGCAATCGCCTGATTTTTTGCGTCAGCCATCAAAAACACTGTTTCAACACTGGCATCAAGCGCACGGTTCATCCCAACCATTTGAAATTCATATTCAAAATCCGAAACCGCGCGCAAACCACGAACGATAACACCGGCGCCAACCTCGGCAGCACAATGTATCAGCAGGTTTTCAAACGGATGCACAACAATTTCCACACCTTCGGCCAAAACCGCACTGGCGCATTCCGCTTCGATCATCGCCACCCGTTCTTCCAGATTGAACAACGGGCCTTTGTCGCGATTGATCGCAACCCCGATAACCAAACGGTCAACCAGCTTGCTGGCGCGTCTGATGATGTCGATATGCCCGTGAGTTATCGGGTCAAACGTGCCGGGGTAAAGGCCAATGCGCATGATTTATCCTGTCGTTCGGGTCGTCTGGTGGGAAACTTTAGGACCCGAGGACCGGAATAACAATCGCGATTCCGCTTAGGTCGTCAACTTTCAGAAACCCTTGATCATGCCTTCAAGCGCTTCTTTTTCCATCGACATTTCCGACAAACGGGCATTCACAACGTCGCCGATTGAAATCAGGCCAACCAGTTTTCCGTCGTCCAATACCGGTAAATGACGAAATCTTCCTTCGGTCATTTTCATAAGAACCGCGTCAGCTGTGTCGCCCTGCACGCATGTCGAAACATTGCGCGTCATCAAATCGGCGACGCAATCTGACATACATCCAATCCCACGCTTACCCAATTCACGGACGATATCGCGTTCTGAGAACATGCCGACAACCGTCACGCCATCATCAGAAACGACCAAGGCTCCTATGCGTTTGGAAGACAGGATTCCGGCCGCATCGGAAACCGTCGCATTAGAAGGGATAGTCGCAACAGTGTGGTTCGGCTTGCTTTGCAGAATTTGCTGCACTAACATTTCGTTACCTCCTGATTTTGGTTTATTTATAGTGGCTTGCGCATTGCGTTCTGTCAAGTAACCGCCTCAAGCTGCGCAACTTCCCGCCTGAGGTTAACCGCCAGTAAATCAGCAAACCGGTTCAATCTTTCAACGCGACGGTCATCAGCATGGCGGATCAGATAAAACGACCGCGACAGCGACACTTTGTCAGTCAGGATTTTCATCAGGTCAGGAAAAGTCGGAATGGCAAAGTCATGCACAATACAGATGCCCGCACCCTGGCGCGCCCAGTTCAACTGAACGGAAAAGGAATTCGACATAAGAGACAGGCGCGCCGCGTCGCCCAATTCAGACATATAGTCCAGCTCTCGATCAAATATCATGTCCGGGATATACCCGATAAGCCGGTGGTGGCTTAGGTCTTCAAGCGTTTCGATCGCGGGATGGTGGTTCAGATACGACCGGCTGGCAGCCAGGTGCAGACGATAATCCGTTAGTTTCTGCACAGTCAGACGCCCGGTTTCCGGCGGCGATACCGTGATCGCCATATCAGCCTCGCGCTTTGACAGGTTAAACACCCGTGGCAAGGCGACGATCTGGATTTCAAGTCCCGGGTTTTCATCACAAATTGCAGCCACAACCTGCGGCAACAAATAGTTTGCAACACCGTCAGGCGCACCAATGCGGATCGTGCCAGTTAGCAGGTTCGAGGCATCGCGGCTGTCCTCAAGTGCGCCGATCACTGCACGTTCGGCGGCGGACGCGTGGTCAACCAACCCCTGCCCTGCCTCGGTTATAGCGTAACCTTGTGGGGTTTTCACAAACAGTCGCGCTGCAAGTTTTTCCTCCAACCGGTTGATCCGTCGCCCGACAGTTGCCGGGTCCATTTTCAAAACCCGCCCGGCATTTGACAGGCTTTCAAGCCGTGCAACCGATAAGAAAACTTTCAGGTCATCCCAATTCAAATCGGCCATGTGACTTCCTTTGCAAAAATGCAAAACACTTTTGGAAAATTACCCCTCCCAAACACAAAAATGCAAGACTAAGATGCAGAAACTGATTTTAATCTTTGAGGGAGAATCCAATGCAGGAACTTACGCATTTCATTAATGGCGAACATGTCAAAGGCACATCCGGCCGCTTTGCCGACGTTTTCAATCCTGCAACCGGCGAAGTTCAAGCCAAAGCGCCACTGGCCAGCAAATCCGAAGTTGACGCAGCCGTCGCCCACGCTGCCGCCGTGCAACCCGCCTGGGCCGCGGTTAATCCGCAGCGCCGTGCACGGGTTATGATGAAATATGTCGAACTCTTGAACCGCGACATGGACAAATTGGCCGAGGCACTCAGCCGTGAACATGGCAAAACCATTCCGGATGCCAAGGGCGACGTGATCCGCGGGCTTGAGGTTGTTGAATACTGTATCGGCGCGCCACAGCTTTTGAAGGGTGAATTCACCGACAGCGCTGGCCCCGGTATTGATATGTATTCAATGCGCCAGCCTTTAGGAGTTTCTGCAGGCATCACGCCTTTTAACTTTCCGGCAATGATCCCGATGTGGATGTTCGCACCAGCGATTGCCTGCGGCAATGCGTTTATCCTGAAACCCAGCGAACGCGATCCCTCAGTGCCGCTGATGTTGGCAGAATTGATGGAAGAGGCAGGCGCGCCTAAGGGCCTGTTGCAGGTGGTAAATGGCGACAAAGAAGCGGTTGACGCGATTTTGGACAACGAAACCGTTCAATCCGTGGGCTTTGTCGGCTCGACCCCGATTGCCGCCTATATCTATGCACGCGGTTGCGAGAACGGCAAACGGGTCCAGTGCTTTGGTGGTGCCAAGAACCACATGATCATCATGCCGGATGCCGATATGGATCAGGTTGTGGACGCATTGGTCGGCGCAGGGTTTGGGGCTGCGGGCGAACGCTGCATGGCGATTTCGGTGGCCGTGCCGGTTGGCGATGAAACCGCCGATCGGTTGATAGCGAAACTTGCGCCACGCGTTGAAAGCCTGAAAATCGGGCCTTACACGGCCGGGAATGATGTCGACTTTGGCCCGGTGGTGACACGTGCTGCGAAAGAAAAAATCCTTGGATTGGTGAACTCGGGCGTTGAACAAGGTGCCAAGCTGGTGGTCGATGGTCGTGGCTTTAAGATGCAGGGTTATGAAGACGGGTTTTTTGTTGGGGCTTGTTTGTTTGACAATGTCACAACTGATATGGACATCTATAAGCAGGAAATTTTCGGTCCCGTCCTGTCAACCGTTCGCGCCAAGTCTTATGAAGAGGCTTTGAAGATGGCGATGGATAATGAGTATGGCAACGGCACGGCGATTTTCACCCGCGACGGGGATACCGCCCGTGATTTTGCCAGTCGGGTGAATGTTGGCATGGTGGGCATTAACGTGCCGATCCCGGTGCCTTT
>DJBQ01000069.1:6923-7548 GCA_002430125.1 Rhodobacterales bacterium UBA5972
AACGTGCCGATCCCGGTGCCTTTGGCCTATCACACCTTCGGTGGTTGGAAAAAATCGGTGTTTGGTGATCTCAACCAACACGGGCCGGATGCGTTTAAGTTCTACACCCGCACCAAGACCATTACCGCGCGCTGGCCAAGTGGCACTAAGGAAGGGGCCGATTTCTCGATCCCGACCATGGAGTAACAAAAATCGCGGCGCTTGTGCGCCAGCGACCCAAGTGGGGGGCTGCCTGCCCCCCATAGGTGCAATCAAAGGGATTGCACCACCCCCCCGGGGATATTTGCACCATTGAGAAATGGTTTGAGATCGAAGGCGATTTCGTTGAGAACTTAGGCCTGACAGCGACCTTATCGCTTGAAAAACATACGAGACATTCAAACTTTAGATAGTGCCACAGATAACCAATATCAGGAGACCGCCATGGATTTTGCTTTGACCGAAGAACAAGATGCCATTTTTGAACTGGCGTATGCTTTCGGACAGGACGAGATTGCGCCTTATGCCCAAGCTTGGGACGTCATCGGCGAAATTCCGAAAGATCTGTGGCCCAAACTGGGTGCGTTAGGCCTTGGCGGGATTTATGTTTCCGAGAAATATGGCGGTTCCGGCTTGTCACGGCTGG
>DJBQ01000069.1:7679-14049 GCA_002430125.1 Rhodobacterales bacterium UBA5972
GGATGCTACGCTGATTTTTGAAGCTTTGGCGATGGCCTGCCCCTCGGTAGGTTCGTTTCTGTCGATCCATAATATGTGCGGCGGGATGATCGACAAGTTCGGCTCGGACGACCTGAGGGCCAAGTGGCTGCCAAAGATGTGCTCGATGGAAACTGTGGTCAGTTATTGTTTGACGGAACCGGGATCGGGCAGCGACGCGGCCGCTTTGCGTACGCGCGCGCAGCGGACAAACGAGGGCTATTCCCTGACAGGCAACAAGGCGTTTATTTCGGGTGGCGGTTATTCTGACGCCTATATCGTGATGTGCCGCACTGGCGATGACAGCCCCAAGGGTATTTCCACTGTGATCGTTGAAGATGGCACAAAGGGCCTGTCTTTTGGTGTGCGTGAACGCAAAATGGGCTGGCTGAACCAACCGACCGCACAAGTGCAGTTTGACGATTGCCTGACCTCCACTGACAATCTGGTCGGTGAGGAAGGCAAAGGTTTTACCTACGCAATGGCCGGGCTTGATGGTGGGCGGTTGAATATTTCAGCAGGCGCACTTGGCGGAGCGCAAGCTGCACTGGATAAAACGCTGATTTATATGGGCGAGCGCAAGGCCTTTGGCAAAAGCATCGATCAGTTTCAGGCGCTGCAATTCCGGCTGGCGGATATGGAAACCGAATTACAGGCGGCGCGGATATTCCTGCGGCAAGCGGCGTGGAAGCTCGATAACCAGGCGGCAGATGCGACGAAATATTGCGCGATGGCCAAAAGATTTGTCACAGATACCGCGTTCAAAGTGGCCAATGACTGCCTGCAACTGCATGGCGGATATGGCTATTTGGCGGATTACGGCATTGAAAAAATAGTGCGTGATTTGCGGGTTCACCAAATCCTGGAAGGCACAAACGAGATCATGCGCCTGATCGTAGGTCGCGCGCTGCTGGCCGAGAGAGGCTGATGGCAGATATTCACATTCGGGTTGAGGGCAAGGCCGGACGGATCACGTTGAACCGTCCGCAGGCTTTGAATGCAATGACTTATGCGATGTGTAACGACATAAAAGCCGCCATTGATGCCTGGCGCGATGATCCCGAAGTAGCCTTGGTGGTGATCGATGCCATAGGTGAAAAAGCTTTTTGCGCAGGTGGCGACATTCAGCAACTTTACGATACCGGCATTGCTGGTGATTTTGCCTTTGGGCAAACATTTTGGGCCGACGAATACGGTTTGAACGTCAAAATCGCGCAATATCCGAAACCTTATGTGGCTTTGATGCAAGGCTTCACGATGGGCGGCGGTGTTGGCATTTCTTGCCATGGAAGCCACCGGATTGTCGGCGAAAGCAGCCGGATTGCGATGCCGGAATGCGGCATTGGACTGGTGCCGGATGTTGGCGGTTCGTGGTTGTTGGCGCAGGCACCGGGATATTTGGGCGATTATTTGGGTCTGACAGCGGCACGCATGGGCCCCGGGGATGCTATCTTTGCGGGTTTTGCTGATCGTTATGTGCCATTGGTCAATTGGCCAGCTTTGATCCATGATTTAGAACAAAGCGGTGACGTGGCTGCGCTGGACGAATATGTTCGCACAGCCCCTGAAAGCAAGATGGCCATGCAACTTGATGATATTAACGCGCTGTTTGCGGCTGGGGACTTAGTTGAAATCTCGGCAGCGCTAAAGGCCGTGTCAGGTGATTTTGCCACCGAAACACTGAAAGCGATATCGCGAAACGCGCCTTTATCGATGGCGGTTGCGCTTGAAACACTGCGCCGCTTGCGCGCGGATGGCGGTATTCGCAAAGCCCTGCGACTTGAATATCGTTTCACCGCCCGTTCAATGCAGCACGGCGATTTTCTGGAAGGTATTCGTGCCGCGATCATCGACAAGGATCGCAATCCGCGCTGGAAACACCAGATTGATCAGGTTAGCGCGCAAGACGTTGCCTTTATGTTGTCCTCGCTTGGGGACATGGAACTGAAATTAGCGGAGTAGACACATGAAAATCGGATTTATCGGCCTTGGAAATATGGGCTCGCCAATGGCGACAAATCTTGTGGCCGCTGGCCATCAGGTCAGAGGATTTGATCTGACGGCCCCCTGCCCGGACGGTGTTGTTAAATCTGCCAGTGCGGCGGAGTGCGCTACAGGGCAGGATGTTGTGATCACAATGCTGCCAAACGGCGCAATTTTGCGCACGGTGGCTGCAGAAATCATCCCGGCAATGGCCAAGGGGGCCGGATTTGTTGACTGTTCTACCGTCGATGTAGAAAGCGCGCGCACTGTGGCCGAAGACGCAGTTTTGGCTGGACTTTTACCGGTCGATGCACCGGTTTCGGGCGGGGTTGGCGGCGCGTCGGCTGGCACGCTGACTTTTATGGCCGGTGGATCAGATGCAGCCTTTGCCAAGGCAGCACCTTTATTTGACGTCATGGGTCAAAAAGCAGTCCACTGTGGTGGTTCCGGCGCCGGGCAGTCGGCCAAGATCTGCAACAACATGATCCTTGGCGTGACCATGATCGCCACCTGTGAAGCCTTTGCCCTGGCGGATAAACTGGGGCTTGACCGGCAGAAAATGTTTGATGTTGTGTCCACTTCGTCGGGGTATTCATGGTCAATGAACGCCTATTGCCCGGCCCCCGGCATTGGCCCGAAATCACCGTCTGACAATGGTTACAAGCCGGGTTTTGCGGCGGATTTGATGCTGAAAGACCTGCGTTTAAGCCAAATGGCCGCCGAGGCGGTTGATGCAGACACCCCGATGGGGGCAGCGGCAGCAGAACTGTACCGGCGCTTTGTCGAAGAGGAAGACGGCAAGGGCATGGATTTTTCCGCGATGTTGCCCAGATTTGAAAAACGCCACCGCAACACAGGAAATTGATCCAGCGCAAGGTTCTTAGGTTCAGAATCCGTTAGGTGTTTTGCGTACAGCACATATATATGCATATATTCTAATATGGAGAGGTCTCATGTTTGCTAAAAATGTTGGATCCGTTGACCGCATCCTGCGCATTGTTCTTGGTATCGTCTTGATCGACTTGTTTTTCATGTACCCGGCGCTAGGCGTTTGGAAATGGGCCGCAATGGTCATCGGGGTTGTGATGCTGTTCACAGCGTTTATGTCGTCCTGCCTGATCTATACGATTCTGGGTATGCGGACGAACAAGTCGTAAGTCGCCAAAAAGCTTTTGGCACCACAAACCGTTGTTGTGGTGCCAATGCTATTCGGCCGCTGTTCGGCGCGCTGTCAGGATATCTTTCAGGTAATATCCCGTGTGACTGCCTTTGGCCAAGGCCACCTCTTCCGGGGTGCCGGTGGCAATGATCATACCACCACCGTCGCCGCCTTCAGGACCTATATCAATGATATGGTCTGCGGTCTTGATCACATCCAGATTATGCTCGATCACCAGCACGGAATTGCCCTGATCGACCAGTTCATGCAGAACTTCCAATAACTTACGCACATCTTCAAAATGCAAGCCGGTGGTTGGTTCGTCCAAGATATACAGCGTGCGACCGGTGGATCGCTTGCTGAGTTCCTTTGACAGTTTCACCCGCTGCGCTTCACCGCCTGACAGGGTTGTCGCCTGTTGACCGACCTTGATGTACCCAAGACCGACCCGCATCAGGGCTGTCATCTTTTCGCGGATCGACGGAACCGCCTTAAAGAACAGTTCGGCGTCTTCAACGTTCATATCAAGTATGTCCGCTATGCTTTTGTTCTTGAATTTAATTTCCAAAGTCTCGCGATTATAACGCTGGCCCTTGCAGCTTTCGCAGGTGACATAAACATCGGGCAGGAAATGCATTTCAATCTTGATGACGCCATCACCCTGACACGCCTCGCAACGCCCGCCTTTGACGTTGAAACTGAACCGCCCGGTTTTGTAGCCGCGCGCTTTGGATTCAGGCAGTCCGGCAAACCAATCCCTGATTGGGGTAAATGCGCCGGTATACGTGGCCGGGTTGGAACGCGGCGTACGCCCGATTGGGCGTTGGTCTATGTCGATGACTTTATCAAGGTGTTCCAACCCCTTAACCGCCTCGCAAGGCCCTGGAGTTTGGCGCGCGCCGTTCAACCGCATCGAGGCAGTTTTGAACAGGGTTTCTATCGTCAGGGTGGATTTACCGCCGCCGGACACACCGGTAATGCAGGTGAATGTGCCCAAAGGGAATGTCGCGGTTATGTTTTTAAGGTTGTTGCCGGTAGCACCTTCAACAACCAGATTTTTACCATTGCCACGACGCCGTTCCGCCGGGATCGGTACTTGCCGCGTTCCGGTCAGATATTGACCGGTTAACGAGGCCGGATCATGCGCGATATGTTCCGGCGTGCCTTCTGACACAATCCGACCACCATGCACGCCGGCACCGGGACCGATATCCAGAACATAATCCGCCGTGCGGATCGCTTCTTCGTCATGCTCAACGACGATAACCGTATTCCCCTGATCGCGCAGATTGCGCAGGGTTTGCAGCAGGCGGCCGTTGTCACGCTGATGCAGGCCAATTGAGGGTTCATCAAGCACATAAAGAACGCCGGTCAGGCCTGATCCGATCTGGCTGGCCAATCTGATCCGCTGGCTTTCGCCCCCTGATAACGTGCCGGAATTTCGGCTGAGCGTCAGATAGTCAAGCCCGACATTCACAAGGAATCCAAGACGTTCGCGGATTTCCTTAAGGATCGCCCGTGAAATTTCGACGCGCTGCGCTGTCAGATGCGTCGGTACGGATTCGACCCAATTCAGCGCGTCGCGGATCGACATTTGCACCACTTCACCGGCATGCAGCCCGGCGATTTTCACCGCCAACGCTTCGGGACGCAAACGATAGCCATGGCAAGTGCCGCAACCACGATTGCTCTGATAACGCTCGAACTCCTCGCGAATCCACGAACTGTCAGTCTCGCGGTAACGGCGCTCCATATTCGGGATAACGCCTTCAAAACTGCGGGTCACCTCGTAAACTCGTCCACCTTCGTCATAGCGAAACTTGATTTCATCTTCGCCCGAGCCGTACAACATCACTTGTTGCGCTGCTTCCGGTAAGTCACGCCATTTCGCATCGCGCTTGAAGCCGTAATGTTTGGCAATTGCTTCAATGGTTTGCAGGAAATACGGCGACTTGCCTTTGCGCCACGGGGCAAGTGCTCCATCGTAAAGCGAAATTGTGGTGTCAGGCACGACAAGGCGTTCGTCAAAGAACAGTTCGACCCCAAGGCCGTCGCAATCCGGGCAAGCCCCGAAAGGCGCATTGAACGAAAACAGGCGCGGTTCGATCTCGGGGATCGTGAAACCAGACACCGGGCACGCGAATTTTTCCGAAAACGTCGTGCGTTCTGGTTCGCCTTCCGCTGGTGCGGTTTCAAGGATCGCGATGCCGTCCGCAAGGTTCAGGGCGGTGCGCAGACTGTCGGCAAGCCGGGTTTCAAGGCCAGGCTTTACAATAATCCGATCAACCACAACGTCGATATCCTGGCGAAATTTCTTATCAAGCTTAGGCGCATCTTCAAGTTCGTAAAACGCTCCATTCACCTTAACCCGTTGAAAACCTTGCTTTTGCAGATCAAGAAATTCTTTGCGATATTCGCCTTTGCGGTCGCGCACAATTGGCGCCAGCAGATAGGCTCGCGTGCCTTCCGGCATGGCCATGATCCGGTCAGTCATTTCACTGACTTGCTGCGCTTCGATCGGCAACCCCGTGGTCGGGCTGAACGGCGTGCCGACGCGGGCGAATAACAGCCGCATATAGTCATAAATCTCGGTGACGGTGCCAACGGTCGAGCGTGGGTTCTTGCTGGTGGTTTTCTGTTCAATTGAAATGGCGGGCGACAGGCCGGAAATGTGATCCAGGTCCGGTTTTTGCATCATATCAAGAAATTGCCGCGCATAGGCGGACAGCGATTCCACGTACCGGCGCTGTCCTTCGGCATAGATCGTATCAAAAGCCAGCGAAGACTTGCCCGACCCTGACAGCCCGGTGATGACAACCAGCTTGTCACGCGGGATTTTCACATCAATCGACTTGAGGTTATGTTCGCGCGCACCGCGTATTTCGATATATTTCTGCTCTGTCATTCCCACACGCCCCTGCGCCTAAGCCCACGCCCTTCTGGGCCTTTAGAGAATGGAACAAAACGTGATCATTCTCAAGCGGAATCAGTCACCCTGCCCCGCAAAGGACAGAATAACAGGCGCGGCCAGGGAATGCTTGCCTCAATTTTGCATACCTGATTCACGTGACGGACCGTCGATTAGAACGCCGCCCGCGACAGCACAATCACCCCGGCATAAAAGGACCAATGCGCAATATAGGAATATGCTAAACCATTGCGGACACGCAACATAAGATACGTAAAGATCAGGGCAATCGCATTTCAAAA
>DJBQ01000042.1:0-11025 GCA_002430125.1 Rhodobacterales bacterium UBA5972
GATTTCCATCGCACATTGCGCCACCCCGATGGCGCGCGCCGCTGTCTGGATGCGCGCGCTTTCAAATGTCTGCATCAATTGCTTGAAGCCCAGGCCTTCTACACCGCCCAAAAGGTTTTCACCTTTGACCTTGAAGCCGTCAAACGCCAGTTCGTATTCCTTCATGCCGCGATAGCCCAAAACTTCGATTTCGCCGCCGGTCATGCCGTCAGTGGGGAAAGGATCGGTATCGGTGCCGGGAGTTTTCTCGGCCAGAAACATCGACAGACCGGTGTAATTGTCGGTGGCCGGATCGGTACGGGCCAGCAATGTCATCACATGGGTGCGGGCGGCATGGGTGATCCAGGTTTTGTTGCCGGTGACCGTGTAGTCATCGCCTTCACGTACGGCGCGGGTACGCAATGAACCAAGGTCAGACCCGGTACTGGGTTCTGTGAATACGGCTGTTGGTAATTTTTCCCCGGACGAGATCATCGGCAACCATTTTTGTTTTTGCGCTTCGGTGCCGCCACACAGGATCAGTTCGGCAGCGATTTCGCTGCGGGTTCCAAGGCTGCCAACCCCGATATAACCACGGCTGAGCTCTTCTGACACGACACACATCGCGGCTTTTGGAAAGCCAAAGCCGCCGTATTCTTCGGGGATTGTCAGGCCGAAAACCCCAAGTTCGGCCATTTCCTCGATAATCGCCATCGGGATCAGTTCATCTTTCAGGTGCCATTCATGGGCAAACGGCACGACTTTGTCATCGGCAAAGCGGCGGAACTGGTCGCGGACCATTTCAAGGTCGTCGTCCAAACCGGTTGCTCCAAATGTCGCTACGCCAGCGCGTTCCTGCATCAGCACACAAAGGCGGCTGCGGGCGGCTTGGGTATTGCCGGATTGTGCAAGCGTCATCACGGCGGGGGTCATCAAAACCGATTGCGCCTGATGGTTGAGGCCCAAATCCTGAAGGCGGGCGATTTCGCCCTGGCTCATCGGGATGCCACCGGAAAGCTGCGAAAGATATTCACCAAAGGCGATTTGAAGAATCAACTGCTCCATTTCGCCGAACTTGCCATCTGCGGTAAGGGCAACCGCCCAATTGTGCATCTGCCGCAATGCGAGAACATAGGTGGCGACCCACGCCAGCGTGTGGGCCGCGAATTGATCCGCCTCGATCGCTTTGCTGGAAACCCGGCCATCAACCACGACTTTTGCACGCAGCGCAGCGGCTGCGTCAGCCAGTAAATTGTCGACTGCGGGCACGGCCTGCGCGCAGAGGTCCAAGAGGCCGTCAACCAGAACAGTGGGCGTCGCCGGGGCTTGTGCTTTGGTCATTTATCTGTCCTGTCTGCGGAAGGAATCTGTCGCGCTTGGCATAGCGAATGCTGCAATGCAGCGCAACAAAAATACCGAAAGAAGACCTGATGCGAACGAATATGACGTGGCGAAAATCAAAATCACCGGCCGTCGGATGAGCGGAATACTGGCTGAAATGTCCGTGATTGCCATGGTTGCCGCGATCTTAGTGGTGTCATTGGCGGGCTATGTCAAAGGCGTCGTTGGGTTCGCGATGCCATTGATCCTGATATCCGGGCTTGGGTCATTTTTACCGGCCGAGATTGCTATTGGCGCTTTGATCCTACCCACTGTGGCGACAAATTTTACGCAGGCCTTTCGCACTGGTTTTGCTGATGCATGGGCGAGCTTCCGACGTTTCTGGCGATTCAATCTGATCGTGTTTGTGACGATCATTCTGTCCGCACAAATGGTTCGCGGCGTTCCACAACATGTTCTTTTCCTGTTGTTGGGCGGCATGGTGACGTTTTTCACTGTGTTGCAACTGGCCGGGTGGAGGCCGCGGATTTACAAAGGCTTTGCAACGGCGATCGAGGTGGTCACCGCAGTTATCGCAGGATTTTTCGGGGGAATGTCCGGTGTTTGGGGGCCGCCAACCATCCTCTATTTGACAGCACTTGATATCCCCAAAGCTGAAAGCGTACGGGTGCAGGGCATTATGTATTTGGCGGGATCGGTGCTGTTGTTGGTGGCACATCTGAAATCGGGCGTGCTGAATTCGGCAACATTTCCGCTTTCGATGTTGCTGGTTTTGCCAGCCTTGCTGATGCAATGGGTTGGCTTGAAGACGCAGGATAGGTTAGATCAGGCCCTTTTTCGCCGGATCACATTGGTCGTTCTGGCGCTCGCGGGGTTGAATTTATTGCGGCGCGGGCTTTTGGGCTAGGTTTGAAAGCCAGCGTATTGCGGCAGGTGATCGCGCCCCTAAGCCGAATTTTCCTCGATATAATACCGCAATTCGGCGATTTCGCGCCGTGCATCCCCAAGGCCGTCCATTGCCGCCTGCAATTCGGCTTCGGTTTGGGCGACTTGCGCTGCGAGTTCAACTTCATGTTGAGCGATATAGGCAAGCGCCTCGTCGCGGGTTTCTTCCGCTTCGTGCAAAGAACTGGCCATTTGATCAAGCTCGGCCACGTTGCTGGTGCTGACGCGGTTAAATTTGAAAAATAACCAATGGGCCGCCCAACCCAATAAAAATGCGGCGAACAAAATCGCTGCCAACCCGATAACGATCTCAGTCCTGCCCATTTTTGTCCGACTCCTTGGTGGTGGTTTTGGGCGCTGTTTCAGTTTGTGTGTCAGCGCCTTCGGTTGCAGTGGCCGGCGCGTCAGTTTCAGGTTCGCCTCCAGTGTCGCTTGGATCGTCATTGACGATCAAAGTGAATTCGATACGACGGTTTGCCTTGCGCCCGGCTTCGGTCTTGTTATCGGCAATTGGCCGTATTTCGCCATAGCCTTTGGCGGTTAGATACGTTGTCAGTATTTCGCGGCGCAAAAGTGCATCTAGCACCGCTTCGGCCCGCGCCTGACTAAGCGTCAAATTCATCGTTTCGCGGCCCTGACTATCAGTGTGCCCGCCAATTTCCATTGCCACTTCGTCACAATCTGTCATGGCTGCGGCGATTTTATCAACGATCTCCACAGCTTCGCCTTCGATTCTTGTGGAAGAAGGCGCAAAATCGATTTGCTTTTCTGCGAGAATTGTATTTATTCGGACGACACATTCTTCAGGGCTGGGCAGCAGTGCAGCTTTATTCAGTGCCTCTTCGTAATTAACGAACATCTGGTAATACGAATTTTCGCCCAATTTGTCTGACAACAATTGTGTCACTTCGGTTTTCGCTTCTTCCTTGTCGGCGGTTCCACGCAGTTCCAGCATGGTTTGCGTGACCAATAGACTGCCATGATGCAACTTGCTGAGAGCTTCAATTCCAGTAAGCACCCGCACCGGCCAGCCATCCGGAATGGCGCTGTCAATCCGGGTGGTGTCATGTACGTTTTCGCTGCCAAACAGCGCCTTGGCGAAATTGTTGATCGCGGTTTTCGTGCGTTCATCCCTGGAGCGCCCGCGCATTTGTACAAGGCCTTCCGGGCTTTTGGTTACCAGAAACTCGAACGCCTCGGATTTCACGGCAGTGCCTTCCAGTGCCGGTTTCGGCGGCAGGATCGCGTGCACAGAAAAAACCTCGGGCAAGGCTTGTTCCAAATTGTGGATGATCAGATCAAATTGGTTCTGACCAAGTGAATCAGGTGCAACAATACTAATATCTGCGTCTGAAAACGTTACACTGCCGCCACCCAGTTCGTTTAAGGCGGCGATCGCCAGATCAACCGCGTCGGCCCAATGTGGCGTTGGGGCGCCTAGTCCAATGGTGCAGTCCGTGGTGTCGGCCATACCAGCTTTGCGCGCGGCGGCCAGAATGCGGTCGCGTGCAGCGGCGGTATCCGCCGAACAACTGTCAAACCTTGTGCCAAGATCATCTTTAATCAGGCGCAAACTGAAAGGTGTGATCACCGGACGTGGTGCGCTGATATTTGAGACAAGCGCTACGCCGTCAGGCCGCGCGTCTTCCAGCTCCGTTTCAATGCGGGCTTTCTCGGCCCGACTGTTAGAAATTGCCGTGATTGTGACCTGGCCCGGCGCAACGGAAATTTTTGACCGCGGCAACGACCTAAGGCTGGCCAAGGCAAAATCAACCGCCTCGGACCAACCTTCGGGTGCTGGGAAATCGGTTGTTTCCAGCATATCGGTAACATCCGTCTTGCCGTCGATCCCCTCGATTGCCCCAAGAATACTGGCGCTGCCAGTCGTTTCCGGGATCAGTCCGATCAGCGATATGCCGTCGCCATTGCGCAGCAGTTCAAGCGAGAATTTCGGCGGGTGCAGATCATCTGGTTCAACTACGGCAATGGAATCCACGATCTGATCGGCGTTAATCACCCTTTTCAGCGCAATCAGTGCCTTAAATCGTGCGCTTTCCGTTGGTGCTGCGCCGCTGACACTGACGGAAATGCCGTCAACCCGAAGGGTAATCCAGTCAAGACCCTCTTCGCTCAGCACCAAATTGGCCGCGTTCTTGGTGCTGGTCTCGATGTAATTGGCTATGAGGTTTGCCACCAGATAGCTGCCAGCGCCGGCAAGCATCAGGGCCAAAGCGCCAAAAAAAAAGGCCAGTCGCTGCATTTTGGTGTTTGAATCCCGCTGTCAGTTGCAAACAGGTTCTAGCGCCTGCTTTGGGTGGCGACAATCAAAGTATCATTGCTGTGGCGAAAAACAGCACAGGAATAAGCCCCGCCTCGCGGTTGGCGCGAAACAGGTGCATACAATTCTCGGGATCGTCGATATTTAGCCGCCGCAATTGCCAAACCAGATGCCAGCCAAAGGCCCAACAGCCAAGCAAGGCGGTCACCAATGCAAACGGGCTGGCGGTATCGACCAAAGCCAGAATAACTGCGGCGGCCATCATGCTGATGCTGATAACAAAAAACCTCCTGAGCCAGGCAGGCGTGTTATCGGCAAACAGGCGCGCCGTGGATTTTACCCCGATCAGCGCGTCGTCTTCCTTGTCCTGATGCGCATAGATAGTGTCGTAAAACAGGGTCCAGCTTATGCCCGCAAGATAAAGCAACACAGGCGGCCAGCCCAACGATCCGGTATGCGCGACCCATCCAAGCAAGGCCCCCCAGTTAAACGCGATGCCTAAAAATACCTGCGGCCACCACGTGAACCGTTTGGCAAAAGGGTAAACCACAACAGGCAGCAGGGCGATAATGCCCAGGATAATGGCGGCGGTGTTGAGGGTCAGCAAAATGGCCAAGCCGATCAGCGCCTGCACAACCATCCAGATCAAAGCCCCGCGCACGGAAACCTGCCCGGATGGAATTGGCCGCGATTTCGTGCGTGCGACTGCCGCGTCAATGTCACGATCGGTGATATCGTTCCATGTGCAACCTGCCCCCCGCATCACGGTCGCGCCTATGGCGCAGACGATAAAAATCCACAGATCCCCCCAATTGGCCCCGGTGGGATCCGCCGCCGCCGCCAGCAACAGGCCCCACCAACACGGCAGCAACAGCAGCCACGTCCCGGCAGGCCGATCCATTCGGCTGAGCCGCAGATAGGGGCGGGTTGCGCGCGGAAAAAACCGGTCAACCCAGTTTAATCGCGTTGCATCGGCCACGCGGCCATCTGAATTGGGGTCTGGCATTTGGTCGGTCCGGGTCATAAATAGAGCCTATGGCAGGGGAACGCGCAAAAATCAGGCTCTTTGTAGACGCTACGTTAGGGGCGGCGCAATCGGTTGCGGTTGGGCGGGATCAGGCGAATTACCTGTTCAACGTGATGCGGTTGGAAAACGGTGCCAAAGTGGCCCTTTTCAACGGTGTTGATGGGGAATGGACAGCCGAAGTCGTGCAAAGCAACAAACGCGGCGGCATTCTGGTCTGCCGCGATCAGGCACTGGCGTTGCAGATGCCGCCCGATTTATGGCTGATGTTCGCCCCGATCAAAAAGGCCCGCACGGATTTTATCGTCGAAAAAGCCGCTGAAATGGGGGCGGCGCGGATCATGCCGGTGCAGACCCGTTTCACCAATGCCGACCGCATCCGGCAGGACCGCTTGCAGGTACATGCAATCGAGGCCGCCGAACAATGCGGCGGTACCTTTGTGCCTGAAGTTGCCGAACTGGCGCGGCTCGAGGATGTTTTGGCCACTTGGCCATCCGACCGGCAGATCATGTTCTGCGATGAGACTTTGGTGGGCGCGCGCGCCGCTTTGTCGGCAGTACCGACTGGCGACAAATGGGCAATCCTGATCGGACCAGAAGGTGGATTTTCGCCAGAGGAACAAGCGCAGCTGACAGCAATGCCGCAAGCCACCGCCGTCAGCCTTGGGCCACGCATCCTGCGCGCAGACACGGCGGTCGTGGCAGCATTGGCCCTTTGGCAATCCGAACGCGGGGATTGGTGATGAGTTTCCTGCGCCCTGAAATTACCCGTTGGTTTGCACGCTGGGCCGAAAGCGTCGGGGCTGTCATACTTGCCGTTGCCGGTCTGTGGTTTCTGTGGCGCGGATTTACGCGTTTCAACACCGTGCTTGAACTGATCGGGCTGGTCCTGCTGGTGCTTGGGGCTGCGGCTTTCTGGGCCAGCTTCCAGCGCACGCGCTTTGCCCGTGCCAAGCAAGGGCCAGGGCTGGTCGAGGTTACCGAGCGCCAGATCAGTTACATGACGCCGTTTGGGGGTGATTCGATTGATCTTGACGCGATTACCCGGCTGGAATTGCGGTCTGGGGTTGATCGTGAACGGTCTTGGGTGCTGACACAAACCGCCGGGCCGACCTTGTTTATTCCGGTCAATGCCGCTGGCGCTGATCGTCTGTTTGACGCGTTTTCAGCGCTGCCGGATATGGACAGCGCCCGATTGGTTGCTGCTGTCAATGCCACTGGCGATCAAAGGGACGTGATCTGGCGGGTGGCTACGCAAATTCGCGCCTTGACTTGAACTGCCGGACCTGAACCTTTAGTCGCTCAGAAAAGCCCTCAATCCGGAGTCCATGCCCAATGTCTATCCCTCAATCCGGCGGCGGCCCGATCGAACATCACGACCAGTTGGCCGAAATGCTTCAATCCGGCTGCAAACCGAAATCCGACTGGCGGATTGGCACCGAACACGAAAAGTTCGGCTATATCAAATCCAGCCATTTGCCGCTGCCCTATGATGGGCCGTGCTCGATCAAAGCGATGCTGGACGGTATGCGCGACCGGTTTGGCTGGACCGAGGTGCAGGAGGGCGACAAAATAATCGGCCTGACCAAGGACGGCGCGAATGTGTCGCTGGAACCGGGCGGGCAGTTTGAACTGTCCGGCGCGCCTTTGGAAACCATTCACCAGACCTGCGACGAGGTGAATGTTCACCTGCTTGAAGTCAAAGAGATTGCTGAAAAAATCGGTGCCGGGTTCATTGGCTTGGGGGCAGCACCCGAATGGACGCACGAACAGATGCCGTTGATGCCCAAGGGGCGTTACAAGCTGATGGACAGCTATATGCAAAAGGTTGGCACCCACGGCACCCAGATGATGCGGCGCACCTGTACGGTACAGGTGAACCTTGATTTCGCCTCCGAAGCAGACATGGTGAAAAAGTTCCGCGTTGCCTTGGCGTTGCAGCCGGTGGCCACGGCCTTGTTTGCCAACTCGCCCTTCTTTGAGGGCAAAGTGAACGGCCATCAAAGCTGGCGGGCGCGTGTCTGGCGTGATCTTGACGGCGCGCGCACCGGCATGCTGCCATTTGTGTTCGAAGACGGCATGGGGTTCGAGCGTTACGTGCAATATGCCTTGGATGTACCGATGTATTTCGTCTATCGCGATGGCAAATATATTGATGCTTTGGGCATGTCATTCCGGGACTTCATCAAGGGCGAATTACCAGCCTTACCTGGCGAGATAGCCACGTTGTCAGATTGGGCCGATCATCTGACCACAATTTTCCCCGAGGCCAGAATCAAGAAATACATGGAAATGCGCGGGGCCGATGGTGGGCCTTGGCGGCGTCTTTGCGCGCTGCCGGCGTTTTGGGTTGGGCTGATGTATGATCAGGGCGCTTTGGACGCGGCTTGGGATATCTGCAAGGATTGGGATGCTGAAACGCGCGAAAACTGGCGGGTGATGGCCAGCGTCGGCGGCCTGCATTCCGAAGTGGGCGGGCGCAATATGCGTGATCTGGCCGCCGAAGTTCTTGAGATTTCAACCGCCGGTCTGAAAGCGCGCGCGCTGCCGGGGGCGAATGGTCTGGTGCCGGACGAAACCCATTTCCTGAACGCTTTGCAGGAAACAATCGCTGATGGGCGCAGCCCTTCGGATGAATTGCTCGCCAAGTTTCACGGCGAATGGAACGGCGATATTGCACGGATCTACGACGAATACAGTTACTGACACTTAGAGCGATTTGCGTTTTATGTGAAGCGCGTGGTGTTTTGCAACGCGAGACAGCCTTTGCACTTGCACATGCGTTCGCGCCGCAAAATGCCTCAGAATAAACGCAAAACACTTAAATGGGCGGCCTCAAACGACGCCGCCCAGAGGTTGGTAAATCAGTCCCGGTCAACCGTAGGAACTGATGATTTCTCGTAAAAGCCGTCGTCATCGTCATCTGCCACGCCCGACAGCGGGTCATTGCCAAAGCGGTTTGATCCGTCGGTGCCTTTGGTTGCGAACCATACGATCAGAACGATAAAACCGACAAAGGGAACCAAGAAAAGCCAGTACCACCAGCCTGACCGGTCAGTGTCGTGCAGGCGCCGCACTGCCACCGAAATTGACGGTAATATAAGCACCAGCGACCAGATTCCGCCAAGGATGCCAACGCCACCGCCCGCCGCGCCCAGCACAGCGGCATCTAAGATGCCGAGGATGATGCTTCCGACAAATGAAAACAGGACAAACCACCATAATTCAGAGCGCGCGGCGCGACCTGAAAAGGTGACAAATTTTGAAAAACAACTTTTAACAGCCTCGGTCATTCCCATGATGTGCACCTTTCTGTGACACGGTACACAAACCCTAGGGTCTGTTTGGCGGTTGAGGCAAGGGAAATGTTAAGTTGTTGTTCAACCCTTTTTGCCGATTTTTGTTTCAGTCCCACCTAAAAGGCGGGTGATATTGTCTTTGTGCCGCCACCAGATCAAAGCCGCAAGCGCCGCCGCCAACGCGACTGCTGACGGCGCACATGCCGAGTATAACCAGATGGGTGCCGTGGCCGCAGCGACCAAGCCCGCAAGCGATGAATAGCGAAACACGACTGCGGTGGCCAGCCATGCCGCACAGGCCCCCAAGCCCGCGACAAAGCTTAAAGCAAGGATTATGCCCAAGAACGTCGCAACGCCTTTGCCGCCTTTGAAGCCCAGCCAGACTGGGAATAAATGGCCAAGAAACGCCAATAAACCGGCGGTTTGGGCGGCGTCTGGGGCAAACATCCACGCCGCGATCAGGACTGCAATGGCACCTTTGCCGCTGTCCAGAACCAATGTCAGGAAGGCCGCCAGCTTGTTTCCGGTGCGCAAAACATTGGTGGCGCCGATATTACCCGAACCGATATCACGCAGATTACCCAGCCCCATCATCCGCGCGACCACCATGCCAAACGGGATCGAGCCAAGCAGATATCCGGCCACGCCGACCAAAACCAGAATAACAAAGGGAGTTTCAAACATTGGTAACATCATAGATCCCTTGCGAAAACTTCGACACCGCCAACAAATGTGCGCAACACGCGTCCCTGCATGCGCGCACCGTCAAAAGGCGTGTTTTTGGATTTTGACTGCAATTTGAACCGGTCCAGAACAAAAGGTGCGTTGGCGTCAAACAAGACCAGATCGGCAGGTGCGCCGATCCTTAGGCGCCCCCCTTCAAGACCCAGTCGTTTTGCCGGGTTGAGCGAAATTGCGCGGAACAAGGTCGGCAGGTCCATCGCCCCTGCATGCACCAAGCGCAATGCGGCGGGCAAAAAGGTCTCGAGGCCGACCGCTCCACTTGCGGCTTCTTCATAGGGCAGGCGTTTGCTTTCCTCGTCCTGCGGCGTGTGCATCGAACTGATGATGTCAATCAGCCCCTCGGCAACCGCCTGAACGACGGCCAAGCGGTCAGATTCGGATCGAAGCGGTGGTTTGACCTTAAAGAATGTGCGGTAATCACCAACGTCAAATTCGTTCAGCGTCAGATGATGGATCGAAACCCCCGCGGTTACATCAAGCCCGGCAGCCTTGGCGCGGGCAAGGGCGGGCAGGGCGGCGGCCGTGGTGATCTGGTCGGCGTGATAGCGCGCGCCGGTCATTTCAACCAGCGCCAGATCACGCTCTAGCCCCATGCGTTCTGCCATTGGCGAAACTGACGGCAGACCCTGTTTGGTGGCAAACTTGCCCGAGGTCACAGCTGCGCCATCGGACAGACCCGGATCCTGACAATGGGCGATGACCAACGCGTTCAGGGATTTCGCATAGGTCAGACAGCGGGCGAAAACCCGCGGATTTGTGGTGACCGCATCGCCATCGGTAAACGCCACGGCGCCTGCATCCAGCAGAAAACCGATTTCGGTCATTTCGCGACCCATGCGACCCTTGGTCAGTGCCGCCATCGGGCGGATGCGCACGCCCATCGCCTGGGCAGCGCGATTGGCAGCAAATTCAAGGGTTTCCGGTGTGTCAATGGCGGGCGAAGTGTCAGGCCGGGTCACCATTGTGGTCACTCCACCCGCAGCGGCAGCACGACCGGCAGTGCGAAAGCTTTCTTTGTGGCGCTCGCCCGGTTCGCCGATTTTAACGCCGACGTCGATGATGCCGGGCGCAAGATACTTGCCGCCGCAGTCAATGACCACGCCTTTTCCATTGGCATTTTCCGAAAGAATTTCTGCGATCAGACCGCCTGAAATACGCAACCCGCCAAGCCGTTCGGTGCCAGCTTCGGGGTCGATCAATCGGGCATTAACAAGGGTTACATCACTCATGCTGCGTTTTTTTGAACCTCGCGAAACTTGGCGTAAACGTCGCGGCCGTTCTCGATCTGCTCAAACCCGACGCCAACTGTATAGGTGCTGCTTTTCCGGCGTTTGCGTTCGGTGGCAAACAGAACAGTGGCCGGGTCATGGTCGATAAATTCAAGCACAGTGTCATTGTTGATGGGATAGGATTTC
>DJBQ01000042.1:11168-12503 GCA_002430125.1 Rhodobacterales bacterium UBA5972
TGATGGGATAGGATTTCAACGATTTGCCCTTGATCGGCAGGTTTAGCGCAATAAACGCCCGCCGGTTGGTCAAAGTATACCAACTGCGCTTGCGTTTGAAGGCGTCAAAGAACACCGCACCAGTGCCAAGGCTGATGCCAACAACAAAGTGGATCAGACCGAACATCCAGAAATACCCCCCGGCGCTTGCGGCCAAAACCATCCAGAACAGCGCAAAAATGGCAAAGGTAAGCCCAAAGGCCACAAGAACAATGTTCTTGGCTTTCCACACGATGCGGCTGTCGGGCCGCCCCTGCCACACGATTTCCTCATCCGCGTCAAGAATGCCTTCCCAGCCCGGCGCGTTCATGCATTTGCTCCATCCGCCCGCGCCTTGATGCCGCGCGCCAGTAAATCCATTGCGGCCATACGCACAGCGACGCCCATTTCCACCTGTTCCTGAATGACCGACCGGTTGATGTCGTCAGCCAGGGTGCCGTCGATTTCAACGCCTCGGTTCATTGGGGCCGGGTGCATGACGATGGCGTCGCTTTTGGCATAGGCCAGCTTTTCGTGGTCCAGCCCAAACCGGTGATAAAACTCGCGTTCTGACGGGATGAACGCGCCGTCCATCCGTTCTTTTTGCAAACGCAGCATCATCACGACATCAACGTCTTTCAGGCCTTCGCGCATGTCGTCAAATACCTCGACCCCGAACTCGCGCACTTCGCTTGGCATCAGGGTTGGGGGGCCGATCAGCCGCACCCGGTTTTCCATCTTGCCCAGCAGAAAGATGTTTGATCGCGCCACGCGGGAATGGGCGATGTCACCGCAAATCGCGATGTTCAGACGGTGCAGCCGCCCCTTGGCGCGGCGGATCGTCAGCGCATCCAGCAAGGCCTGCGTTGGGTGTTCATGCCGTCCGTCGCCCGCGTTCAGAACCGAACAGGTCACTTTTTCCGCCAGCAAATTTACCGCACCGGCCGAAGGATGGCGAACCACCAGCAGATCAGGGCGCATCGCATTCAGAGTCAGCGCCGTATCAATCAGCGATTCCCCTTTTTTGATGGAACTGGTCTGCATCGCCATGTTCATCACATCCGCCCCCAAACGCTTGCCCGCCAATTCGAAGCTGGCCTGCGTACGGGTCGAATTTTCAAAGAACATATTGATCTGCGTCATGCCTTTTAGGGCATCGCCGTGCTTGTTTGTCTGGCGGTTCTGGCTGACGTAATGGTCGGAAAGATCGAGAATACTAAGGATATCGTCCCGGGACAGAGGTTCGATTCCCAACAGGTGCCGCGCGGAAAAAACCATCAAGCTCGCTTTCTTGTCGTTCCGGCGTTATAGGCGGGG
>DJBQ01000042.1:12576-15289 GCA_002430125.1 Rhodobacterales bacterium UBA5972
TCAGCAAACAAGGCATTTACGCGCCATTTCCACCGACTTAAACTATCGGCGAAAGGAATCCCCGCAGATGCCGCAATCACAAGACTATGCCGAGGCGCTGGTTGCCCTGTTGTGGCAGGTGGAACTTGGTGTGACCGAAGCGATCGGGGATGTGCCGCTGATAAGGTACGAGGCGGTCGTGGAAAAACCTGTCGAACTGCCGAAACTGGCTGGGGTTAAGATGGCGACTGCCGTTGCTGGCGCGCCTGAAGTCGAACAAGCTGTTGATATAGCGCAGCAAATGGCAAAGGGCGCAGCGGATTTATCGGCGCTTAGGGCTGCGATAGCGAATTATGATTTTTGCGAGCTTAAAAAAGGCGCGCGCAATCTGGTGTTTGCAGACGGAAATCCTGCGGCGCGCGTGATGATCATTGGCGAAGCTCCGGGCAAGGACGAGGATGTCGAAGGCCTGCCTTTTGTTGGTCGGGCGGGACAGCTTTTGGATAAAATGCTGGCGGCAATAGATATGTCGCGCCGGGCCCAAACCGCGCAGGACGCGGTTTACATCACCAATGTTCTCCCCTGGCGTCCGCCACAAAACCGCGACCCTGAAGCGGAAGAAGTGGCAATGATGCTGCCGTTCTTAAAGCGCCATATCGCACTGGTCGCGCCGGATTTTATTGTGCCAATGGGCAATGCCGCCTGTCGCGCTTTGCTTGGCAAAAGCGGTATCACGCGCCTGCGCGGGCAATGGGCGGCGGTTGACGGTATCCCTGCCTTGCCAATGTTGCATCCGGCATATTTGTTGCGAACCCCGATGGCCAAGCGCGAGGCTTGGGCCGATCTGCTGGCCCTGAAGGCGCGTCTGAAAGGTTGAACCATGTCCCCAATTGACGAAACCAAGGAATTTTTACCCTTGCGCATTGCCGTGCTGACGGTCTCGGACACGCGTGTCGCGTCTGATGATCGGTCAGGGCAGGTCTTGGTTGACCGGCTTACTGCAGCGGGTCATTTGTTGGCGGATCGCAAGATTTTGCAGGACGAACGCGCCGAGATTGCTGCGCAATTGCGGATTTGGTCGCTGAATCCTGAAATTGACGTGGTGATTTCAACCGGTGGCACCGGCCTGACCGGGCGTGATGTGACGGTCGAGGCGCACCGGGATGTCTATGAGAAAGAAATCGACGCATTTTCGACCATGTTCACGATTGTCAGCATGAAGAAAATCGGCACATCCGCAGTGCAGTCGCGCGCTTGCGGCGGTGTCGCCAACGGTACCTATATATTTGCCTTGCCCGGCAGCCCTGGTGCCTGCAAAGACGGCTGGGATGAAATTTTGGCAGCACAGCTTGATTATCGGCATCAGCCCTGCAATTTCGTCGAAATTATGCCACGGCTTGAGGAAAATAAACGACGGAAGTGATCACGCTGTGCGTATGACGCGTAAGTGATTGATTTCCCTCTTGACGGTATTACGAAAAATAACCGCTTGTTGCACCAAGGCTATGTACCGGAAAGGTATGGACGAATGAGATTCATGCAACGCAGCCTGATGGGGTTGTTCTTGTTGGCCCTGACAGCCGGTCTTTTGGCCTTGGCAGGGGGGTCATTGCGTTCAACGATCGAGGCGCGCTTGGCCAAAGAAAAACCGTCGCGTCCAGCGCAGGAACGGATTTTTGGTGTCAATGTGGTGTTGGCCGAACGGATAACCGCCACGCCGACCACAAGTGCCTTTGGCGAAATACGCAGCCAACGTACATTGGACATCCGCGCGCCAATCAGTGGCACGATAATAGAACTATCGACTAATTTCATCGAAGGCGGCACCCTGAAGAAGGGAGCACTTTTGCTGCGTCTTGATCCGGCCGAGGCCCGCTCGTCTGTCGATGTCGCGGCAACGGATATGGCCGAAGCTGAAAATGAGTTGCGCGAAGCTGAGGCAGCTTTGGGCCTTGCGCGCGATGAGCTGGACGCGGCGCAAGAACAGGCCGATTTGCGCAGTTCAGCCCTTGAACGCCAAAAGAGCCTTGTGACACGCGGCGTCGCCACCGAAGCAGCCGTAGAAAACGCGGCTTTGGCTTACGCGTCTGCCAAACAGGTGATTTTGGGCAAGCGCGCCGCAGAAGCACAAGTAAACACGCGGATAAATCGCGCAAAAACCAGTCTTTCCCGCCTGCAAATCCGCCTTGACGAGGCCAAACGACGGCTTGAAAATACCGAGGTTTTTGCCGAATTTGACGGTGTTTTAAGCGCGGTTAATGTGGTTCAGGGCGGGCTTGTTGGCACCAACGAAAAAATCGGTCGCTTGATTGATCCGGACGCGCTGGAAGTTGTGTTTCGTTTGTCCAATGTTCAATTCGCCCGACTGGTCACTGCCAATGACGGTAAAGTCGCCGGTGACGTGACCGTGCGTCTGGACGTTTTAGGAGCCGATATCCAGGCCAAAGGCGTTATCCAGCGTGTCAGTGCCGAAGTTGGCGCAGGCCAGACCGGGCGACAGATTTTTGCCTCGATGCCGGGCGCAAGTGCCACCACGTTTCGACCCGGCGATTTTGTAACTGTTGAAGTCTCAGAACCTCTCTTGGAAGGGGTCGCTTCTTTACCGACAACCGCCGTGGATGCCGCTGGAACGGTGCTGGTGTTAAGTGAAAACGACCGGTTGGAAGAACTGTCAGTCACGGTTCTGCGCAGGCAAAACGATCAGGTATTTGTGCGCGCACCGGACCTGTTCGGG
>DJBQ01000042.1:15387-20912 GCA_002430125.1 Rhodobacterales bacterium UBA5972
CGCGCACCGGACCTGTTCGGGCGCGAAGTGGTCGAAGCGCGTTCGCCGCTTTTAGGCGCAGGTATCAAGGTGAAACCCGTCCGCAAAGGGGCCGCGGCGCCAGTTGTAAAGGAAATGATCGAACTGACCGCGGAACGCCGTGCCAAGCTGGTGGCATTCATTGAAGGCAATGGTTTTATTCCAAAGGACGCTAAGAAGGGTATTCTGGCCCGCCTTAACAGCGAAAAAGTTCCGGTAGAAATGGTTAACCGCATCGAAGCACGGATGGGCGGTTAATATGACCACGCGCGGCTTTCCGTTGAAGCCCACAGGCGGGATATTGTCTTATTTCACCCGACATAAGACCGTCGCCAATCTGATGCTGGTGCTTATGGTCACGTTAGGGGTGTTTGCCGCCACTAAAATACGGTCGCAGTTTTTTCCTGATGTGGTGGTCGAAACTGTCTCGGTGATCGTAAGGTGGGATGGCGCTGGCCCAGAAGATATCGACAATGGAATTGTGCAGGTTCTGGAACCAGCCCTGCTGTCGGTTGAAGGCGTGGAAACCAGCGAATCCACTTCGCGTGAAGGTAGCGCAACTATTCGGCTTGATTTTGAGCCCGGCTGGGACATGACCCGCGCGGCCGACGATGTAAAAGTTGCCGCTGATGCCGTGACCGGATTGCCGGACGAGGCCGAAGACCCGATTGTCCGGCGTGGCCAGTGGCGCGACCGGGTCACCGATGTCGTGGTTGCCGGGCCAGTCGGCACCGATCAACTGGCACGGTTCACGGATGAATTTGTGGCCTTACTTTTCCGTGAAGGCGTGACCCGCACCACGATCCTTGGAGTTTCAGCACCGGCAACGGTGGTCGAAGTTAACGAACGCGCCCTTATCCAACACGATATCACGATGGGTCAGATTGCTGCCGCCATTGGCGAAGAGGCCGCCGCCGATCCTGCAGGCGATGTGGCCGGCGGCACGGCCAGGGTGCGAACGGGTGTAGCCAAACGATCCGCCGATGAAATCAGTGGTATTGTGGTGCGCTCAAATCCGGACGGCTCGAAGATATATGTAAGCGACATCGCGACCATTCGCGTCGAGGGCGTCACCCGCAGCCGCAGCTTTTTTGTCGGCGAGAACCCTGCAATCACGATTCGAGTCGACCGCTCGGACAAGGGTGATGCAATTGAAATGCAGAAAACTGTGCAGCGAGTGGCCGATGAATTGCAGGCGACATTGCCGGCGGGTGTCAAAGTTCAATTGATCCGCACACGGGCCGAGGCGATCACGGATCGTCTGAACATATTGTTGGACAATGGCTTGATGGGGCTGGGCATGGTTGTGGCACTGTTGTTCCTGTTTTTGAACGCTCGCACAGCTTTTTGGGTGGCGGCGGGGGTTCCAGTTGCAATGGCTGCGACGATTGCCCTGATGTATGTGTCCGGCCTGACGATCAATATGATTTCACTTTTTGCACTTATCATCACGCTGGGCATTGTGGTCGATGATGCTATCGTGGTTGGGGAACACGCCGATTTTCGCCATTCGAGACTGGGTGAAAGTCCGGTAGAGGCTGCTGAAAATGCTGCGAAACGCATGGCGGCCCCGGTTTTTTCCGCGTCGATTACCACGATTATCGCGTTTTTCGCTCTAACTGCCATTCAAGGGCGGTTTGGGACGCTAATCGCGGATATCCCGTTTACCGTCATCGTGGTTCTGGTCGCGTCTTTGGCCGAATGCTTTTTGATCCTGCCACACCACATGAGCAAAGCGCTGGCAGCAAGTGCTAAAAACCATTGGTACGATTGGCCCAGCTCGCAGTTTGACCGGCTGTTTTCGTGGTTTCGGCACACGATTTTTCGCTGGCTGATGATCTGGGTCGTGCGTTTGCGGTATCCGGTGCTGGCCGGGGTTGTGCTGATTTTGATCTCGCAGGTTAATTTGTTTCTGTCAGGTGATGTCACATGGCGGTTTTTCAACGCTCCGGAACAGGGTTCAATCACTGGCAACTTTGCAATGGTGCCAGGCGCACAGAAATCAGACTCGCTTGAAATGATGCGCGAATTGCAGCGTGCCACCGATGAGTTAGCCAAGCAATATACTGAAAAATATGGCACAAATCCCGTCAGTTTTGTCATGGCCCAAATAGGGGGTACGTCGGGACGAGGATTGTCTGGTCAAGACACCAAGGACCCGGATCTATTGGGCGCAATTTCAATCGAACTTATCGACGCTGATCTGCGCACGTATTCCAGTTTTCAGTTTTTGGGCGAATTGCAGGACGCAGTCCGTCGCCATCCAATGCTGGAAACTCTCAGCTTTCGCAGTTTTCGCTCGGGGCCGGGTGGAGATTCCATCGATGTACAGCTTTACGGCGCATCATCCGAACAATTAAAGGCGGCAGCCGAAGCCCTGAAAGCTGCGCTGGCGCAAAACCCGGAAGTGTCGTCGCTGGAAGACAGTCTTGCCTATGACAAACAGGAATTGGTGCTGGAACTAACACCGCAGGGGCAGGCGCTTGGCTTTACTATTGATGCGCTGGGCCGAGAATTGCGCGGGCGTCTGAACGGCATTGTCGCCGCAAGTTACCCTTTGGGCATTCGGTCGGCAGAAATCAGGGTCGAGCTGCCTGATGGCGCGATGAACGCTGATTTCCTGTCGCGCACCATGATGCGCACGCCGACCGGCGGCTACGTAGCGCTGTCGGATATTGTTACTGTCAGCGACACAGCAGGTTTTGCCGCTGTCCTGCGCGAGGACGGCCTGCGGGTGGTCACCGTAACTGGCGATATCTCGGAGGACGATCCTAAACGAGCTGCCGAAATCATCGCCAACTTGCGGGATGAACTGCTGCCGCGCATCGAACAGGATTTTACCGTAAGCGCGCAAATGGCCGGATTGTCAGAACAAGAAAACAGCTTTCTGGCCGACGCGCAGTTGGGCTTTTCACTAGCTTTGCTGGGGATTTACCTGACCTTGGCATGGGTCTTTTCCAGCTGGATGCGGCCACTCGTGGTTATGGCGATCATTCCGTTTGGTCTGGTTGGAACAATCTATGGGCACCACAGCTGGGACATACCAATGTCTATGTTTACGGTCGTAGGCCTGATCGGCATGACAGGTATTATCATCAATGATTCGATCGTGTTGGTCGGCACAATCGACGAATATTCGCGAGACCGTGATATGACCCGCGCGATTGTTGATGGCGCAGTTGACCGATTGCGACCGGTTTTGTTGACAACTTTGACAACGGTTCTTGGGCTTGCGCCACTTCTCTATGAAACATCAAGTCAGGCACAGTTTTTGAAACCAACAGTGATTACCCTCAGTTACGGGCTTGGTTTCGGGCTGGTTCTGGTGCTGCTGATCGTACCGTCCCTGGTGGCAATGCAATCCGATATTAAACTGCGAATCCTTGCGTTTCAAAGGATGCTGTCAGGCTCGCATGTTGTCTGGTCGCAGCGTCTGGTCCTGATTGGAGCCGGGCTGGTTACCACAGCGGCCTTTGCCGGCACTGTTGGATATTATGTGGTTTACGGCCGATTGATGGAGCCGGTGAGCGGGTTGGTGCCGTTAATGCGCGGTTTTCCGGTGTCTATGGTGGCTTTGTCGGGGTTCGTTGTAGCAACTCTGTTGGTGTGTGTTTTAGCCGCCGGTGTTTCTGCTCTCGCGTTTCAATTGACCAAATCACGATAAGTCTAGGACTTAACCGGACATCCGGAAATATCAACAGAACTGGTGTCTCCAATCACTGAAACCCGAAACTTCGCCGGGTCCAATTGGGTTGGTTCTGCGGAATAGATCAGTAAATCCATTTCAGAAACAAGGGTATTGCCGTCTCTTTGGCTGTTTGCGTTGCCGACCCAAACTTCCGGGTTGCCGGGTTCAACAATCACGATTTCGCGGGGGCCGGGCAAGCCCGGAAACTCAATCCGCGCGGTCAGATGATATCCACCGTCGATCAGGGCAAGTTCACAAGTGATTGAGGTAACCCCGGCGATTGTTGCGGTCCCTGGTTGGCTGGCTACAGCAGTTTTGATGATATCAGCCTCAGCGCCTTCGGAAGTGTCAAAATTAAACGTCAGTTCTGCGCGAACCGGAATGCAAACCTCGCGGCAAACGCCAAGATCAAGTGAGGCGCGCGCCTGGATTTCGGCACCGGCTGTTACCGGCGTCATTTGAATGGGCAGAATCAGTTGGTGGCTGTAGCCAAGGATCACCATACCGTCTAGTTCGATGATACTGGGGCGGGGCCATAGATATTTAATGTCAGCCAGATTACCCGATTTCTGCCAATCAAACACTGGCGGCAACCCGGTCTCACCGGCAACCCGCCAATAGGTTTTCCAGCCATCCGCCAGATCAACCTGCACAGCCGCTATCAGGCTGCCGTCTTCCTGCTGCCACCCCTGTATCAGACGCACCTGCACGATATCTTCAATTTGCGGCATGTCACTTTGCGCAACGGCTGGCAGCGACCAAAGGGCCAAAAAGGTTGCAACGAGGAAGGGTCGGATCATGCGCATATGCCTGTGTTAAAGTGTATGCGCACCATAAGGAACAATCCTTGCCGATAAAAATCACGATTGAGCGATAGGTCGTGAGCGTGTTTTGGCCTTGAAACCGGTCAAGTGTCGGCACATCTTCAGGGTATGAAGTATTCAGATGAAAAACGCCACTTGGACGGCAAATTGCTGATCGCGATGCCGTCGATGGGTGATCCACGGTTTGAGCGGGCGGTGATCTATATGTGCGCGCATTCCGCCGAAGGGGCGATGGGGTTGATCGTGAACAAACCCGCCCCGGATCTAAAGTTCAGTGATCTGCTTGAACAACTTAAAATGAAGGCGCCTGAAAGTTCGCGTCAGATACGGGTGCATTTTGGCGGGCCTGTCGAACATGCACGGGGTTTCGTGCTGCACAGCCGAGATTATGAAAGCCGCGACTCCACGTTACACGTGAACGACGAATTTGGCATGACCGCGACGTTGGATATATTGCAGGATATTTCGGATGGTGGCGGTCCTGCCAACAGCTTGCTTGCCCTTGGATATGCGGGATGGGGGCCGGGGCAACTGGAGGGCGAAATTCAGGCCAATGGCTGGCTTACCTGCGATGCGACGCCCGATATTGTTTTCGCTGAAACTGATGCGCAGAAATGGGAGGCAGCACTGGCCTCGATCGGAATCTCGCCAAAGTTTTTGTCAGCGACCGGTGGGACAGCCTGACAAGGCAGAAGCCCGTGGCAGAGATATTTGCAAAGTAAGCGCTGTTTAGCGGGCCGCAGCGGCGCGTTTCAGGCGGTCATTAATAGCCTTGCCCAGACCATGATCCGGGATTGGGGCGACGGCGATTGGCAAGGCTTTGTCATCAAGGGAATGCAGATGCGCAAAAAGATTGGCTGCAGCCTCGGTCAGATCGCCGTTTGGCGACAGGTTTAAATCGCATCCGGCGCAATCAGGTCCAAAACCAAGCCAGAGAGCCCCGTTTGGGCGGGCGTGTTTGTTCAGTGTGACCGCCGCGCGAGGTGCGTAGTGGC
>DJBQ01000042.1:21080-21494 GCA_002430125.1 Rhodobacterales bacterium UBA5972
CCGAGCGAGGTGCGTAGTGGCTGGCGAGTTGACCCGGCGACATCGGCGTTGCCGGATCATCCCGTGATGCAAGCGGGCGGCCAAGGGCTGCTTCAATCGCTTCAACCGGCAGACCACCGGGGCGCAGCAGGGCGGGGTTTTCAATGTCGGGCAACAGGATCGTACTTTCAAGCCCGACACCACAAGTGCCGCCATCCATCACCGCGTCGATAACACCCGAAAGGCCAGCAAGAACGTGTGCGGCCGTGGTTGGGCTGATCCGGCCTGAAGGGTTGGCAGACGGCGCGGCAATCGCACCGCCAAAGGCTGCCAGCAACTGCTGTGCCAGGGGATTTTCCGGCAGGCGAACGGCGACTGTATCAAGCCCGGCAGTCACCAGTTCGGACAATCCGCTGCCGGGTTTTACCGGCAGAA
>DJBQ01000058.1 GCA_002430125.1 Rhodobacterales bacterium UBA5972
AATTGCGCCTGCGTGACCCATTTCAGTTGTAGTGTCACGTCATCTGCCGCTTGCGCCATCGAGGCCCCAAGCACCAGCGCCCCGGCAAGGGCAGTTGTCATCAATCGTTTCATCAGTCTTACTCCCGGTTGGTTAAAGGTTGTGCTCAGCCTCGTCTCTGCGAAGGATGCCAGAAAGTCACCGCCTTCTCAATCATCGCCACGCAGCCGTAAAATGCGCTGCCAGCCAAAGCCGCCACCGCAATCTCTGCCCAGACCATATCAAGCGCCAGACGCCCGACCTCGGTCGAAATTCGAAATCCCATGCCTTTGATCGGCGAGCCGAAGAATTCCGCCACAATAGCACCAATCAGCGCCAGCGTTGTGCAAATTTTAAGCCCGTTGAAAACAAACGGCATCGCCGCGGGCAACCGCAGCCGCATCAGTGCCTGTGGATAAGACGCCCCATATGTATGCATCAGGTCGCGCTGCATATGATCACTGGCCTGCAATCCCTGCACTGTATTCACCAGCATCGGAAAGAACACCATCACCACCACGACGGCGGATTTTGATTGCCAATCAAAGCCAAACCACATGACCAAAATCGGGGCCATGCCAATGATTGGCAACGCCGCAACAAAATTCCCAACCGGCAGCAAGCCCTTTTGCAGAAACGGCGAACGGTCCACCGCAATCGCCGTCAGAAAAGCCGCACCGCAACCAATGAGGTACCCCGACAGCGCTCCTTTGATAAAAGTCTGCGCAAAATCGGTCCACAGGATCGGGATGCTGGTCGCAAAACGAACCGCAATGGCGCTGGGTGCGGGCAACAAGACCGGATTGACTCCAAATCCGCGCACAGCGCCTTCCCACAAGACCAAAAGCGTGATCCCAAACAATGCGGGTATCGCAAAACTGGTAACCCGCGACCTGGGCATCTTTGCCAATCGCAGATTGATCCACCACGCGACGCCCCAGAAACCCAGCGCAAAAACCGCCCAATTCATCGCGCCATCCCCATCCGCTTAAGCGTCGCACCCTGCACCAACCCGACAATCCCAACCAGAACGGCCGCCAAAGCAGCCGCCGTCAACAGCGCGCTCCAGATTTGAATGGTCTGGCTGTAATAGGACCCAACAAGCATCCGCGCGCCCAGTCCGCCGTCCTGATTGATCGGTAATTCGCCCACAATCGCCCCGACCAGCGAAGCTGCAATCCCGACTTTCAGCGAGGTGAAAAGATACGGCATCGACGACGGCAGTCGCAGGCGGATCAGCGTCTGCCACTTACTGGCATTCCAGGTGCGCATCTGATCCATCTGCATCGCATCCGGCGAGCGTAGGCCCTTGGTCATCCCAACGACGACCGGAAAAAACGACAAATACATCGAAATGATCGATTTCGGCACCAACCCGGAAAACCCGATTGAGTTCATCACTACCACCACCATCGGCGCAATCGCCAGAATCGGGATCGTCTGACTGGCAATCACCCAGGGCATCACGCTCATATCCATCGCCCGGTTATGGACAATGCCGATGGCCAGCAGAATTCCAAATCCCGTGCCCAGCACGAACCCCAGCATCGTCGCGGACAGCGTGATCCAGCCGTGAAAAATCAGGCTGCGTTTTGAAAACGCCTTGCCGCGCAAAACCATCGCACCCGTGGTCTTCCAAATCTCGGCCGCGACCTGATGTGGCCCCGGCAACTTCGGCTTTTCCTGTGACCACGTATCTGCAACCAGCTCGCTGAAACTCAGCGTCACGCCAGCACGATTGGCCTTGTCATAGGCCCATTTGGAATTAAGCCCCACGGCACCCGCATACCAAAGCACAAAAATCGCCGCGACCACCGTCAGAATTGGCAACAAACTGGACCGCAGCCAAATCATAACGCAACCCTCATCATAGTTTCAAAAATACTCCCGCCGGAGGCCAGAAAGTTTCCAGCGCAACGCTTGGTGGAAACGCAGGATTTGAGTATTTTTGAAACTATGATGTTAATCGATCGGTTACACTTCTGGTGTTTCATAACCAAGCGGTACAGGCTGGAGAGCCGATGGCCGTAAACAGTGATGGCGCCTCGTTCCCTTATAGGAACGGGGCGTTTCTTTCGGGCGCTAGTCGTCATAAGCATGCCCCGCCCGTAGTCCGTCGCGCACGCGATGGGCGATCTCCAGAAACTCGGGCGTGTCGCGGATATCGAGCGGACGTTCGCGCGGCAGGGGGCTGTCGATCACATCCGTGATCCGTCCCGGACGTGGCGACATAACAACGATCTTGGTCGACAGATACACCGCCTCGGGGATCGAATGAGTGACAAAGGCGATGGTTTTGTTGGTCTTGGCCCAAAGCTTCAGCAATTGCTCGTTCAGATGGTCGCGCACGATTTCGTCAAGTGCTCCGAACGGTTCATCCATCAGCAGGATATCAGCATCAAACGCCAGCGCCCGGGCAATCGAGGCACGTTGTTGCATGCCGCCCGACAGCTGCCACGGGAATTTCTTTTCAAAGCCAGCCAGATCAACCAGTTCAAGAACCCGCTTTACCCGTTCAGCCTGATCTGCCTTGTCATAGCCCATAATCTCCAGCGGCAGGCGGATATTGCCGCCGATGGTGCGCCACGGATAAAGGCCCGCCGCCTGAAACACATAGCCATAGGCGCGCGCCATTCGCGCCGCTTCGGGCGACACCCCGTTTACCGTGATCGTCCCCGCCGTTGGCTTTTCCAGATCGGCCATCACCCGCAGAAACGTCGTCTTGCCACAGCCCGAGGGGCCGATAAAACTGACGAACTCGCCTTTGTTGATCGCAAGGCTGATATCTTTCAGCGCATGCACCGGCCCGTCGTTGGTTTCAAACGTCAGGGACAGGTTTTCTGCTTTGATGACGGGTTCCGCCAAAGATCAAACCCCCGCCGGAATGTTCAGCGGATCGCGCTTGATCATCTTAGGGGCCGTCAGTTCCTTCCATTTGCTCAGCGCGGTATTGGCCGAATGGAAGGCTGGCCGTGGGATGAACTTGCCGCGCCCCGGTTGAGGTTGCGAGTTCTGCCCCCAAGCCCAGATCACATCGCCGCGCGACAGGGTATAGCGCGATTGCGCGGTTACGTTGAAGCCTTCGAACACGTTGTAATCAAGGATCGAATGGTGGTTGCTGGGCGAAATTCTTTTGGAAATCTTCGGATCCCACACCACGATATCAGCGTCGGCCCCTTCGACAATCGCGCCTTTGCGGGGATAGATGTTGAGGATTTTCGCGACGTTAGTCGAGGTTACCGCGACGAACTCGTTCGGTGTCAGGCGGCCGGTTTCAACCCCTTCGGTCCACAACACGGCCAGACGTTCCTCGAGCCCATTCGAGCCGTTCGGGATGATGCGGAAATCGTTTCGCCCGGCCCGTTTCTGCGCGGTGGTAAAGGCGGCATGGTCGGTGGCGACGACTTGCAGGCTGCCGGATTGCAGGCCTGCCCACAGGGAATTCTGATGCTCTTTCGAACGGAACGGCGGCGACATGACGCGCCGTGCCGCGTGGTCCCAGTCTTTATTGAAATACTCGCTTTCGTCCAGCGTCAGGAACTGGATCAGCGGCTCGCCATAAACCCGCATGCCTTTCTGGCGTGCGCGACGGATCGCCTCGTGCGTCTGTTCGCAGGATACATGCACGATGTACAAAGGCACCCCCGCCGTGTCGGCGATGGTGATGGCGCGGTTGGCGGCTTCGCCTTCCAGTTCGGGAGGGCGGGAATAGGCGTGCGCCTCGGGGCCGGTCATGCCCATGTTAAAGTATTTTTCCTGCAACGCCGCCACCAGATCGCCGTTTTCGGCATGGACCATCGGCAAAGCGCCCAGTTCGGCGCAGCGTTTGAAGCTGGCGAACATTTCGTCGTCTTCGATCATCAACGCGCCCTTATAGGCCATGAAATGCTTGAAGCTGTTCACGCCCATATCGACGGCGTCTTTCATCTCGGCGAAGACGTTTTCGTTCCAGCCGGTGATCGCCATGTGATAGCCGACATCGCCGCAAATCTGCGGGGCCGACTTGCGGTGCCATTCGTTGATCGCGTTCTTGATGGAGCCGTCGGCCCCCGGCAGACAGAAATCAACGATCATTGTGGTGCCGCCGGTTGCCGCTGCCCAAGTGCCGGTTTCGAATGTTTCTGCGGCGGTCGTACCCATGAAGGGCATTTCCAGATGGGTATGCGGGTCGATGCCGCCGGGGATCACATAAGCGCCCTCGGCGTCGATATATTCGTCGCCGGTCAGATTCTCGCCGATCTGTTTGATCGTCTCGCCCTCGATCAGCACATCGGCTTTCCAGGTGCGGTCTGCTGTGCAGACGGTGCCGTTTTTGATGACTTTGGTCATGGGATAACCTCCTTTACAACGCAGTCCCGGACTTGCTCCGGGACCTCAGGTAAACGAGGCCTCCATGCTCAAGTCGGACCAGTTTGGATTTGCTTCGGCAATAAGACCGTCTTTCCACGCCCGCCGCCAGCGTTTCAATTTGCGTTCCCGCGCGATGGCTTCGGGCAGGGTTTCGTGGGTTTCGAAATAAACCAACTTGATGATCCGGTACTTCGTTGTGTGAACTGATCCGGCACCCAATCTGTGGTGTGTGACCCGTTGCACCAGATCGCCCGTGACGCCGATATAGATCGCCGTATTGGAACGGCAGGCCATGATATAGGTGTGAAACGCCATGTCCTATCGGTGGCGCGACAAAGTTAACATTTGCTGAACGTAGCCCCGGATTTACTCCGGGGCCTCCCACTTTGAAGGCAAGCGTGAGGTCCCGGAATAAATCCGGGACTGCGGTAGGGCGAGCGGAGAGGCTCACCCCACAACCCCCGCCGTCTCGACCACCGCATGCATCAGCACATTGGCTCCAGCCGCCGCCCACTCGCGTGAAATCTCCTCGGCCTCGTTATGCGACAGACCATCCACACACGGGCACATCACCATAGCCGTGGGCGCGACAGCGTTGATCCAGCACGCATCATGCCCCGCACCCGAGATAATATCGCGGTGCGAATAGCCCAGCCGTTCGGCGGCGTTACGCACGGCGGAAACGCAGCCCTCGTCGAACGTCACTGGATCAAACCCGCCGACCTTTTCAAACGCCACGCCAAGGCCCATGGCGCCTGCGATATCGGCGGCTCCCATGCGGAACTGGTTTTCCATGTCTTTGATGGTCGCCAGATTGGGCGAGCGGAAATCGACCGTGAACACCACCTTGCCGGGGATCACGTTGCGCGAGTTGGGGAACACGTCGATATGGCCGGCCGCGCCCACCGCATCAGGCGCGTGGGACCATGCGATCTGATCGACCAGTTCCAACATCCGCGCCATGCCAAGGCCGGCGTTTTTGCGCATCGGCATCGGGGTGCTTCCGGTATGTGAATCACGCCCGGTCACTGTGACTTGCGTCCATGACAGACCCTGACCGTGGGTGACGACACCGATATCTTTGCCCTCGGCCTCCAAAATCGGGCCTTGTTCGATATGCAACTCAAAGAACGCGTGCATTTTGCGCGCGCCGACCGCCTCGTCGCCGCGCCAGCCGATCCGCGCCAGTTCATCGCCAAACTTCAACCCATGCGCATCTTCCAACGCATAAGCCCAGTCCTGGGTGTGCTGCCCACCGAACACGCCGCTGGCCAACATCGGCGGCGCATAGCGGGTGCCTTCCTCGTTGGTCCAGTTGGTGACAACAATAGGGTGCTTGGTTTTAACGCCAAGATCATTCAGGGAGCGGACAATCTCGAGCCCCCCAAGCACCCCAAGCACGCCGTCATATTTCCCCCCGGTTGGCTGCGTGTCCAAATGGCTTCCCACATAGACCGGCAGCGCGTCAGGGTCGGTGCCTTCACGACGTGCAAACATATTTCCCATTTGATCAAGGCCCATCGTGCAACCGGCAGCCTCGCACCACTTTTTGAACAAATGCCGACCCTCGCCGTCTTCATCCGTTAAGGTCTGGCGATTGTTACCGCCAGCAACTCCGGGGCCGATCTTGGCCATTTCCATCAGGCTGTCCCACAAACGGTCAGCATTGATTTTCATGTTGTCGCTTGGTGCTGGCATTTTCTTCTCCCTAAGCAACCGATCCTGCCGGGTGTTGACACCTCTTGCGTTGAATCGGTTTCTGACCATATGGTCAGGTTACGACACCACAACCTGACCATATGGTCAAGAAAAATCTGACCCCGAACCGATGAACACAAACGCCCGCTCAAATCGCAAGCAAGACATCCGGCAGGAACGCGAAACCCTTATTTTACGGGCGGCGGAAAAAGTCTTTGCCGAGGCCGGGTTTGGCGGGGCCACGATGCAACTGATCGCAGATATGGCTGGTTTGCCGAAAGCCAACCTGCATTATTACTTTCCCACCAAAGAAGCGCTGTATCGGCAGGTCGTGCAGAACATCTTTCAAATCTGGCTGCATGCGGCCGATGTTTTTGACAGCGCGGATGGCCCGGCCGAAGGGATCGGGGCCTATATCGACGCCAAGATGGAGATCAGCCGCACCCATACGGATGGCTCCAAAGTCTGGGCGTCCGAGGTGATGCACGGCGCGCCGGTCATTCAGGATTATCTGGAAACCACGCTGGCGGAATGGACCGACGGGCGGATCAAAGTAATCCAGCGCTGGATTGATCAGGGGCGAATGGCGCCGGTGAACCCACGGCATTTGCTTTATATGCTGTGGGCGACCACGCAGCATTATGCAGATTTCGGTCATCAGATTGAAACGCTGAACAAGGGCAAACCTCTTAATCGCGCGCAGTGGGCCGAGGCCAAGGCTTCAGTCAAGCAGATCATCCTTGCCGGGATCGGCATAACACGGGACACGGCGGCCTGAGGCTTGCGTGAAATCCGCAATCGTGCTTTTCTATTTTGACCGAATGGTCAGAAAGGGGTGGCATATTGGCAAGGGCAGCTGCCTCGCGCGCAAAAACACGTATCCAGAAAGAAAAGACCGGCGCGATCCTCGAGGCGGCTCTGGAGGTATTTGCGACATACGGATTTCGCGGCACCACGATTGACCAGATAGCTGCACAAGCCGGATTGTCCAAGCCCAACCTGCTTTATTATTTCGACAGCAAAGAGGCGATACATGCCCTGTTGCTGGAGGACTTGCTGGATACATGGCTCGATCCATTAAGGGAAATGGAACATGACGGCGACCCGCTGGACGAGATCACCGGCTATGTGATCCGCAAGCTGGAAATGGCACGCGATTTCCCGCGTGAAAGTCGCCTGTTTGCCAATGAAATCCTGCAAGGCGCGCCGCGCATACTCGACCAGATTTCCGGACCTTTGAAGGACTTGGTGGACAGCAAGGCCGCGATCATCCGGGCTTGGTCCGCCGAAGGCAGGATTGCTGATATCGATCCTTACCACTTGATCTTTTCGATCTGGGCAACCACGCAGCATTATGCAGATTTTGACGTTCAGGTCAGTGTTGTTCTGGGCGACAAGGCCGATACAAGGTTCGAAGCCGCCTCGCAATATCTGACCACTTTATTCACGAAGGTGCTTCGTCCTTAAGCAGCAGAAATAAGGCAATGATGGTGGCAGCAACCCCGGCCAACACAATTGCCCCCGGCAGGCCGTTGCCGATCATTGCCTCAATCAGAATCACCCAACTTGGCGTCAGATAGGAATATGCCATAACCTTGGCACTGGGCAGGCGCAGAGTGGCGTATTGCAGCAAAACAAACGACGACGCGGTCGAGAAAATCACCAGATAACCAAGTGTCGCCCAGACGATCCACGGCAGGTCTGACCAGTTGGTCGCCAGCAAATCCCTGGCCCCGACAACGACCAACAAAATCGACCCGGCAACCAAAACGCCAAACGAGAATGTAACGGCACTTTCGCCGCGATTTAGTTTGCGCACCATCGGGGTATAGATCGCGTGGCTGATACAGCCGATGAAATAAATCACCTCGCCGCGCCCTACATCAAGCCGGTAAAGTGCTGCCAGATCGCCCTTGAAAATCACCCACAGCGCCCCAAATGCCGCAATCGTCAGCGCCAGGGCCATACGCTTGGTTGTGATCTGTCGCAGCAACAGCCAGCCAAAACCTGCCGCCATCATCGGCATCAGGGTGAACACCGCCGCCGCCGAAATCGGCTTGGCGGTTTTCAGCCCTTCAAACATCAGCACAAAGTAAAGGCCGAACAGCCCGCCCAAAACCAAGTACCGCCACGGCGACGCAAAGTGTTCACGCTTAAAGCCCGGGCCTGCCATGACAAACAGCCCCATGACGATACCCGCCAAAACAAACCGCACGGCGTTGATCGCCGCCGGGGCGATTTCATTGGCAACGATATGGCCAAGGCTGAAACTTCCGGCCACAAGTGCCGAAAACAGCAGCATCGCCAGATGCCCGCGCCATTGATCTGTTGTCAGTTTCATCGGCAATCCTTTGGCCTTGATGAACAGTTGCTAATGCGCCGCGCCTGAAATGGAAAGGTTAATCCAATGGAAAACAATCTTGACTTGGTGCGTCCGCGCGGCTGTAGTGTCATCCAGATGGGGGCGCCGTTTCAGGAGTATGAAATGCTGCGCATAATCTCAGCAACCCTTGCCACTTTCATTGCAGGTTGTACCGTTGCTGCGGCGCAGGATCTGAAAGGTCCGGTTCTTGGGGCGGCGTCAAATTTTGGCCAAAGCTGGTATCCCGAAATTCTGAAAGCTGCTGAAAGCATTCCTGTGCGGGATTACCGCGCCGAGTTTTACTGGACGCGGATTGAACCCTCACCGGGCGTGTTCAGGTTCGATGATTTCACCACGCGGTATCCGCAAAACATCGCTGCAACCAAGGCCAGCATGTCCTTGATCATTGCAGGCGTTAACCCGGCCTTTGGTGCCATGGCAGCACGCGCCGTAAAAGAATTCCCGGCCATAGCGTCGGTCGAGGTTGGCAACGAGTTCAACTCGCAAGATTTCGTCAGTGGCCCGGTGGCGGACACCGATATAAACACGCGGGCCGCTTACTATGTCAGGCAGCTGAAATCCGTGCACGCGCAGGTCAAGGCAGCAAACCCCAATGTCCGCATTCTGGGTTGTTCAACGCTGGCCATCCCTTTGGCCTATCTGCGCCCGGTTTTTGCGCTTGGTGGCGGTGACTATA
>DJBQ01000060.1:0-18670 GCA_002430125.1 Rhodobacterales bacterium UBA5972
AATCAATCAGGCCGATGCCGCATGAGTCTCAAAAGACGTGAACCTATACATTTTTTAAGAAAGTCTTGCTTTTGTGTAGGTTTAGCCCTATATCGCCCCTGTGAAGTCGTCTTTCACCGAATCCTCCTGATGCCCTAAGCAGAATGACGGTTTGTTATCTAAGACCTCGCTGCACCAAGCCACCGCATGTCGCGGGTGGTTATATTAGGAGAAAACGGAATGGCCACTGGCACCGTAAAATGGTTTAACTCGACAAAAGGCTTCGGCTTCATTCAGCCCGATCAAGGCGGCTCGGACGTGTTTGTACACATCTCGGCTGTTGAACGCGCTGGCCTGTCGGGTCTGAACGACAACCAAAAAGTATCGTACGATCTGGAAACAGGCCGCAACGGTAAAGAATCTGCTTGCGACCTTAAAGCCCTCTAAGGCTTGGCGGGGATTTAACCCCGTTGGTTGAAAGTTTCGAACGGCGATCAGGGCAACCTGGTCGCCGTTTTTGGTTTCTAAAACGCTGATTTTCCAACCGTTTTCTATATAAAGCCCCATCAATTTGCCACTTGCGAGTCACCCAGCAATCCGGCATATACGCCCCACAAGCCCGGGTGATCGTCACAGGTATTTTCTGTGAAAAAGCGAGCACCCCAGACGGCTTGTGTATCGTCACCGCTTTGCGCGGGACATTTGAAAGACCTCTAAAATGCGTTCGTTTCTAATCCCTGTAGCGGCTCTTGCTGTTGCTCTGTCTGCTGCTGTTTCCTTTGCAGCCGACACCATGACCACTGGCGAAGTCAAATCCGTTGATATGGATGCCGGCACCATCACTTTGGTTGACGGCACGGCATACAGCCTGCCTGAAGGCTTCACCGACGAAGGTCTGGTGGCCGGTGCTGAAGTCACTATCGGCTGGAGCCTGGTCGACAACAAGAACGTTGCTGAAACGGTTGAAGTCACCAAATAACCCCCGATAATGCCACATTATGGCGGCGAGCGGCGGTCCTGAAAGGGGCCGCCGTTTCGCGTTTGGAGGCATGCACAACCCGTACACAACCCGTACACAACCTGTACATACGATTACGCGCCAACGCTTATAGCATTTTACATTTTTCTTGAATCGGAATTCCCCCAATTTTGGGCGAATTCCGATATTCGTAGACCAGATTAAATGCAAAATTCTTTAGTTGATGCCGTTGGCCTGCTGCACCGCGCGCACATAAGCGATGATGTTTTTCAGATCGCCATTGGTCAGACCTTCGACCGGCGGCATATCGCCAAACCGCCAGTGATGCGATTTTACGCCGTTCTGGGCGGCCATCACAAAGGCCATGTCGCCGTGATGCGAGGGTTCATAATATTTATGGATTAGCGGCGGCGCGATGCCAAGTTGTCCGGCAGCGTTCGCGCCATGGCAAACAGCGCATTTGGCGTTGAAGGCGGTTTGGCCCAAAATGGCGGCACCGGTCAGGTCTGGTACATTTACCGCGACCATTGGTGCCGCTTTGGCGGTGCCGGTTGGCGCCTGTGCGGTTTTGGGGTCAGTCAGATACATATAGGCAGCAATCGCTGCAAAGATGGCGATGGCAAGTATAGCGAGCAGAGGTTTTTGCTTCATAGGTCCGATCCGGGATGATTTCCTCAGACGCTTTGGGCCTTCCAGCGGCGGGAAGGTCAAGCGCTTTGTCACACGCCGGTGGCGGGTTCGCGCCTAAATCGAAAAACTGGTGCCACAGCCGCAGGAGCTGGTGGCATTTGGGTTGTTGATGACGAAACGCGCGCCGATCAGTTCTTCGGAAAAATCAATCACCGCGTTTGACAGAAACGGCAGAGACACCGCATCGACCAGAACCTTTTGGCCGTTTTGTTCCAGGATCAGATCATCCTCGGCGGCCTGGTCCAGTTTGATGTCATATTGAAAGCCCGAACAACCGCCGCCTTCGACCGCGACCCGAAGGGCCATCGCCTGGGTGGCGTTCTCGTTAATTTCGGCCAGGCGGGCAAAGGCCCGGTCGGTGACTTTTGGGGGCAGGTTAAGGTCCATCTGTTCGGCCGATCAAAACTGCGTTAAGGTTTCTGCAAATATAGGCGCGAATGCGTCAGGCGACAAGGCACAACAGAATAGGGGCGAAATCATGCTGGCAATCTATGCCTGCGACCCGGCGCAATCGCGCGGGCGGCTGACCTTTGAAGCGGAAAGCGCGCATCGAACTGCGTTTCAGCGCGACCGCGACCGGATCATCCATTCCAGCGCCTTTCGGCGGCTGAAACATAAGACACAGGTGTTTGTGGAACATGAGGGCGACTATTTTCGCACCCGCCTGACGCATTCGATTGAAGTGGGGCAGGTGGCGCGCACCATCTCGGGGGTTTTAGGGCTGAATTCGGAACTGACCGAGGCGGTGGCCCTGGCGCATGATCTGGGGCACACGCCGTTTGGCCATACCGGCGAGGATGCGCTTGATGCCTGTATGCGCCCGTTTGGCGGCTTTGATCATAACGCGCAGGCGATCAAGATCGTAACTTTGCTGGAACGCCATTATGCCGATTTCAACGGTCTGAACCTGACATGGGAAACGCTTGAGGGGTTGGCGAAACATAACGGGCCGGTTTTGGGCAAGGTCCCGCTGGCTTTGGCGGATTTCAACAGTCAGTATGATCTGGAGCTTGGCAGTTTTGCCAGTGCCGAGGCGCAGGTTGCGGCGATTTCCGATGATGTGGCTTATAACAACCACGATCTGGATGACGGGCTGCGGGCCGGGTTGTTCAACGAAGAACAGATCCGCGAATTGCCGATCATTGGCGCGTGTTACGACAGGGTTGACGCGTTGTATCCCGATCTTGATTTCATCCGCCGCCGTCACGAGGCCCTGCGTCGGGTGTTTGGAGTGATGGTTGAGGACGTGATTGCGGAAAGCCGCCGCTTGCTGGCCGAGGCCAACCCGCAATCGGTGGCGGATATTCGCGGCAACGGGCGGCAGTTGATCCGGTTCTCGGAGCCGCTGTTTGAAGATCTGAAGGTGATCCGGGCGTTTTTCTTCAAACACATGTACCGCCACTGGAAAGTCCGGCGGATGCGACGTAAGGCGGCGATCATCGTCACCGAAATGTTCGATATCTTCTTCAACGATCCGGGGATGCTGCCGGATGACTGGCAGCGATGGGCAACATCTGGCGACGAAACCAAGCGCGCTTTGGTGATTGCGGATTACATCGCCGGTATGACTGACCGGTTTGCGCTGGATGAGCATAAAAAGCTGGTTGATCCGATGGCTTTGGGGTGAGGATGCGGCGCAAACCCGCTGGATAGCTGCGCCTGTCTGTGCTAGAGCGCGGGCAATACAAAACGGATGTGACCTATGAATTTGTTTGCCGATATCAGAACCCTTGTTCTGGATACTCTGACCACTTTGGTGGCCGATGGTGCATTGCCCGCGGGCCTTGATTTCAGCAATATCGCGGTCGAACCGCCGCGCGATGCTTTGCATGGGGATATGGCGACCAATGCGGCGATGGTTCTGGCAAAGCCGGCAGGCACCAACCCACGCGCAATTGCCGAGGCTTTGGCGGCGAAACTGGTGTTGGACGATCGGATTATAACGGCAGATGTGGCGGGGCCGGGGTTTTTGAACCTGACGCTGGCTGACAAGATCTGGCGCGGGATTGTGCCGGTGGTTTTGGCCAAGGGCGCTGATTTCGGGCGCTCTTCTTTGGGGGCTGGCAAGAAGGTTAACGTCGAATACGTTTCCGCCAATCCGACCGGGCCTTTGCATGTGGGGCATACGCGGGGGGCGGTGTTTGGCGACGCTTTGGCCAGCCTGCTGGATTTCGCGGGCTATGACGTGACGCGGGAATATTACATCAACGATGGCGGCGCGCAGGTCGATGTGCTGGCGCGCTCAGCTTACGAGCGGTACCGTGAGGCTTGTGGGCAGGCGCCGGAAATCGCTGAAGGCTTGTATCCGGGTGACTATCTGGTGCCCGTGGGCGAGGCGATGAAGGCCAAATATGGCGACAGCTTGCTGGGTAAGGGCGAAGAACATTGGCTGGCGGAAGTGCGCGAATTTGCCACCGAACAGATGATGGACCTGATCCGCAGCGATCTGCTGGCGCTGGGTGTGAAGATGGATGTGTTTTATTCCGAAAAGTCGCTTTACGGCACTGGCCGGATCGAGGCGGCTTTGGCCAATCTTGACAGCAAGGGCTTGCTGTATCAAGGCACGCTTGAGGCGCCGAAGGGCAAGTTGCCCGAGGATTGGGAACCGCGCGAACAGACTTTGTTCCGCTCGACCTTGCACGGCGATGACGTGGACCGCCCGGTAAAGAAATCCGATGGCGGCTGGACCTATTTTGCGCCCGATATCGCCTATCATTTTGACAAGATTGATCGTGGATTTGACGAGCTTATTGATGTTTTCGGCGCGGATCACGGTGGCTATGTCAAGCGCATGAAGGCGGCGGTTTCGGCGCTGTCTGACGGGCGGGTGCCGGTTGATATCAAGCTGACGCAACTGGTGCGGCTTTATAAAGACGGTCAGCCGTTCAAGATGTCCAAGCGGTCCGGCACGTTCGTCACATTGCGCGATGTGGTTGATCTGGTCGGGGCAGGGGTCACGCGGTTTGTGATGCTGACCCGCAAAAACGACGCGCCGCTGGATTTTGATTTCTCCAAAGTGCTGGAGCAATCAAAGGACAATCCGGTGTTTTATGTGCAATATGCCTATGCACGGATTTCCTCGGTTCTGGGCAAAGCGCGGGCTGCCGGGATCGCGGTTGAGCAGCCGGATCTGGTGAATGCTGACCTGTCGGAAATCACCCATCCATCGGAATTGAAGCTGGCAAAAACGCTGGCGGAATGGCCGCGTTTGCTGGAACAGGCCGCCAAAGGGCACGAGCCGCACCGGATCGCGTTTTATCTGTTCGAGTTGGCCTCGGATTTCCATGGCCTGTGGAACAAAGGCCACGATTTGCCCGAGTTGCGTTTCCTGCAAGAGGATAATTGGTCACGGTCGGCTGGCAAAATTGCGCTGATTTCGGCGGTTTCCGTTGTACTTTCGGCTGGTTTGGGTATTCTTGGGGTAACCCCGATGCAAGAAATGCGGTAAAAATCGCTGAAAATACAACATCTGGTGGTTTGAGCAGGCACACCCGCAAGATAAGCGGGGAAAACAGGGGCTAGGAATGTCCGAACAGGCATATGATGGCTATGAACATGACGGTGATATGCCGCAACAACCCGGCTTTTTTGCGACAGCAACGAATTGGATAGGCGCTTTGCTGTCTATTTCGCTGGTCGTGGGACTGGTGTTTTGGGGCTATAAACTGACCATGCGCGACGTGACCGAAGTGCCGGTGGTCCGCGCGATGGAAGGCCCATTGCGGGTGCAGCCCGATGATCCCGGTGGTGAAACGGCGGCGCATCAGGGCTTGGCGGTCAACGAAGTACAATCCTCGGGCACGGTTGAGGCGACGTCTGACCGGGTGGTGTTGGCGCCTGATCCGGTTCAACTGACCTCGGAAGATTTGGCGCTTTCACTGGATCATCCGAAGGCACGGGAAACCACGCTGTCCGGCGATACAATCAATCTGGTCGATATGATAGCCGAGGACACAATCGTTGACACGGCTGAAGCAATAAACAACGCGGTGAAGGCGGCGGTCGATGAAGCAGCGGCGTCGCCCTCGGCGAAAAAGCTTGCAAAGCTGCCCGGCGTTAAACGCTCGCCAAGACCACGCGCGCGGATTGTTGGTCAGGATCAGGTGGTGGCGATTGCGGCCAGCACATCGACAATGACGGACGCCTCTGCTGGGCTGGTTTCAAAAAACAGCGTGGATATTGATGTTGACCCGGCTTTGATTACGGCTGGCACACGGCTTGTGCAGCTTGGAGCGTTTGATGATCGTGCATCAGCGATCAAGGAATGGGACTTTATTATTGAACGCCACGGTGATCTGATCGACGGGCGCAAACGGTTCATCCAACTGGCCGAAAGCGGCGGGCGCAGTTTCTTTCGGCTGCGCATGGTCGGGTTCGATAATTTGGGCGACTCGCGCCGTCTGTGTTCGGCCATGTTGGCGCGCGGAACGCCCTGTATTCCTGTAACGTCGCGGTAATTGTGGCTGGCGGCTATATCTTTGGCTGCGAAGGCACCGCACTGACAGCGGATGAAAAACGCTTTTTTCGCGACGCCGATCCATGGGGATTTATCCTGTTTGCCCGAAACCTTGAAACCCCGGATCAGATCCGGCGGTTAACGGCGGACTTGCGGGCAAGCGTTGGGCGCGAAGCGGTTATTCTGATTGATCAGGAAGGCGGGCGCGTTGCGCGGTTGCGCGGGCCGACATGGCTTGACTGGTTGCCAGCCCTTGAACAGATGGCGCTGGCGGGGCCGGAAAGTGGTCCCCGGTCGATGTGGATACGGTCGCGGCTGATTGCGGACGAGTTGCTGGCGCTGGGCATTGATACCAATTGCGCACCGATTGCGGATGTGCCGACAGACGCGGTGCATGCAATTATCCACAACCGGTGTTACGGACAATCGGCGGCCGAGGTCGTGGCTGTAGGGCGGGCTGTGGCGGATGGGCTTTTGGCTGGCGGCGTGTTGCCGGTGTTAAAGCATATCCCCGGTCATGGACGCCCGGTTGCTGACAGCCATCTGGAATTGCCGCGGACTGATACGGCGTTGGCTGAACTGTGGGCGACCGATTTTGCCGCCTTCAAAGGGTTGAACGACCTGCCGATGGGAATGACAGCGCATGTGGTTTATGATGCGGTTGACCCGGAAAACTGTGCCACCCTTTCGGCCAAAGCGATTGACCTGATCCGCACTGAAATCGGCTTTGACGGATTGTTGATGACCGATGATTTGTCGATGCAGGCGTTAAGCGGGTCTTTTGCTGACCGCACGGCTGCCTCGTTGGCGGCGGGGTGCGATCTGGTGTTGCATTGCCACGGTGTGATGGCAGAAATGCTGGAAATCGCGACGGCTGCCGGTGATCTGGGAGCGGATGCCGCGCTGCGGGCCGAGCGCGCGTTGGCGTGCCGCCGCCCGCCCGAACCAATGGATAAACACGCCCTCTTGGCGGCATTGGCCCAGATGCTTATGCTGCCGGGTAATGTCTGAGCAAACACCCCCTGATTCCGATGATTTCGGTGCTGAAAACGAAGTGACCGCACGGCTGAAAGCCGAAGCGTTGATAATTGATGTGGATGGGTTCGAGGGGCCTCTGGATTTGCTGCTAACGCTGTCGCGTACCCAAAAAGTCGATTTGCGCAAAATATCCGTCCTGCAATTGGCCGAACAATATCTGAGCTTTATCGAGCGCGCCAAAAGCTTGCGGATCGAACTGGCGGCGGATTATCTGGTGATGGCCGCGTGGTTGGCGTTTCTGAAATCAAGATTGCTGCTGCCGCCGGACCCGTCCGATGCCGGGCCAAGTGGCGAAGAATTGGCCGCGCATCTGGCGTTTCAGCTTGAACGGCTGGAAGCGATGCGCCGGGCGGCAGCGCGTTTGATGGCGCGCGATCAGTTGGGCCGTGATTTTTTCGCCCGTGGCATTCCGGAAGATGTCGCCAGAAGTCGCAAGATAACCTATTCCGCGACGGTGCTTGACCTGATGCAGGCCTATGCGCGTGTCCGCACGCGGGACGATTTCGAACCCCTCAGCCTGTCGCGCGTGTCGGTGTTTACCATGGAACAAGCACTTGAACGGATGAAGGGGTTGATCGGCATGGCACTGGAATGGGGGGATTTGATGCAATATTTGCCCGAAGGCTGGACGCAAGACCCGCAAAAGCGCCGCTCGGCCACGGCGGCGACGTTTGCGGCATCGCTTGAGCTTGCAAAGCTGGGCCAAATTGAATTGCATCAGGATGAATTATACGCGCCGATCATGGTCAGGCGGAAAGGGTGACGATGGACACCAAGGACGACATGCAAAGCGAAAGCCTGTTTCAGGCGCCGCCGATTGCGGAACAAGAACGGATGATCGAGGCGATGCTGTTTGCCTCGGCTGAACCGTTAAGCCTGCACCAGCTTGGCGAACGGATGCCGCATGGCAGTGACGCCGCCGAAGCGATGGTCAGTCTGCGCAAGCGCTATGAGGGGCGCGGGGTTAATGTCGTGAAGGTCGGTGATACTTACGCGATCCGCACGGCTGCCGATCTGGGGTTTCTGATGCAAAAGGAACGCATAGAAACCCGCAAGCTTTCGCGCGCCGCGATTGAAACTTTGGCGATTATCGCCTATCATCAACCAGTTACTCGTGCAGAGATCGAAGAAATTCGGGGTGTTTCAGTGTCGCGTGGCACGATTGATCTGTTGCTGGAGCTTGACTGGATCAAGCTTGGTCGTCGCCGGATGACGCCGGGGCGACCGGTGACGTTCACTGGCACACAGATGTTTCTGGATCATTTCGGGTTGGAAAGCCCGCGCGATCTGCCGGGCATTAAGGAATTGCGCGACGCCGGATTGCTAGACAACCGGCCACCGCCCGGGGCGATGCCGGGTATTGTTGCGGCCTCAGGCGATGATGACGGCGAAGACTGGTCAGAGGATGACGGCGATCAGGACGAGATGTTTTAAGCCGCGCCCCGCGCCGTATCTTTCAACCGCTTGGCGATATTACAAAGGCAGAACCGTCTCGCCCATCAGGGCTTTGTCGACGGCATGGGCGCATTGACGGCCCTCGCGGATTGCCCAGACAACCAAGGACTGACCCCGTCGCATATCGCCTGCGGTCCAGATATTATCGACGCTGGTTTGATAGGACGTGGTGTCCGCCAGCACGTTTTGGCGGCCATCAAGTGCCACGCCCAAATCTTGCAACATCCCGTCGACCACGGGCGAAACGAAGCCCATCGCCAGTAGGGCAAGATCGGCCCTCAGCACAAATTCGGTGCCTGCAATCGGCTGGAATTTCTCGTCAACGTGGATGCAGTGCAGCTTTTTCACTTTGCCGTCAACGCCTTCAAACCGCTGTGTCATCACGGCAAATTCGCGATCAGCGCCTTCTTCCTGACTGGAAGACGTGCGCATTTTCAAAGGCCAGTTCGGCCATGTCAGTTGTTTGTTTTCTTTGTCGGGCGGGGTTGGCATGATCTCAAGCTGGGTGACTGACAAAGCGCCTTGGCGGATTGATGTGCCGATGCAATCGGACCCGGTATCGCCGCCACCGATCACCACGACATGCTTGCCGCGCGCAAGAATTGGATCGACTTTCAGGATCGGTTCCGCCGAGACACGGCGATTTTGCTGCGGCAGAAACTCCATCGCATAGTGAACCCCGGCAAGATCGCGGCCTTCGATTGGCAGGTCGCGGGCTTTTTCAGCGCCGCCAGACAGAATGACCGCGTCGTGTGTGGTCGCGATGTCTTTGATCGCTACGTCATGGCCAACGTGAACGCCGGTGTGGAATGTGACACCTTCAGCGGCCATTTGGCCTGCTCGCCGGTCGATATGGGTTTTCGCCAGTTTGAAATCGGGGATGCCATAGCGCATCAAGCCACCGATTTTCTGGTTTTTCTCGTAAAGATGCACGTCATGTCCGGCGCGGGCCAACTGTTGTGCGGCTGCCATGCCCGCCGGGCCGGAACCAATGATGGCGATTTTCTTGCCGGTTTTATGCGTCGGGATTTGAGGAGTGATCCAGCCGTTTTCCCACGCCTTGTCGACGATGCCACATTCGATGGATTTGATCGTGACCGGGCTGTCGATGAGGTTCAGGGTGCAGGAAGCCTCGCACGGGGCGGGGCAGATGCGGCCGGTGAATTCCGGAAAATTGTTGGTGGAATGCAGATTATGCGAGGCCATTTCCCAGGCACCGTTATAGACCAGATCGTTCCAGTCGGGGATCTGGTTGTTGACCGGACAGCCCTTGAGGCCCTTCACGTCATGGCAAAACGGAATGCCGCAATCCATGCACCGACTGGCCTGATCTTGCAGGGTTTGTTCCGGCAGAGATATGACAAATTCGTTGTAATTGCGCACACGATCCGAGGCCGGACGGTACTTTCTGTCCTGCCGGTCCAATTCCAGGAAACCTGTGACTTTACCCATAATTTATCACTCCACTTCAGGCGCCACTGCGCCGCGGTATTTGTTGGTTTATGCGGCGTCGCTTGACGATTGTTGCGAGGCTTCGATTTCGGCTAAGGCGCGGCGGTATTCGGTTGGCATGACCTTGACGAATTTCGGGCGAAAGGTTTCCCAGTTATCAAGGATCTCTGCGGCCCGGGTCGAACCGGTATAAAACATATGATTCTCGATCAAACGCCGTAAGCGTTCGTCGTCATGCCGGCTCATGTCGCCGGTCACGTCGACGCGGCCGTGATGTTCGATGCCGCCGCCGCTGTGATGTTCGGTTTCCATCAGGTCGTCTTCTTCCGGCACCGGTTCAAGTTCGACCATCGACAGGTTGCAACGCTTGGCGAAGGTGCCGTCTTCATCCAGCACATAAGCGATACCGCCCGACATGCCTGCGGCGAAATTGCGCCCGGTATAGCCAAGGACCGCAACCACGCCGCCGGTCATGTATTCACAACCGTGATCGCCGACGCCTTCGACAACTGCCGTGGCGCCAGAGTTGCGCACAGCGAAGCGTTCGCCAGCCACGCCGCGCAAGTAACATTCGCCTTCAATTGCGCCGTAAAGAACGGTGTTGCCGGCGATGATTGATTTGCTGGCGTTAATTTGGGTGGCGCTGGCTGGTGGATAGATGATCAGTTTGCCGCCTGACAGGCCCTTGCCGATATAGTCGTTGCCTTCGCCTTCGACTTCCAGCGTCACGCCGCGACACAGCCACGCCCCAAAGGACTGGCCGGTTGTGCCGGTCAGTTTGATGCTGATCGTGTCGTCGGGCAGGCCAGCGTGGCCATAGCGTTTGACGACTTCGCCTGACAGCATCGCCCCGGCTGACCGGTTGCGGTTGGCGATTTTCAGATCAAGTTTGACCGGTTCGCGGTTCTCAAGTGCCGGCTGGGCCAGTTTGATGAATTCGCGGTCCAGAATGTCGTCGATATGGTGGATTTGCGGCTCGCAATGGTGGATTGGCACACTGTCGCCCATTTCGGGATCATAAAACAGCTTGCTGAAATCGAGACCATTGGCCTTCCAGTGCCGAATTGCCATATCCCGGTCGAGCACGTTGAGTTGGCCGACCATTTCGTCCATGGTAGCAAAGCCCAATTCGGCCATGATCTCGCGGACCTCGTTGGCGACGAAGAAGAAATAGTTGATCACGTGTTCCGGCTGACCGGTGAAGCGTTTGCGCAGCACCGGGTCTTGGGTGGCGACGCCGACCGGGCAGGTGTTCAGATGGCATTTGCGCATCATTATACAGCCGGATGCGACCAGTGGGGCGGTGGCAAAGCCGAATTCATCGGCTCCAAGCAGCGCGCCGATAACCACGTCACGACCGGTGCGCAGGCCGCCATCGACCTGCACCGCGATGCGCGAGCGCAGTTTGTTTTTCAGCAAGGTCTGGTGGGTTTCGGCCAGACCGATTTCCCAAGGCGAACCTGCATGTTTGATCGAGGTCAGCGGGCTGGCGCCGGTGCCGCCTTCCATGCCGGAAATGGTCACGTGATCGGCGCGGGCCTTGGCGACACCCGCCGCGACTGTGCCGACACCAACCTCGGAGACCAGTTTGACCGAAATATCAGCCGCCGGATTGACGTTTTTAAGGTCGTAAATCAGCTGCGCCAGATCTTCGATGGAATAGATGTCGTGGTGTGGTGGCGGCGAGATCAGGCCGACGCCTTGGGTGGAATGGCGTACTTTGGCAATCACTGCATCAACCTTGTGGCCGGGTAATTGGCCGCCTTCGCCGGGTTTCGCGCCCTGCGCCATCTTAATCTGGATCATGTCGGCGTTCATCAGGTATTCGGTGGTCACCCCGAACCGCCCGGACGCGACCTGTTTGATCGCTGAACGCTTGCTGTCACCATTTGGCATCGGGGTGAAGCGTTCAACTTCTTCGCCACCTTCGCCGGTGTTGGATTTGCCGCCAATCCGGTTCATCGCAATCGCCAGATTCTCGTGCGCTTCGGCCGAGATCGAGCCATAAGACATCGCGCCGGTGGAAAAGCGTTTGACGATCGCGGCAGCGCTTTCAACATCGGCCAGATCAATCGGGGTGCGTCCGGTTTCAGCAGCGGGGCGCAGGCGGAACAGGCCGCGGATCGTCAACAGGCGTTCTTGCTGGTCGTTTATGGACTTGGCGAACTCGCGGTAACGTTCCTGCGAATTGCCGCGCACGGCGTGTTGCAGGTTGGTGATTGTGTCAGATGTCCAGGCATGTGCCTCGCCACGTTGGCGCAGGGCGTAATCGCCGCCGACATCGAGTTCATGCGCCAGTACCGGCACGTTGCTATAGGCGGCGCGGTGACGCTCGAAGGTTTCTTTGGCGATTTCAGTAAGCCCGATGCCTTCGATCTGGCTGGCGGTGCCAGTGAAGTATTTGGCAATGAACGGCGAGGACAGGCCGATCGCGTCAAAAATCTGCGCGCCGCAATAGGATTGATAGGTCGAAATCCCCATTTTCGACATGACTTTCAGCAGGCCTTTGTCGATGGATTTAATATAGCGTTGCACGACTTCACGGGCGTCAACCTCGGACGGAAACTCGTTGTTTGCGTGCATTTCAGCCAGCGTTTCAAAGGCCAGATAGGGGTTGATTGCCTCGGCGCCGTAACCGGCCAGCATCGCGAAATGATGCACTTCGCGGGGTTCGGCGGATTCAACAACCAACCCAACCGAGGTGCGCAAACCTTTCAGGATCAGGTGGTGGTGCACGGCAGCCGTTGCCAAAAGGGCAGGCACGGCAACCCGGTTTTCGCCGAACTGGCGATCCGACAGGATGATGATGTTTTCGCCGGTTTTCACAGCTTTTTCAGCGGCTTGACACAGGTTATCAAGGCAGAATTTCATCCCGTCCGGGCCGCGGTCTGCATTGAAAGTTATGTCCAGAACGCGCGACACGAACTGGTTGTCGCCAATGTCGCTGATGTCGCGGATTTTAAGCAAATCCGAGTTGCGCAGGATCGGTTGGCGAACTTCCAGCCGTTTGTTGGTGGAGGTGTGAGCAAGATCAAACAGGTTCGGGCGCGGGCCAATAAAGGACACAAGGCTCATCACCGATTCCTCGCGGATCGGGTCAATCGGCGGGTTGGTGACCTGGGCAAAGTTTTGCTTGAAATAGGTGTAAAGCAGCTTGGCCTTGTTTGAAATCGCGGAAATCGGCGTATCAGTGCCCATTGATCCCAAAGCTTCCTGACCGGTCGTCGCCATCGGCTTCATCAGGAATTTGATGTCTTCCTGCGTATAGCCAAAAGCCTTTTGTGCATTCATCAGATCAGGGCCCTGATGCTTGCGCGGAGAGGATTTGGCACCTTTCATTTCTTCCAGAACGATCTGCGTATCTTTCAGCCATCTGTCATAGTCATGTGCGCCGCAGAGGTCGTGTTTGATTTCCTCGTCCGAAACGATGACGCCTTTTTCAAGGTCGATCAGCAGCATTTTACCGGGCTGAAGCCGCCATTTGGTGACGACTTTACTTTCGTCAAACGGCAATGTCCCGGCTTCTGAGGCCAGTACAACCGTGTCGTCGTCCAGCACAAAATAGCGGGCAGGGCGCAGGCCGTTGCGGTCAAGCGTGGCACCGATCTGGCGGCCATCGGTGAAGGCAATCGCGGCGGGGCCGTCCCATGGTTCCATCAGGGCTGCGTGATATTCGTAAAACGCGCGGCGTTGTTCGTCCATCAGCGGATTGCCGGCCCAGGCTTCGGGGATCAGCATCATCATGGCGTGTGCCAGTGAATAACCGCCTTGAAACAGCAGCTCTAATGCGTTGTCAAAGCAGGCTGTGTCGGATTGGCCTTCGTAGGAAACCGGCCAGATTTTTTCGATCTCGGCCCCGAACAGGTCGCTTGACAGCGTTGATTGCCGGGCTGCCATCCAGTTTACGTTGCCGCGCAACGTGTTGATTTCGCCGTTATGGGCGACCATGCGGTACGGATGCGCCAGTTTCCACGATGGGAAAGTGTTGGTCGAAAACCGCTGGTGGACCATGGCAAGTGCCGACACAAAGCGTTGGTCGCGCAGGTCTGCGTAATAGGGGTGCAACTGGTCCGCGAGGAACATGCCTTTATAGACGACGGTGCGCGACGACATTGATACCGGATAGACATCTTCGCGGCTGCCCAAATGCTGGATCACCCCGTTTGAAACCTCGCGGCGCAGGATATAGACGCGACGTTCAAAATCGTCATCGCTGATGCCAGCCGGGCGGGCGAAAAAGCCCTGCCAATGTGCGGGCTCGGACGCCATGATTTCAGGGTCTTGCGACAGTTTGGCGTTGCTTGTTGGAACCGACCGCCAGCCAATCAGGTTGTGACCCGAGCCGTTGGCCATGTCGGCGATGATCGATTTGATCTGATCCTGCAAGGCCACGTCTTGGGGCATGAAGAAATAACCAAGGCTGTAATCACCGGCATGTGGCAGGTCAAACCCCAGAATACTGCATTCATCCGCCAGAAATTCATGCGGGATCTGCACCAAAATACCGGCACCATCCCCCATCAACGGGTCAGCACCTGTGGCGCCGCGATGTTCCATATTCTCAAGAATTCGGATGCCGTCTTCGATAATCTTATGCGATTTGGTGCCCTTGATATTCGCGATGAAACCCAAGCCACATGCGTCATGTTCATTGCGCGGGTCGTAAAGGCCAGCCTTGGCGCCGCGCTGCTGAGGGATTTCAATGGTCATGGGTTTTCTCGTCTGAATAAGGAATCGGCCATCTGTGTGTCTGTCTTATGCCCGAGCATGCGGGGAGATTAAATGGCATGAAGCTAAATCCGACTTCAAGCCTTGATTTTTGGATATCAGGCGGGTTGGTGCCGCATGTTTGGCGGTATTTTCGCGGCAAAACCACCTGAATCCATGCGTAATCCAAGTGTCGGGCGAAAAGAAATTCTGGCTGGACACGTTTGCGCCCGGAAAGGGCCGGGCGCAAATGGTGTCGTTATAGAGGTTGATCGGCAGGCAAGGGTCAGAAATTCCGCATATAACGGTCGATTTCAACCTGTGTCACCTGGTTGGCAACAAACTCAATCTCGCGTTCTGCTTGCTGGATCAGGATCGCCAGACGGCTTTCGCCCAGCACCCGTTGCATCAGTTCGGACCTTTTGGCCAAAGCAACCGCATCCGTAAGATTAAGCGGCAGCGGGTCGGCGGTTTCCAGAGCGTAAGCATTGCCATGGCAGGGTTCGGTCGGGGTTAGCCCCTGTTCGATGCCGTCAAGACCGGCGGCAATGTCGGTGGCCAGCAGATAATAAGGATTGCAATCAGCCGAGGCATCGCGCTTTTCAACCCGAACGGCGCTGTCGTGGCCCTGAATGACCCGCAAGCCAACGGTGCGGTTGTCATAGCCCCAACTGTTGTTGATCGGGCAAAACGTATAGGGCTGGCGGCGGCGGAAAGCGTTGGGATTGGACGATCCGGCGATTGCAATTTCAGGCATGTATTTTTGCAATCCGGCCAGAAAAGACAGGCCGATTTTGTTCAGCTTGCCAGCTTCGGCAAAGGCGTTCTTGCCGTCTTTCCACAGGGAATAATGCGTATGGAACCCGCTGCCTAATGCGTCGATAAAGGGTTTGGCCATGAAGGTCGCAAGATAACCGTGTTTATGCGCCAGTTCCTTGACAAGCGAGCGGAACAAGACAACCTGATCGGCGGATTTCAACGCCTCGTCGTAGCGGATATTCACCTCGACCTGACCTGCACCATATTCCGGGTTTGATTGTTCAATCGGTATGCCAAGCTCGTTGATTTGTTGGCGGATCGGCCCCAGAACATGTTCCATTTCGGCGGCGCGGGCCATGCTGTAGACTTGGACTGACTGCTCTTTGGGCTGCAGGGTATCCGGATCAAGCAGGAAGAATTCAAGCTCGGTTCCGGTTTTGACCTCGTAGCCCATGGCGGCGGCCCGTTAGACTTGCGCGATTAAAGCGCCGCGCGGATCAATCGGCACTGGCTTGTGATCGGTGCCTTCAGCCCGCGCCAGACAGATCGCAAAGCCGTCTTCCCAAGGCGAGGCCACGGGTTTGGTCAGCGGGAACATATGCATGTCAGGATAGCCATTGTCGAAATTGACGTAAGGCGTATCCCAGATGTCGCAGGTCATATCGATGGCCAGCAACGCGATTGAAAGGGCGTTGCCTTCTTTGACAGTTGTTTCCCAATGCGACGCCGGAATGCGTTTGCCGCGCAGAATGCCGTTCATATCGCCCATCCCAAGGGCAACAGTGTGGGTGCCGGGCGGCAGGCTGAAGTCTTTATTGGTCATTATTGGTCTTCTCCCTTTTATCTTTTTGGGCGGCCCGGTTATGTGGTTGCCAACCCCACAACCCGTGTTACCAGAACACCGCCTTTTTTATCCTTTGCGTTGGGTGGCCAAGGGCTTCTTTCGCACTGGCAGACAGCGCGCCAAACGACATCGAGGCGATATAGATCGGGATATCAAGTTCGATCGGTTTTTCAACCAATCCACGGCCGCCGCCCAGAACGGTCTTTGTCTCGCATTTCTCGCGATAGCCTTCCAGGGGCAGGCGGGTCATGGTGGCGGGAACAAAAGTCAGGTCGTCAAATGTCGGCAGCCGGTGGTTAAACGAATTATACCCGCGCACCTGATAGCGTCCAAGCTGCGCCAGCGCATGGGCTTCGGAAATTGCCTCGGGTGTCCAGCGGGCTGAACCGCCCGTGTCATATGACTAAGGAACGCCAGCCGGGCGGCCTTGGATTGCACCGTCGCCAAACCCGATTAACTCTTCGCTGGCCTCTTCAAACGGATACTCGTACGGAGCTTTTATATCATCAGCCATGCTTTTGCGTCCCTGCTTTCAAAATACCAAAGGCGTTGACCGGCGATAATTCTGCGCCAATCCCGAGAAGTGTCTTTCAGACCCAGCGGATCCAGAATCGCGTCCACCTCGGCCACTTGTTCGGCGGTTGGTTCGGTAATGATGGCATCGACACCCAAATCTTCGATGTCGCCGGTGATCCAGACTTCACCTTGCCACAGCGCGTCTGCACAGCTTGCGCCGGCCCCGCCAAGGGCGATGATCTTGCCGCCATGCGCCATGAACCCCGATTGATAGCCGATTTTGCCTTCAACGACGATGTTGCCACCCTTCATCGCGACGCCGGCGCGCGGGCCGGTATCGCCTTTGACATGGATGGTGCCGCCCAACATGGCAGCCCCGACCGACATGCCGGCATAGCCGCCGATGGTGATATGGCCGTCGCTTTGCGCCTCGCCGCAACCCCACCCGGCGTTGCGGTCGATATTGATGATCGCGCCGGTGTTCAGGCCGCCGCAATAATAACCGACTGATCCTTCAAAATGCAGGCGGCAGCCCGGCGGCAGGCCGACACCCAGATTATGGCGTGATCCGGTTTTGGTGATCAGGATCGACTTGCCTTGATTGGCCGCCGCCTGAATTTCCTCGTGGATTTGGCGGATCGGACGTTTGCCGACCTCGATAACGACATCAGTCACGCAGCCGCCCTCCGGTTTCCGACGCCCCAGATGCCATGCAGGCTTGGGCCGTCGTAGTTGATGATGCTGACCCCCTCGTCGTCGCAGATACGGCGTACGGATTGTTCTTCGGTTGCCGCTGAAATCTCGCCGTTTTCGTTGATGACCACCAACGGCTTCATCGCGAAACGGTCTTTGGCAAAACCGATTTTATCGGCCCGGCTGATCATGAAAGTGAAAACGCCGTCGATTTCTTCGATTGACCGGGTCAGCGCCAGTTCCATTGTCAGGCCTTCCTTCATCCGGTCAGAAACCCAGACCGCAATCAGTTCGCTGTCATTATATGTAAGGAAGCGATATCCCTTTAGTTCCAAGCGCTTGCGCCAGCTGTATTAGTCGGTGATCTGGCCATTATGGACGATTGCCACGTCCGGGAAGGGGCGTGCCCAAAATGGATGGCTGGCGTTTGGGCTGACATCGGATTCGGTGGCCAGACGGGCATGACCAAGGCCGTGAGTGCCGATCATATCACGCACCCCGTGCTTGTCAGCGACAGCATAAGCGCCGGTATCCTTGATGATTTCAAGCGCGCGGCCAACCGATTGCATTTCAAACCGGTCGCAAATCTGATCGGCAGCTTTTGTCCAGCGCGCCACATCCACCGGGTCGGTGATTGTCATGCGCGCCGAGTAATGTTTGCTGTCGCTATTGTCCCAGGTTGGATCGTCAACGAAATCGCCGCCATGTTCTTTCAGGATGGCGCGAAAATCTTCGAGGTCTTTGGAAAGCTGATTGCGGTCAAACCCCATCGCCCTGACGACATATCCGGTGTCGCGTGGAATTCCGTAAATGGCAAATCCGGTTGAATCCGCGCCACGGTGTTCCTGTGCGTCCATCAGTTCAACAAGGTCATAGCCGACTCTGCCGGGACCGTTCAGTATTCTACCAGCGATTCCACACATAGCGTTCCTCTTTTCCGTAGGTGTTCGTATACTGTATACAGAACGGAATGAGTATCAACAAGAAAAGGCATGCGGATCGCGCTGTATCGCAATTTCACTGTTCGTTGGATGCGGAAACCGATAACAAGAATTTTGAGGGATTTTGTCAATAAGGAAGGCCACGATGGGATTTAGGTCAC
>DJBQ01000060.1:18732-21852 GCA_002430125.1 Rhodobacterales bacterium UBA5972
CAAGAATTTTGAGGAATTTTGTCAATAAGGAAGACCACGATGGGATTTAGGTCACTTTCCCAGCCGCGTGTGCGGCTTGCCGATCAGGTCTATGACCAAATCATGCAAGCGATCCGCGATGGTACGATTTCGGCGGATGACAGGATTGTGCAGGAAAAGCTGGCGGAAGAGTTTGAAATCAGCCGCACGCCGATTCGCGAAGCGTTGTTTCGTATGGAACAGGAAGGTATCCTGACGGTCGCCGGTCGTGGCGGTTTCAAAATACGCAAGATCGGCAATGCCGAGATTTCCGAGCTTTACGGCACGAGAGCCGCGATTGAAGGTTACGCTGCGCGATTGCTGGCGGAAACCGGCGACAAAAAGATATGCGCCGATCTGCGGGATCTGATCCGGAAGGAAGAAGATCTGGCGGATAACAGCGTGCAGGCCTATTTTGAGGCGAACAAAGCGATTCACCGGGCCTTTGTTGAAGCGACCAATAACCGGTATTTGCTGGATTTCTTTGATAATATCTGGGGCCGTGTATATTCGTTTACGCTGTTCGCAACCTTGCAGAATGTCGACATGTCAAAATCGCTTGGTGATCATATGGCTTTGGTGGATGCGATTGAAACCGGCGACGGTTCGACGGCTGCTGAAAAAATGATTGCGCATATTTTTGACGGCAAAGAATTGCAGATCGAAGCGCGGAAATCGACGCCGTTTCAAGGTTGAAGCGGGAGGCTGCAGGTTTGTTCACGGGTGAATGATGCCGCGAAATCTGCATCAGGTCGCCCACCCGCAATTCCAGAGTTGTTGACTCGGGTTTCAAAACCATCAATTCTGATGTTGCGGATCATCAGGTATCAATATCCCAAAAAGATGCCCGCCTGCCGGGAGCGGCTTTGTTGCAAATGGGTGTCTTCAATCCTGAATTTCGCGAGCGGTCGTATCGTATGGCTTGCACATTGATGCAGCAAAAAATCCTTGGGAGAGGGAATTCGCGGCTTTCGGAGCATCAAAGTTCGAATAGTTTATTTTCGCCGATTTTTGCACGAAAAAACAAGGACTTAACAGATTAATTAACCGGGAGGAAACCATGAAGGCCTTACTGAAACTTAGTACATTAGCTGCGGTCGTCGCACTGGGCGGGGTGTTTGCAGCACCTGTGACCCAAGCCGCCGATATGAATGTAACGATCGTTGCCGGTCATCCGCCGGTCTTTCGTTGGGTGAAACACTTAAGCCAAACCTTTATTCCAGCGGTGAACGCCGCCCTTGAAGGCAGCGGCACCACGATCACCTGGAGCGAGCAATATGGCGGGGCGCTGGCCAAAGTCGGCGACGAACTGGAAGCGATTGAAGAAGGGCTTGCAGAAATTGGACTGGTTTCCAGCCTGTTTGATCCGGCAAAACTGTCAGTGCAGAACGTAACCTATTTTACCCCCTTCGTGCATACGGACGCCGCTTTGGTTGCTGCTTGGATGGACCAGTTGCAGGAAACCAACGCCGATATGAAGGCATCCTGGGCGGAAAACGGTCTGGAATATCTGGGTGGGGCGATTGGCATTGATGACTATCTGCTGATGACCACGTTTCCGGTCAATTCCATTGCCGATATGGAAGGCCGGAAGATCGGCGCTCCGGGGCCTGCGGTGAATTGGCTGAAGGGCACCGGCGCTGTTGGCGTTTCGGGAAACCTTACGACCTATTATAACGAGATCAAAACCGGGGTTTATGACGGTGTGATCGTGTTTGCCTCGGCAGCTTTGCCCGGCAAACTGCATGAAGTGGCGCCTTACATCACCAAGATCGGGTTTGGTGCACAATATGCTGGTGGGATTGCCGCCAACAAAGACTGGTACGACGGTTTGCCTGCGAATGTGCAAAAGGCGCTAAAGGACGCGGCGATTGCTGACCGTGTGGCCTATCATGCGGATCTGGATGCGTCGGTCTCCAAGTTCCTTGGCATCATGCAGTCCCAAGGTGCGGCCGTGACCGAAGTCAGTCCCGAGATGCGCGCAGAATGGGCAGGCGGCATGGATAACGTCGCCAAGCTTTGGGCCGCCCAACTTGACAGCGAAGGCAAGGCCGGAACGGCGGTTCTGAAATCCTATATGGATACGATGCGTGCGGCCGGGGCGACTCCGGTTCGCAATTGGGATCAGGAATAACTGATTGAAAAGGCGGGCTGATCGGCCCGCCTTTTTCGCAGCACCCCAAGGATTTCGCCAGAATGACTGACGTTTCACCTTCGCCAATTTCCCCAGAAACGGATTTCCCGCCGTGGTTTCAGGCTTTGCGGCGGGTGATCGACGCGATGACTGCGGGTTTGAATGTGGTCGGCACCCTGTTGATCTGCGCGGTTATGCTGCTGGTCAATGCCGATGTGATCGGGCGCGGTATGTTTAACAATCCGGTATCGGGCGTGCCTGAAATCGTGTCGATGTCCATCGTTGCCATCGTGTTTCTGCAAGTCGCCCAAACTTTTCGCAAAGGCCGTTTGACGCGCACTGATGCGGTGCTTGGATTCGTTGAAAAACGCGCGCCGCGCCTTCGCATGGCGATAGATTTTCTGTATTCACTGGCGGCAATGGCTTTGGTCTGGCAAATCCTGAGCGCCAGCACGCCGTTGTTTCAAAAGGCGTGGGTCCGCAACACCTATGAAGGCACGATCGGGGATTTCACCGCACCGATCTGGCCGGTGAAGCTGATCATCCTGATCGGCTGTGCGGCGTTGCTGGTGCAGTTGGGCTTGTTCGCAATGACCTGTCTGATCCGAATGGTCGCCCCGAAAAGCGAGGCTGTATGAGCCCGTTTGAAATCGGCATAACCTCGTTCGGGGCTATGGTTTTGATGATTTACCTCGGCTTTTGGGTGCCGTTTTCATTGATGCTGTCGTCGTATGTCGGGGTCTGGATGATCAAGGGCTCGCCATTACTGGCGGGAAAGCTGTTGGCGCTGGCGGCAAGCGAAACCATCTCGAGCTATTTTTTCGGGGTGGTGCCACTGTTCGTTTTGATGGGCTATATCGTGTCGGTCACCGGCATGGGGCGTGATGCGTTTGACGTGGCCAACCACATGTTCAGGCGGGTACGCGGCGGCTTGGGGATTGGCACGGTTGGGGCAAATGCGATTTTTG
>DJBQ01000116.1:0-1594 GCA_002430125.1 Rhodobacterales bacterium UBA5972
GATTTTCAGTCCACTGCTCTACCCCTGAGCTACCCGGGCACGGGCAAGGTATCTTACCTTGGGTCGAGCGGTTTTAGGATAGCGGCGGGGCACTGTCCAGTGACTTTCGCGAAAAAAGCTCCGTAACGATTAACTTTGGGTCAATGCAGTTGCCGTGATGGGTTACCGACTGACTCTGCCTTTTCTTCGTCGCCTTCGATTTCCGCGCTGGGGACGCTATAACTCTCGTTAAACCATTTTCCCAGATCAATATCTGCACATCTTTTGGAACAGAACGGGCGATACTTTTCGCTGGGTGGTTTGGAACAGATTGGACAGGACATCGGTTTTACATTCGTTTGATCTGGCTGGTCGATTGAAAGTGCCAAAACTTTGCGCCAAGAGCAATTGGCAATGTCAGGCGGGATTGCATCTCTGGTTGAAGCCGCGGGCCTTTATACTTAGGGTTTCACCCGATGACTAAGGGCAAGGCAGGTAAAAATGGACAGCACAATTCGTGATTTCGATCTTAACGGCATTGATCAGTCATTTATCGAGAACCCTTTCCCAACTTTGAAAGCCCTACGCGAACAAGCCCCCGTGCATCGAAACCCGGACGGTTCTTTCTATCTGACACGCTACGACGACGTTTTGAAAACTTATCAGTCGCGCGCGATGCTTTCCGATAAAAAGGTTGAATTCGGCAAGAAATTTGGCCAATGCCCCTTGTTTGTCCATCATACGACAAGCCTGATTTTTAACGATCCACCATATCATACCGTCGTGCGAAAGTTACTGGCCGCAGCCTTTACACCGCGCAAACTGGCCGAGATGGAACCGTTAATCGAGACCATCGTCAATCGACTTATGGATCGCGCCGAGGACTTGCAGGAATTTGATTTCATTCAGGATTTCTCCACGGCTCTGCCGACTGAAATTATTTCATTCATGTTGGGAATTCCCGAGCAACACCGCGCCAAATTGCGCGGATTTTCAATAGCCATCCTAGGTGCGCTCGACCCGGTTGTTTCAGCCGAACGCCTGGCGATAGGGAACGCAGCGGTGACCGAATTTTCAGCCCTGCTTGATGATCTGATCAATCACCGACGTGCAAATCCTGACAGCGCCGGACAGGGCGAGGTTTTGGACTCTCTGATTTTCGGCGACGTGGACGGGCGCCGGCTTAATCAGGACGAACTGATTCAGAACTGCATTTTCTTACTGAACGCGGGCCACGAGACAACGACCAGCTTTGTCGGCAATGCCGTTGGGATGTTGCTGGAATATCCGGACCAGCATCAGTTGCTAAAACGCGATCCAAATCTGATCACCTCAACAGTGGAGGAGGTTTTGCGTTTTCAAAGCCCGTTACAGATCGGCAACCGCCTGACCTCAGAGCCGATCAAACTTTCCAGCGCGACCCTGCCTGCCGGAACGTATGTTCACACGTCAATCGCCGGGGCCAATCGCGACCCCGAGGTTTTTGACAAACCCGAAACTGTCGATATCACCCGCAAACCAAACCGGCATCTGGCGTTTATCACGGGTATTCACGTTTGTCTGGGGGCGACTCTGGCGCGGATCGAAGGCAAGATTGCTTTGGGTGGTTTGGTGA